>JAQGKX010000102.1 GCA_028289885.1 Sphingomonadales bacterium
GCGGGCTTGCCTGTCAACGCGGCAACGGCGAAAGAGCCGCAATGAGACGTGGACATAGACCATCACAGGCTGCCGGGGGGCGTATTCGCTTCTGGGGCCGCCATGCCGTTATCGCGGCACTTGCCAACCCAGAGCGTGAAGTTCGCAAGCTGTGGGGCACGCGAGAGGCCGTAGGGGCGCTGGCAGAGGCCTTGCCGTCGCTCCTGCCGGTGACCTTTGCCGACGTGGCCGATCTGGGCCGTATGGTGCCCAGCGACGCGCCGCATCAGGGGCTGGTGATCGAGGTCGATCCACTGGAAGACATCTGGATCGGCGACCTGATCGAACTCGGCCGTGACGACCGGCGCCCACTCGTGATTTTGGATCAGGTTACCGACCCGCATAATGTCGGCGCGGTGTTGCGCTCGGCGGCGGCATTCAACGCTCTCGGGATCGTCACGCAGGACCGCCATGCACCGCCCGAATCGGGTGCGCTGGCGCGGGCGGCTTCGGGTGCGCTTGAACTGGTGCCATGGGTGCGCGTCGTCAATCTGGCGCGAGCGCTCGAGGAGATCGGTGAAGCCAGCTTCTGGCGGGTTGGGCTTGCCGGAGACGGGCCGGTCGTGATCGGCGAGGCTTTCAATGAAGCCAAGGTTGCGCTGGTGTTGGGTGCGGAGGGCGAAGGTATGCGCCAGAACGTCAAGGCGCATTGCGACCTGATCGCGCGCCTGCCGATCAGCCCGAAGGTCGAAAGCCTCAACGTGTCCAATGCCGCCGCTGTCGCGCTTTATGCAGAGGCCAATCGGAAATAATTTCCGGGTTGTCGATAAGGTCACTCGCAAGCGGTTTTAACGCCCTTAAAAGTCGACCTTGTCGTAATCCGGGGGTGGCGCGATCACGCCCATGCGTTCGGCGAGCATGGGACGGAAGCTGGGCCGCGACTTCAGGCCCGAATACCAGTTGCGGGTCTGTTCGTGTGCGCGCCAGTCGATGCCACCGAGATAGTCGGCCACCGAAATATGCGCTGCTGCGGTGAGATCGGCGAGGCTGAGCGTCGCGCCCGCCAGCCAGTTGCGATGGTCGAGCAGATAATCGGCGTAATCGAGCATGCCGTTCGCCGCCTTCATCGCCTCTCGCAGCACGCCGGTGTCGGGTGACGCACGGTGGACGAGGCGTTTCAACATCCGTTCGCTCATCAGCGGTTCGACGACCGCGCCAAAGAATTGCTGATCGAACCATGCCGTCAGGCGGCGGATTTCGGCGCGGTTGATCGCGGTGCCCGAAATCATCGGAGCCTTGTCGACCGTTTCCTCGAAATATTCGCAGATCGCGACCGAATCGATCAGCGTGATGTTCTTGTCGCTCTCAACCATGACTGGCGTCCGCCCGGCGGGTTCAGATCGACGAATTCGTCCCGCCGCTCCCACGGATGCTCGCGGACGAGTTCATAGCCAACGCCCTTTTCGCCCAGCAACAGCCGGACTTTACGTGAGAAGGGACAGAGCGGGAATTGGTGGATGAGCCACATGGTTCCCG
Source organism: Sphingomonadales bacterium (assembly GCA_028289885.1). Lineage (GTDB taxonomy): Bacteria > Pseudomonadota > Alphaproteobacteria > Sphingomonadales > Sphingomonadaceae > Sphingomonas_O. The sequence continues at coordinate 1,516 of JAQGKX010000102.1, forward strand.
CTCTAACGCGGACAGCGCGAAATGCTACTCCGCCGCGACGGCTAATTCGGTATCGTCGAGAGGATGCGCCAGCCGCGTCAGCATTTCCTTCGGGCAAACCTGCCAGAACAACCCGCGCCACCGGTCCCAGTCGTCGAGTATGGCGTTCGACCATTTGCTGTCGGTCGCGATGGCGTGTTCGGCGATCATGCCACGCAGCTTGGTTTCCCAATACGTCGATGACAACCGTTGCCAGACAATGCTGTCGCCATTCGCACGCCGTTCGAACGATGCGTCCTGATCGAGCACGAACGCCATGCCGCCCGACATGCCTGCACCGAAATTGTCGCCAATGGTGCCAAGAATGACTGCCGTGCCGCCGGTCATATATTCGCAGCCGTTTGCGCCACATCCTTCCACGACGACGTCCGCGCCCGAGTTACGGACGGCAAAGCGTTCGCCAGCGCGACCTGCCGCGAACAATTTGCCAGAGGTCGCGCCATAAAGGACGGTGTTGCCGATAATCGTGTTGTGCTGGCTGACGAGCGGGCTCGAGACCATGGGCCGCACGTGGATGATGCCGCCGGACAATCCCTTGCCGACGTAATCGTTCGCGTCGCCAAAGACCTGCAACGTGATCCCCTTGCACAGGAACGCGCCGAGCGACTGCCCGGCGCTACCCCGCAGGCGGATTTCCACATGGCCGTCGTTAAGCGCGCTCATGCCGTAAAGCGCGGTAATCTCGGCGGACAGGCGCGTACCGACGGCGCGATGCGTGTTGCGGACCGTGTAGGTCAACTGCATCTTTTCGCGACGTTCGAACACGGGCTTGGCGTCGCGGATGATCTGCGCGTCTAGGCTGTCGGGAACCTCGTTGCGATGTCCTTCGACGTTGAACCGACGCTGATGATCTTCTGCGTCGACCTTGGCCAGAATCGGGTTGAGATCGAGATCGTCGAGATGTTCGGCACCACGGCTGACCTGACGCAGCAATTCGGTGCGACCGATGACTTCGTCGAGCGATGTCACGCCAAGCCGCGCGAGGATTTCGCGAACTTCCTCGGCGATGAAGGTCATCAGGTTGATGACTTTTTCGGGCGTGCCGGTGAACTTTTTGCGGAGCCGCTCGTCCTGCACGCAGATGCCGACCGGGCAGGTATTCGAATGGCACTGACGCACCATGATGCAGCCCATCGCGACCAGACTCAGCGTACCGATGCCGAATTCCTCAGCCCCGAGGATCGCGGCGATAACGATGTCCCGCCCGGTCTTCAGGCCGCCATCGGTGCGCAGTTTGACGCGGTGACGCAAACCGTTGAGGGTCAGCACCTGGTTGACTTCGGACAAGCCCATTTCCCACGGCGTACCAGCATATTTGATGCTGGTTTGAGGGGATGCACCGGTTCCGCCGACATGGCCTGCAATCAGGATGACGTCGGCATGGGCTTTTGCCACCCCTGCCGCGACGGTGCCGATGCCCGCCGAACTGACGAGTTTGACGCAGACACGCGCGCGGCGGTTGATCTGCTTCAGGTCATAGATGAGCTGCGCCAAATCCTCGATTGAGTAGATGTCGTGGTGCGGCGGCGGTGAGATCAGCGACACGCCGGGTGTTGCGTGGCGCAGCTTTGCGATGAATTCGGTGACTTTGAAGCCGGGAAGCTGGCCGCCTTCACCGGGCTTTGCGCCCTGTGCGACCTTGATCTCGATCTCCTCGCACGCGCCGAGATATTCAGCCGTTACGCCGAAACGTCCGCTGGCGATCTGCTTGATCGACGAGTTGGCATTGTCGCCGTTCGGATAGGGTTTGAAGCGTTCGCTGGATTCGCCGCCCTCTCCCGAAACGGCTTTCGCGCCAATGCGGTTCATGGCGATGGCGAGCGTTTCATGCGCCTCTGGACTGAGCGCGCCGAGGGACATGCCGGGGGTGACGAAGCGCTTCCGAATCTCGGTGATCGCCTCGACATTGTCGATCGCCGCCGCTTCCTTGGCATAGTTGAATTCGAGGAGATCGCGCAGATAGACCGGCGGCAAATCACGCACACCGCGCGCGAATTGCAGATAGGTCGAGTAGCTGTCGGTCGCGACCGCGCTTTGCAACAAGTGCATCAGTTGCGCGGAGTAAGCGTGAGCCTCGCCGCCCGCTCGCTGGCGATAGAAACCGCCGATCGGCAGGGTGGCGACGACCGCGTCAAATGCTTGCTCATGCCGTTCCGCGCCGTTGATGTAGAGCGAGGCATAGCCTTCGCCCGAAATCTTCGCAGGCATCCCCGGGAACAGATCGTTGACGAGCGCGCGGCTCAATCCCACGGCTTCGAAATTATAGCCGCCGCGATAGGAGGAGATCACAGCGATCCCCATTTTCGACATGATCTTCAGCAGGCCGTCGCCGATTGCGGTCTGGTGGCGACGCAGCAATGTGTCGAGCGATGTGTCGCCGAACAGTCCGCGCGCGTGGCGGTCGGCTATGGCGGCTTCGGACAGATAGGCGTTCACCGTCGTCGCGCCGACACCGATCAGCACGGCATAATAATGCGTGTCCAGGCATTCGGCGGAGCGCACGTTGACGCTGGCATAGGACCGCAGCCCCTTGCGGACGAGGTGCGTGTGAATGGCCGCGGCGGCAATCACCATCTGGATCGCCATGCGGGTTTCGGAAACGGCTTCGTCGGTCAGGAAGATTTCACTCTTGCCCTCCCGCACGGCCTGTTCGGCTTCGGCACGGACGCGGGCGATGGCGGCGCGCAAGCCCTCTTGCCCCGAGCCATATTCGAACGTGCAGTCGATTTCGGCGACGGCTGGTCCGAAATGTTCCTTCAGTTTCAGCCATTCGCTATTCGTCAGCACCGGAGAATCAAGCACCAGCACCTGATCGCGCCCTGAATCCTGATCGAGAATGTTGGCGAGGTTCCCGAAGCGTGTCTTCAGGCTCATCACCTGTCGCTCACGCAGCGAATCTATCGGCGGATTCGTAACCTGGCTGAAGTTCTGGCGGAAGAACTGGCTGATCAGGCGCGGCTTGTCGGAAATAACGGCGAGCGGCGTGTCATCGCCCATCGAGCCGATGGCCTCCTTGCCATCCTCCGCCATCGGCGAAAGGATAAGTTCCATGTCCTCCATCGTTTGCCCTGCCGCAATCTGGCGACGGATCAACTCGGCCCGCGGGAAATAGGCGACCTGCTCCTCGGCTTCGGGCAGGTCAGCAAACGTCAGGAAGTCCCCGACCATGTCGGCATAAGGAGCCTCGGCGGCGAGCCGGTCCTTGATCGCCCGGTCATCGTACAGCTTGCCCTCGTCCAGATCGACGGCGATCATCTGGCCCGGTCCAAGCGCACCCTTTGCAATCACGGTCGCTTCGGGAACGACGACCATGCCGGCCTCCGACCCGACGATCAGCAGATCATCGTTGGTGATCGTGAAACGCAGCGGACGCAGTGCGTTGCGATCCAACCCGGCAACGGCCCAACGCCCATCGGTCATGGCGAGTGCTGCGGGACCGTCCCACGGCTCCATCACGCTTGCCAGATATTCGTACATGCTCGCATGTTCGGGCGGCATGTCGTGCTTGTCCTGCCACGCTTCGGGCACTAGCATGGTCTTGGCGGTCGGCGCGTCGCGGCCCGAGCGAGCGATCGTTTCGAACACGGCGTCCAATGCGGCGGTGTCCGAAGCACCAGCCGGGATGACGGGCTTTATGTCCTCGGAATGTTCGCCGAACGCGAGGCTCGCCATGCGAATCTCGTGGCTTTTCATCCAGTTCTTGTTGCCGCGAATGGTGTTGATTTCGCCGTTATGCGCAAGGCAACGGAATGGTTGCGCCAGCCACCATTGTGGGAAAGTGTTGGTGGAATAACGCTGGTGAAATATCGCCACCCGCGACGTGAAGCGTTCGTCGCACAGGTCGGGGAAGAATACCGAAAGGCTCTCTGCAAGGAACAGGCCCTTGTAGACGATCGAACGGCACGACAGCGAGCAGATGTAGAAACCCGCGATCTGGGCCTCGATAACCTTTTTCTCGATACGGCGGCGGACAAGATACAGCGTCTTCTCGAACTCGGCGATGTCGCTGGTCGAGGCATTCGGCCCGGCGATCATGATCTGCTCGATCTCGGGTCGCGTTGCCTGTGCCTTCTGACCGATGACCGACACATCTACGGGAACCTGACGCCAGCCATAGATGGCAAATCCCGCGTCGATGATCTCGCTCTCGACGATCGTGCGACAGTCTTCCTGCGCGCTAAGGTCGGTGCGTGGCAGGAACACCATGCCGACGCCAAGCCAGCTATTGTCGATCGCCTTATGCCCCGACGCGACGATGGCATCGGCAAAGAACGGCATTGGCAGGTCGATATGGATGCCCGCACCATCGCCGGTCTTGCCATCGGCGTCGACGGCACCACGATGCCAGACAGCCTTTAGCGCGTCGATCGCGGAGGCCACGACACGACGGCTTGCGCGACCGTCGGTTGCCGCGACCAAGCCAACACCACAAGCGTCGGATTCGAATTCGGGGCGGTACATGCCGACGCGCGCAATGCGCTCGCGTTCGGTTTCACCGGCACCGTCGGGGAGGATGTCGGACAGGTTGCGCTCTACAGTCATGCTGCTTTCCCCATTTTTCCGGCCATCGTCGCCGCGGCTTTCTGCTTCAGATAGCGGTGCATATGATCACTGACGTCGCGGCCATCGCGGATCGCCCACACCACAAGGCTGGCCCCGCGCACGATGTCGCCGGCTGCAAACACGCCGTCGAGGCTGGTCTGCATCGTCTTGTGGTCCACCCGCAACGTGCCCCACCGGGTGACGCCCAGATCGGCCGAACCGAACATCTTGGGCAGATCCTCGGCATCGAAACCGAGCGCCTTGATAACCAGATCGGCCTCGACCCGGTACTCGCTGCCCGGATCGTTTTCCGGTGCACGACGACCACTGGCGTCGGGCGCACCGAGACGCATCTTGGCCACGCGAACGCCCGCAACCGTTTCCGTGCCGTCGAACGCTTCGGGAGCGGAGAGCCAGACGAACTCGACGCCTTCTTCCTCCGCGTTGCCGACTTCGCGCTGCGATCCCGGCATGTTGGCGCGGTCGCGGCGGTATAGGCACTTCACCGACTTCGCACCCTGGCGGATCGCCGTCCGAACGCAGTCCATGGCGGTGTCGCCGCCACCGATGACGACGACGTTCTTGCCACTGGCGTTGAGCGAACCGTCGTCGAATTCGGGAACCGCATCGCCGAAACTCTTGCGGTTGGATGCAATCAGATAGTCGAGCGATTCGACGATGCCGGGCGCACCGACGCCGGGAGCCTTGATCGCGCGCGCCTTGTAAACGCCGGTCGCAATCAGGATCGCGTCATGCTTCGAGCGCAACTCGTCGAGCTTCGCATCGCGGCCGACTTCGAAATTCTCGTGGAAAACGATGCCACCCGCCTTCAACCGATCGACCCGCCGCATGACCACGTGCTTCTCCAGCTTGAATCCGGGGATGCCATAAGTCAGCAACCCG
>JAQGKX010000137.1 GCA_028289885.1 Sphingomonadales bacterium
TAGGGGTTTTGGCGGTGCCCCGTTTCACCGCCTGGCCCGGAGTGCCTGATACGGCTCCGGGACGAACACAGGATTGTTACCAATGCGCCATCGTAATGCCGGACGTAAGCTCCAGCGTACTTCTTCCCATCGCGCGGCACTGTTCCGCAACATGGCGGCTGCCCTCATCAAGCATGAGCAGATCACGACGACCCTGGCAAAGGCCAAGGAACTGCGTCCTTACACCGAGAAGCTGGTTACGCTCGCGAAGAAGGGTGGCCTTGCCAACCGTCGTCTCGCGCATGCCCGGTTGCTCGACGACACGCAGCTGGTGAAGCTGTTCGACGTCATCGCAACGCGTTATGCCGACCGTGCCGGCGGTTATTGCCGCGTCGTGAAGGCCGGTATCCGTCTTTCGGATGCTGCACCGATGGCAATCATCGAATTCATCGATCGCGACGTGAATGCGAAGGGTCTGGATTCAGGTCCGATCGCTGGCGACGACGATCTGGACGAAGCTGCATAATCAGCTTCGCTTGCGCGACCGATAAACGAGTTTTAGGCTTCGGGATCATATCCCGGAGCCTTTTTCTTTGTTCAAACACGCGTTGGCCGTCGTGGCCCTGATCCTGCCCTTTCCCGTATTTGCCGAGGCTCCCCTGATTTACCCGAAGACTGCCACCGTCCCCGTCGTCGAAACCCAGTTCGGCGAGGCGATTGCCGATCCGTATCGCTGGCTGGAGGACGATGTGCGGACCTCGCCAAAGGTGCGCGACTGGGTGACGGAGGAAAATGCCGTGACCGAGAAGTATCTCGCGACGCTGCCGGGACGGGACATTTTCGCCGGGCGGATGAAGGCGCTTTTCGACTTTGAACGCATGGGCGTGCCGCGTCGGGCCGGGACACGCTATTTCTATTCGCGCAATAGCGGACTGCAGAACCAGTCGACTCTGTGGGTGCGTGATGGCCTGGGCGGCAAGCCGCGCCAGTTGCTCGACCCTAATGGCTGGGCGAAGGACGGAGCGACTGCGCTCGCCGAATGGTCGCCGTCGGAGGATGGGCGTTTCCTGGCCTATGCCGTGCAGGATGGGGGCACCGACTGGCGCACACTGCACATTGTGGACGCGGGAACCGGTGCGCTCCTGCCCGACGAAATTAAATGGGTAAAGTTTTCAGCGATCGCGTGGATGCCGGACGGGACGGGGTTTTTCTACTCGCGGTTTGCGGCACCAAAAGAAGGGGCCGCGTTCCAATCGCTCAACTCTGACCAGACCGTCTATTTCCACCGGGTCGGCACCACGCAGGATGCCGACACTAAGATCTATGCGACGCCCGGCCACCCCAAATATGGCCATAACGCCCAGGTCACCGATGATGGCCGATATCTCGTGATCACTTCGACGGAGGGCACCGACCCCCGGATGGAAGTGCATGTGATGCGGCTCGATGATCCCGACGCAAAGCCGCGCGCGCTGATCTCAGGGTTGAAGAACAGCTGGGATCTGGCCGGATCGGTCGGGTCGCGGTTCTGGTTCGTGACCGATAGTGATGCTCCAAAAAGACGGCTCGTATCGATCGACGTCGATGCCAAAAAGGTGCGGATCGAGCCGGTAGTCGCGCAGACCGGCGACACGATGGTTGGGGCGTCGCTGGTCGGGCAGCGCCTGATCGTGGCCTATCTGGGCGATGCCAAGTCGGAGGCCGCGCTGTTCGAACTCGACGGGAAACCGGCGGGGGTGGTGCAACTGCCCGACATCGGCACCGCGTCTGGATTCGGCGGAAGGACTGGCAATAGCGAGAGCTTCTACAGCTTCTCCAGCTTTGCGATTGCGCCCACTGTCTATCGCTATGACGCGGCGACCAACACGAGCACGGTATTTTTCCAGCCCAGGCTGGCGTTTTCGCCTACCGATTATGTCACCGATCAGGTCTTCTACTTGTCCAAGGACGGCACCAAAATACCAATGTTCGTGGTCCGGAAGCGCAACCTTCCCGCAGGTCCCGCACCGACGCTCTTGTATGGATATGGCGGCTTCAACATCTCGGTGACGCCGGGATTTTCGGCAACGCGACTTGCGTGGCTGGAGCAGGGCGGGGTTCTGGCGATCGCGAATCTTCGTGGTGGCGGCGAATATGGAAACGCTTGGCACGACGCCGGGCGGTTGCATCAGAAGCAGAATGTGTTCGACGATTTCATCGCGGGTGGTGAGTATCTGATCGCGCAAGGGATCACCTCGAAGGACAAGCTTGCCATACAGGGCGGCTCGAATGGCGGGCTGCTGGTCGGCGCGGTCGTCAACCAGCGTCCTGACCTATTTGCAGCGGCGCTCCCGGCGGTCGGTGTCATGGACATGCTGCGCTTCAACCGCTTCACAGCGGGCCGTTACTGGACCGACGATTATGGCGACCCCGCGGTGGAGGCCGATTTCCGCACCCTCCGCGCCTACTCACCCTATCACAACATCCACGGCGGCACGGCTTATCCCGCGATCCTCGTTACCACAGCCGACACCGACGACCGCGTCGTTCCGGGCCACAGCTTTAAATATACCGCCGCGCTACAGGCCGCCGACCTTGGTCCCAAACCGCATTTGATCCGGATCGAAACGCGCGCGGGCCACGGTTCGGGGAAACCGACCGACAAGATCATCGCTGAAACCGCCGACGAATGGGCGTTTATCGCGAAATGGACAGGGATGACGGTGACAGCGAAATAGACAAAATGGCAAGCTCCCGTTAGGCGGAGCCATGCCAGCCGCAACCATCCTTATCGTCGACTTCGGAAGTCAGGTCACCCAACTCATCGCCCGCCGCGTGCGCGAGGCCGGGGTCTATTGCGAGATCGCGCCGTTCAACGCTGCCGAAGCTGCGTTTGACCGTCTCGATCCGGCGGGCCTGATCCTTTCGGGTGGCCCGGCTTCGGTCACGCACGTCGATTCCCCCCGCGCGCCACAGCGCTTTTTTGAGGCGGGGCTGCCCATTCTCGGCATCTGCTACGGCCAGCAGACGATGGCGGCGCAACTCGGGGGCAAGGTCGGTAATTTCGAATCGCGCGAGTTCGGACGCGCTTTCCTGAAAGTCGACGAGGCCTGCGTGTTGTTCGATGGTTTGTGGAAAACCGGTGAGAGCCATCAGGTGTGGATGAGCCACGGCGACAAGGTCGAAACCCTGCCGCCCGGATTTCGCGTCGTCGCAACCTCGCCGGGCGCCCCCTACGCCGTGGTCGCCGATGACGCGCGTCGCTTTTATGGCACGATGTTCCACCCCGAGGTAGTCCACACCCCCGACGGCGGCAAGCTGATCGCCAACTTCGTCCGCCATGTTTGCGGGCTGAAGGGCGACTGGACGATGGCCGGGTATCGCGCGGCCAAGGTCGCCGATATCCGTGCGCAGGTCGGCGACAAGAAGGTCATCTGCGGCCTGTCGGGTGGCGTCGATTCGGCGGTCGCGGCGGTGCTGATCCATGAAGCGATCGGCGAGCAGCTGACCTGCGTCTATGTCGATCACGGCCTGATGCGCCTGGGCGAAAGCGAGCAGGTCGTCGGCCTGTTCCGTGAACATTACGGGATTCCGCTCGTCCATGTGAACGCCGAAACTTTGTTCATGAACGGCCTGAAAGGGCTGACCGACCCAGAGGAAAAGCGCAAGTTCATCGGCAAGACGTTCATCGACGTGTTCGACGACGAGGCAAAAAAGATCGGCGGCGCGGATTTCCTCGCACAGGGGACGCTGTATCCCGACGTTATCGAAAGCGTCAGCTTCACCGGCGGGCCTAGTGTGACGATCAAGAGCCACCACAATGTCGTCGGCCTGCCTGAGCGCATGAAGATGGGACTGGTCGAGCCGTTGCGCGAACTGTTCAAGGACGAGGTCCGTGTGCTTGGCCGTGAGCTTGGATTGCCCGAGATTTTTGTGGGCCGTCACCCGTTCCCCGGCCCCGGCCTTGCCATCCGCATCCCGGGCGAAGTCACCAAGGAACGCTGCGACATCCTGCGCAAGGCCGACGCGATCTATCTCGAGGAAATCCGCAACGCCGGGCTTTATGACGCGATCTGGCAGGCGTTCGCGGTGTTGTTGCCGGTGAAAACGGTCGGCGTGATGGGCGATGGACGGACGTATGAAAACGTCTGCGCGCTTCGTGCCGTCACCAGCACCGATGGTATGACAGCGGACATCTACCCATTCGACGGCAGCTTCCTCAGCCGCGTTGCGACACGGATCGTGAACGAGGTGCAGGGCATCAATCGCGTGGTGTACGACTATACGAGCAAGCCGCCCGGCACGATCGAGTGGGAGTAGGCCCGGATGGCGATCGACCTGACTTCCACCGCGATTAACTGGGATGACCAGGCCACGCTGATCGACCTCGACGGCTCCGCGCCGTTGATCGGAACCTTGCGCGATTGTGTGCGGCACTTCGCTGCGTTCAAGGCTGGTGTGCAGGCGGATGCGCGGGTGTTGCTGACCAAACCTGTCTTTCGGGCGGGCCGCAAGACGCGAACATGGGTTCTCAACCCGGACGAACTGGCGAGGCTTGCTGAAATTGTGGCTGCGGGCGGAGACTTGCCCGGGGCGACGCAGGACGGCTGACTTTGGTGGTTAGCTGACGTTGCCCCGGACCTGTAAATAGGGCAACTCTGCGGAATGAAGCATCCCAAAGCAAGGTTCGTCGTCGAGGTCACGGCAGATGATGAGATTGTCTGCCGAGCGCCCAAACAGGCGGAGCAGCGCATCAAGATGGCTGACCTTGCGGCAGTGTATGTCGAGACAAACGACAGCGGCCCTTGGGGCGCAGACGTTTGGTGGCTGCTGAACGACAACGCCGGGGAGATGAAGGTGGCTTTTCCGCAGTTGGCGACCGGCGAAGAGGCGGCGCTCGAAAGGTTACGACTACTCCCCGGCTTTGCTGTGAGAGGGATGAACTCAGGCGAGAACGCTCAATTTATGTGCTGGCCGACGCCTGCACCCTGAATGTCCGCAATTGGGCGTTGCACGAACCCGCTCGCGCGGGAGGGGCACATGAGGCCAGGTTGAGGTAAGACCCGACCGCTACGGCTCTGTTTGAGCGACTCCGGATGCGGGTAGATCATCGCGGCTCCTTTGACTGGAGGAGCTAACGATGAACAACCTTGTATCCATTCTTTCGATCAGCCCGCTGCGTCAGCGGCTTATCGATGACATGACCATGCGCCACTTTTCGAGCGAGACGCAGCGCAACTATATCCGCGACGTCGGGCGGTTCGGGACGTGGCTGGGGCGCTCGCCTCATACCGCGACGGCAGAAGACGTCCGCCGGTTCCAGATCGAACA
>JAQGKX010000162.1 GCA_028289885.1 Sphingomonadales bacterium
GCATCGAAATCGGGCGCAGGCAGGCCGACAATGTCTATCACGACCGCGCTGCAGTTATACTGCGATCCGGCACCAAGCGCCGCATCCTCGATCAACTGCGCATCACCCGCCGCCGACCCGCGCTGGCCGAGCAATTTCTCGATTCTGGCATGGCTCAGCGTTCCATGAACGCCGTCGCTGGTCAGCAGCAACCGGTCATGTTCGGCTAGCAGGACCTCGTGATGATCGAGCCGCAGCCGGTCCTCGATACCAATGGCGCGGTACAGGACATGGCGCTGGTCGGGATGCGAACGGCAATGATCCTCGGTCAATTGCGTCAGGCGTCCGTCACGGAAATGCCACGCGCGACTGTCGCCGACGTGCACGACATGACCCCGTCGACCCTTCAGGATAAGGGCCGTAAAAGTGGTCGCCGCATGCGCCATGCTTTCGGTGCGCCCCATCGCGCACAGCCAGCGATTATAGGGGATCATGACGCGCATCGCCGCTGCCGCCACGCCGATGGTGTCGGGCTGGTCGTAATAACCGTCGATCAGCGCCCGCACCGCCAGTTCGGCGGCCATGCGCCCGCCCTTTGCACCACCGACGCCATCGGCCACCGCCGCGATCATGCCGTGCCGCGCACGCTCGGTCGCCGTCGCCAGATACACGCCGGCAAAGTCCTGGTTGTCGGGACGCCTGCCCGTTTCGCTGGCGTGGCCGCACGCGGCGTCGAGACGTCCATCCAGTTTCAAAGTTTTGTAATCCTCCCGTGTACGCACGCGATGGGAGCGCAGTCACCGGCACAACGTCAAGCACTTAAAGGGGGAAACAAGTGAACAAATCATTCTGGCAATCGGGGCATCGACCGACGCTGATCGCGGCGTTCCTATACTTCGACGTGGCGTTCATGGTCTGGGTGCTGCTCGGACCGCTCGCGCCCATCATCTCGAAGGACCTCGGGCTTTCCCCCGCTGAAAAAGGACTGATGGTCGCCGTTCCGACGCTCGCAGGCGCGGTCCTGCGCCTCGTCAACGGCATGCTGGTCGACAAGGTCGGGCCAAAGAAAACCGGTGCCATCGGTCAGCTCATCGTCATCTTCGGGCTGCTCACAGGCTGGTTCTTCGGCGTCCACAGCTTTGAAGGCACGCTCGCCATCGGCGTCGTCCTCGGCTTCGCCGGGGCCAGCTTTGCGGTTGCCCTCCCCCTCGCATCTCGCTGGTACGGCCCCGAACATCAGGGCAAGGCAATGGGCATAGCGGGCATGGGCAATTCGGGCACGGTATTCGCAGCTCTGTTCGCGCCGGTCCTTGCAAAGATGTTCGGCTGGAACGCGGTACTTGGCCTCGCCTGCATCCCGCTCACCATCGTTTTCGCAATCTACATGGCGATTGCCAAAGATGCGCCGAACCCGCCTGAGCCCAAACGCCTGTTCGCCTATCTGGAAGTGCTGAAGCATCAGGACGCATGGTGGTTCATGCTGTTCTACGGCGTGACGTTCGGCGGCTTTGTCGGCCTGTCGTCCAGCCTTTCGATCTACTTCACCGACACCTTTGCATTGACCCCGATCGCCGCCGGTTACTGCACCGCAGCCTGCGTGTTTGCCGGCTCGCTCGTCCGTCCGATTGGCGGCGCGGTTGCCGACAGGATCGGCGGTATCAAGGCGCTGACTTGCGTTTACCTGCTCGCCGCCGTCACGCTTGTCGGGATCAGCACCGGGCCGAAATCGCTTGTCCTCTCACTCGCGTTGTTCCTGCTCGTGATGGCAACGCTCGGCTTCGGCAACGGCGCGGTGTTCCAGCTCGTCCCCCAGCGTTTTCGCAAGGAACTGGGCATCATGACCGGCCTCGTCGGCTTTGGCGGCGGCGTCGGCGGTTTCTATCTCGCTTCCTCGCTCGGCATCGCAAAACAGCTTACCGGCAGCACGCAATACGGCTTCCTGATCTTCGCTGGCCTTGCCGTCATCGCCCTTGTCGGCCTGACTTCGGTCAAGAAACGCTGGCGCACGACCTGGGGCGCTGCCATCGTCGGGGTGCGGATCTGATGCGCGCGCTCACACCCCTTGCGCTCGTGTCGCTTTTCGCCACGCCAGCGCTCGCCGACCCCATCGTGATCAAGCCGATCCTTGACGCAAGGCTTCGCTATGAACGCGTCGATCAGGAACCGCTCGCTCGCGACGCCAATGCCGTGACCGCTCGCCTGCGCGCCGGTTTCGAAGCCAGGACGGGAGCCTTCGCGTTCCTGGCCGAAGCCGAAGGCACGCTCGCCATCGACAACCACTATAACAGTGGCGTCAATGGCCGGACCGCCTTTCCACTCGTGGCCGACCCGCAAAACGTCGAGTTGAACCGCCTGCAACTCCAATATCGCGGGCTGCCTAAAACAATCGTCACCGTTGGCCGACAGCGCATCAATCTGGACGACCAGCGTTTCGTCGGATCGGCGGGCTGGCGCGATAACGAACAGACTTTCGACGCCGCACGTGTCGAATGGTCGGGCGTAAAGAACGTAAAGGCCGACGTGACCTATTCATGGTCGGACCGCACCTTCTGGGGAATCGACGGCGGCAATCGTTTCGGCCCCACGCGCTATCAGGCGATCGGGGGTGACAATGTGTTCGCCAACCTCGCGTTCAAGACCAAGATCGGGACGCTGACCGGCTTCACCTATCTGATCGACCAGGACGAACGACTGGTGCTGGCCAACAGCAACGCGACCTATGGTGGCCGCTTCGCCGGAAACTATGCCATCCAGCCGGCGCTGAAACTCACCTATGCGGCAAGCTACGCCCACCAAACCGATTACGCCCGCAATCCCAACCGATACCGCGCCGATTATTACGCAGGCGAACTCGGCCTGGGCATCAAGGCGTTCACCATCGGCGCGGGTGCTGAAATACTGGGAGCCGACCATGGTGTCGCATTGACGAGCTTCCAGACACCACTCGCGACGCTTCACAAGTTTAACGGCTGGGCGGACAAGTTCCTCGTCACCCCGCCCGATGGCCTGAAGGATATCTATGGGTCAGTCGGCTATGGCTGGAAAAAGCCCGGCCCGTTCGATGCCATCGGGTTCGCGGCCATCTATCACCGGTTCAGCAGCGACCGGAACGACCGGCGCTACGGTGATGAGATCGACGTGTCGGCCACCGCGAAGGTCAAACGATACACCTTCATCCTGAAATACGCCGACTATCAGGCGCACGGATTTGCAACCGACACCAAAAAGATTTGGGCATCACTGGAATGGGCAATCTAGGCATGACTCTGGCTGACATGAACACGGAAAAACCGCATCTCGTCGTGATCGGCAACGGCATGGCGGGCTGTCGTGCGGTCGAGGAGATTTTGGCGCGCGACCCGGACCGATACCGCATCACGATCTTCGGTGCGGAGCCGCATGTGAACTACAACCGCATCATGCTGTCGCCGCTGCTGGCGGGAGAAAAGTCGTTCGAGGACATCGTCATCAACGATGCGGCATGGTATTCGGACAACCTTATCGAACTGGTGTCGAGCGACCCGGTCGTTGCCATCGACCGCGCCAGACAGACCGTAAACTCCCGCTCCGGTCGTGCCGAACATTACGACAAGCTGATCCTCGCGACCGGTTCCGATCCGTTCATCATCCCCGTTCCCGGCCATGATTTGCAAGGCGTCGTAACCTTCCGCGACATGGACGACGTCGGCGCGATGTTGCGCGCGGCGGATGCTGGTGGAGAGGCCATCGTCATCGGTGGCGGTCTCCTTGGACTGGAGGCGGCGCACGGTCTTACCCTGCGCGGGATGAAGGTCACCGTCCTCCACATCATGCCCACCCTCATGGAACGCCAGCTCGACGAGGCTGCGGGTTTCCTGTTGAAAGCCGCACTCGAAGGTCGCGGTCAGACCATCCTGACCGGGGCAGACACTGCCGAAATCTATGGTCAGGGTCGCGTCGAGGGTATCCGCCTGAAGGACGGTCGCGACATTCCCGCATCGCTCGTCGTGATGGCGGTCGGTATCCGACCCAACGTCAAACTCGCGCGCGATGCAGGCCTGGCAATCGGACGTGGCATCCACGTCGATGATCATCTTGTGACGTCGGACGAAAACATTCTCGCGGTCGGTGAGTGCGTCGAGCACAATGGCCTCGTCTATGGCCTTGTCGCACCGATCTGGGAAATGTGCCGCTCGCTCGCCGATGGCCTGATCGCGACGCCAAACGGCTACACCGGCTCGGTCACTTCGACCAAGCTCAAGGTATCGGGCATCGACGTCTTCTCTGCCGGCGACTTCTCAGGCGGAGAGGGTTGCGAGGACATCGTCATGCGCGACGCCTCTCGCGGCGTTTACAAGCGCGTCATCGTCAAGGACGACAAACTGATCGGTGCGGTCCTCTATGGCGACACGCAGGACGGCAACTGGTATTTCGACCTGCTGAAGCGCGCCGAAAACGTCTCCGAAATCCGTGACGCGCTGATCTTCGGACAGGCGTTCGCATCCGGAGGAGGGGCATCCGCAAACCCTAATGCGGCAGTCGCGGCCATGGCGGACGACGCCGAAGTCTGCGGCTGCAACGGGGTGAGCAAAGGCAAGGTCGTCGCGGCGATCACCGACGGTGCCTGTACGCTCGACGCCGTCCGCGCCTGCACCAAGGCATCGGCGTCTTGCGGGTCGTGCACCGGGATCGTCGAAAGCCTGCTCGCGATCACAATGGGCGAGGCTTACGCGGGCGCTCGCGAAGTGTCGACGATCTGCAAATGCACCAGTTTCACGCATGAGGACGTGCGCCGGAACATCGTCGAAAAGGGGCTGAAGTTCATCCCGCAAGTGATGCAGGAACTTCACTGGACGACGCCCGATGGCTGCGCGTCCTGCCGCCCTGCCCTCAACTATTACCTGCTCTGTGCGTGGCCCGGTGAGTATGTTGACGACAACCAGTCGCGCTTCGTCAACGAACGGATGCACGCCAATATCCAGAAGGACGGCACCTATTCGGTCGTTCCCCGGATGTGGGGCGGCATTACTAACCCTCGCGAATTGCGCGCGATTGCCGATGTGGTGGACAAGTTCAACGCGCCACTCGTCAAGGTCACAGGCGGCCAGAGACTCGATATTTTTGGGATCAAGAAGGAGGATTTGCCCGCAGTCTGGGCCGACCTCAACGCCGCGGGAATGGTTTCCGGTCATGCCTACGGCAAGACATTGCGTACCGTAAAAACCTGCGTCGGCTCCGACTGGTGCCGCTTCGGAACTCAGGACTCAACCGGCCTCGGCGTCAAGATCGAGCAGATGACCTGGGGCAGCTTCATGCCGCACAAGTTCAAGATCGCCGTATCAGGATGCCCGCGAAACTGCGCGGAATCGACGATCAAGGACTTCGGCGTGATCTGCGTCGATAGCGGCTACGAACTGTCGATCGGCGGCAATGGCGGCATCAAGGTTCGCGTCACCGACCTGTTGTGCAAGGTCACGACCGAGCAGGAGGCGATGGATTATTGCGCGGCCTTCATCCAGCTTTACCGCGAGGAGGCACGCTATCTCGACCGCACTGCGCCGTGGGTCGAACGCGTCGGTCTAG
>JAQGKX010000171.1 GCA_028289885.1 Sphingomonadales bacterium
GCACCATCGGTATCAACCCCGCGCACGATCTCGACCAGCCGCATGTAACGCGGTGGATTGAAGAAGTGCGTGATGAGAAAGTCGCGCTTGAACTGGTCGGTGCGCCCCTCGACCAGATGGCCGAGCGGGATCGTCGACGTGTTTGACGACACCGCAGTGCCGGGCCGTTTCAGCGTCTCGATCTTGGCATAGAGCGACTGTTTGATATCGAGCCGCTCGACAATAGCTTCAACGATCCAGTCGCAATCGGCAATCTTGCCGAGGTGATCGTCGATGTTGCCCGTCTCGATCAGCTTGGCCGCAGCCTTCGACATGAACGGCGCGGGATCGGTCTTCAACATCTTGGCGACCGCACCCTTGGCAACCGCATCACGGTCGCTGCCTTCCTTCGGCACGATATCGAGCAGCAGCACCGATATACCAGCGTTTGCAATCTGGGCGGCGATGCCAGCGCCCATGACGCCCGCACCGATCACGCAAACTTTCTTGACCGCATCCACCATCACACGCGCTCCAATATCGTAGCGATGCCCTGCCCGCCGCCAATGCACTGGGTGGACAATGCATAACGCCCGCCTTCGCGCCCCAGCAAAGCCGCCGCCTTGCCGACGATCCGCGCGCCCGTCGCACCCAGCGGATGCCCGATCGCGAGCGCACCGCCATCGATGTTGATCGTCTCCTCCCGCAAGCCAAGGTCGCGGATGCAGGCAATCGCCTGGCTCGCGAACGCCTCGTTGATCTCGACCACATCCATGTCGCTAGCCTTCAGCCCCGCTCGCTCCAGCGCCTTCAACGACGCGGCAATCGGCCCCAGCCCCATCGTCTCGGGCGCGCAACCCGCAACCGCCACCGACTTGATCCGTGCGAGGATCGTCAGCCCATGCTTCAACGCAAACTCTTCCGAAGTCACCAGAACCGCACTCGCCCCATCGGTGAGCGGCGAGGACGTTCCCGCCGTCACCGTACCCTCGGCACTGAACGCAGGCTTCAGGCCCGCGAGCGCCTCGGCAGTTGTGTCGGGCCGGATCGTGCCGTCCTCCGAAACCACGCCAGCCTTGGTCGTGATCGGAATAATCTCGTCGGTGAACTTGCCCGCAGCGCGCGCGGCACCGGCCTTTTGCTGGCTCTTTACCGCCAGCGCTTCCTGATCGGCCCGCGTGATCTGATATTTGGTCGCGACGTTCTCGGCCGTCTCGCCCATGCCCATGTACGCCGCGCTCTTGTGCGCCAGCGCCGGGTTCGGCATCGGATTGAACCCGCCCATCGGAATACGGCTCATCGACTCGATCCCGCCGCAGATAAACGCATCGCCCGCACCAAGCTGTATCTGCCCGGCAGCGATATGGATCGCGCTCATCGACGAGCCGCAAAAGCGGTTGACCGTCATCCCGCCGACCGAGAGCGGCAGGTCAGCCAGCAGCCCGATCAGGCGCGCGACGTTCAACCCCTGCTCGGCCTCCGGAAACGCGCAACCCAGGATAATATCCTCGATCTCGGCCGGATCGACGCCGGTCCTGTCGAGCAATCCCCGAATCACCTGCGCAGCGATGTCATCGGGCCGGACGCGCGCGAGCGCACCCTTGTTAGCGAGATGGAACGGCGAACGGGCGTAACCCGCGATCACGACATTTGTCATTAAAACCTCTCTTTTGAACCGGTAGGACTTGCTGCATCACGTTAAGGTGCGCTATCTGACGTTTACGTAAAGACTATAGGATGCTGCTCGACGTCGAGCAAGCGGGCGTCCATAAAAAATGCAAGGAGTGAAATCGGAATGGATATCGCGTCGGCCACCGGCAAACCCCTTGTTTCGCCACCTCGCTTGCTCACCGACATGTTTGCGGACACCGTCGCACGGCACGGATCACGGCCGGCAGTAGACTTCATGGGACGCATCACGCGCTATGAAGAACTCGCGGCTCAGGTTGAAAAGGCCACCGCCGGGCTGCACGCGCTTGGGGTAAAAACAGGTGTGCGCGTCGCCTTGTGCCTGCCCAACATCACATATTATCCCGTGCTGTTCCTGGCTACGCTGAAGGCTGGCGGCATCGTCGTCAACGTCAATCCGCTCTATGTCGAGCGTGAGATGGTTCATCTGCTCGAGGATTCGGGGGCGGAGATCATCGTCACCTGCGACATTCCCGATATCCATGCACGCGTGTCATCGGTCGCGGCGCAACTGGGCCTGCGTCATGTCATCACCTGCAGAATCGCCGACGCGCTGCCGACGATCAAGTCCATCGCCTATCGCCTGTTCAAGCGCAGCGACATTGCTTCGGTGCGCCGGGACGCGGTCCATGTCGATTTCGACGACCTGCTGACGCACGGCACAACGATCGCGCCGGTTTCGATCACGCCCGACTCGGTCGCGGTCCTTCAATATACCGGCGGCACGACCGGTGAACCCAAGGCGGCGATGCTCAGCCATGCCAATTTGATCGCCAATGCCGATGCGATGACGATCTTCGTCGGTGGTGAGCGGGCCGAACAGGAACGCGTGCTCGGCGTCCTGCCGCTGTTCCACGTTTTTGCGCTGACGACCGTGCTCGGCTTTTCGATCCGCACTGGAGCGGAAATGATCCTGCTGCCCCGATTCCAGATCGATCAGGTGATAAAGACGATCAAGCGAACACGGCCGACTTACTTCCCCGCCGTGCCGACCATCTACGCAGCAATCGCCAACATCGCCAAGACGCACAAGGTCGATCTGTCGGACATCCATGCCTGCATATCGGGCGGCGCCCCGCTCCCTGCCGAAGTACGGCTGGCCTTCGAACACTCTACGGGCGCAAAGCTGGTCGAGGGTTATGGCCTGTCCGAAGCGTCGCCGATCATCACATGCAACCCGATCGACGGCATGAATAAAAGCGGCTCGGCGGGCCTTCCCTTCCCCGGCACGACCATCGAGATCCATGATCGCGACCAAGCCGACCGGTTGATGGAGATCGGCAAGCCCGGTGAGATCTGCGCGCGCGGACCGCAGGTCATGCTCGGCTATTGGAACCGCCCCGAAGCCACCGCCGAAGTCTTCGTCAACGGCGCGCTGCGCACCGGCGACGTCGGCTATCTGGACGAGGACGGGTATCTGTTCATTGTCGATCGCATCAAGGACGTCATTCTTGCTGGCGGTTACAACGTCTATCCCAGAGTGATCGAGGACGCGTTGTATGAACATCCCGCCGTAATGGAGGCCGTCGTCATCGGTGTTGCCGACCCCTATCGCGGCCAGTCTCCCAAGGCGTTCGTGACCTTGCGTCCGGGCCAGACCGCCACCCCCGAAGGGCTGCGCGACTTCCTGCGCGACAAGGTCAGCAAGATCGAGCTTCCACGTGAGGTGGAAATTCGCGAGAGTCTCCCAAAGACATTGATCGGCAAGCTTTCCAAGAAGGAACTGGTTGCCGAGGAACAAGCCAAAGAGGCGGCGGCCAAGGGGGGCGGGGGCTGATGGACGGCGGGCAGATGGAAGACAGGCAGGAGTTACGCGGAATACAGGAGGTTGCCGACAGCCTCGGCATCACGCCCCGCACCTTGCGATTTTACGAGGACAAGGGGCTGATCGATCCGCATCGGGTCGGCAATTCACGCATCTATACAAAGCGCGACACCGCAAGGATGCAGTTGATCCTTCGCGGCAAGAGGCTCGGGTTTTCACTGAAGGAAATTCAGGAGTTCCTCGACCTGTACGACGCCGATCCGGGACACCTAGAACAAATGCGCGTCCTCGCCGAGCGGTGCCGCGCGCGGACAGAGGAATTACAGGCCCAGCGCGAAGCGCTCGACCTGACGCTCGACGAACTCGCAGCAATGGCGCGTCAGGCCTGCGAGCGTATCGAGCAGCTAAGCTGATGGGCAGCGCCATGCTTTAGGTTATGCAACGCACTTGGTAAGCGAAGAAGCGACGCCGCGTTCAGATCGCAGCGTCTATCGCATTGAGGATGATTTCATCTTCGGGTGGCGTATCCGGCGCGAAACGTGCGACCACGGCACCATCGCGATCGACGAGAAACTTTTCAAAATTCCAGAACACGTCGCTGTCGGACGCTGGCTTGATGCCGTATTTCAACAGCTTTTCCTTGAAATCACTGCCCTCTTTCAATGTCGCCACGGGCTGCTGCGCAACCAGTTCGTCATAGAGCGGATGACGGTTCTCGCCGGTCACTTCGATTTTCGAGAACATCGGGAACGTAACGCCGTAATTTGTCGCGCAGAACGTCTCGATCTCCTCCTCGGTCCCCGGTTCTTGCGCTCCGAAGTCGTTGGCGGGAAAGCCCAGCACCGAAAACCCGCGATCGCTGTATCGTTCGTGCAGCTTTTCTAAAGCTTCATATTGCGGGGTCAGTCCACATTTCGACGCGACATTGACGACGAGCAGGACTTTGCCAGCATAGTCACCCAGCGTGGCCGGATCGCCCTTTATCGTGGTCAGCGGAATCGAATTGAGGTCGGGCATTTTTCGCTCCTGAACTTGGATTGATAAGTCCTGTCCGCTCTAACCGATAGCGCCCTTCCTCTACAATGACTGGCGTGCAGTCACAGGCGCACGTGGCGATCACGGCATTCAAGGGTGATGTCTGTCGAAGGTTCGGCGGGGGAAAGTCATGTTCCTGACGTGAATCAGTCCCGGCCGATCAGGGGCCTAGGTTGGGGACAGCACGGCATCGGGGCGGGCGAGTACGATCAGCCTGATCCCGGCCGCCTTCGCGCGCTCGACTGCGAGGCTCGTCGGGGCCGAGATCGTCACCAGCGTCGGACAGCCGCTCAGCGCCGCCTTTTCCACCAATTCATACGAACACCGCGAGGACAAGAGCGCAAAACCGTCGACCCAGGTCTCGCCGGCGCGCAGCATAGCCCCGATCAGCTTGTCGAAAGCGTTGTGTCGCCCCACGTCCTCCCGCACCGCGACGATTCCCCCGTCGGCCCCGCAACATGCGGCGGCATGGACTGCGCCGGTGGTGGCATTCAGCGGCTGCCGTTCGCGCAGGGCCGTCAATGCCCGGAATATCGCCGCATCGTCGATCAATCGCCCTGTCGGCACCACAGGCAGCGGTCGCATCGCCTGTTCGAGATTTTCGATCCCGCAAATCCCGCACGACGAATCCGACATCCTGTGTCGAAAGCGCTCGAGCAGCCGATCGGTCCGGGTCGGCGCAATCTGTACCCGCAAGCGGTGGCCCTGCCCGGATGGATCATGGTCGACCGACAGTATTTCGTCCGCCGCATCGACCAGACGCTCGCTCCAGACAAAGCCATGGGCAAAGTCCACCAGTTCGTCGGGCGTCGCCATCATGACCGCATAGCCGATGCCGTTGATCTCTATCGCCACGGGGGCTTCGACCGCTACCGATCGCGTGACCGCCGCGCGTCCCCCATCCGGGTCGATCCTGACAAATTTGGTCATCTGTTCGCGCATATCGGACACTAACCCGCGAGTGGCGAAAACCTAGCCCCTCGCATCCAATAAAGTGGCAAGACGGTCAGCATCAACAGCAGGCTGAGGCCGCTCGCCACGATCCCCGCGCCCCACATCGCCCAGAGCGAAAAGACCATCCCGAGGATTGCAGCGGGCATAGCGATCCGCAGCCGAAACGCCGCGACACAGGCCGCGAAGTAAAACCACAGCGTCGAGGCGGTGGTCAGCAAGACCATGAATTCGAAAATGCCCGCCAGCGATCTGGCCGCATTGGTCATGACCAGCGCACTGGCCAGCGCGCTGGACAACATCAGCACGCCGACGGGCACATCGCGCCGATCGGTCCGCCCGAACCATGCAGGCAACAGCCCCTCGTCCGCCATGCCGCGCGGGATTTCGCCCTGAATCAGCACCCAGCCGTTCAGCGCCCCTATGGCAGCGATCGCGGCGAACAGCGTGACCGCCACGGCGGGCCAATGCCCCAGGAATGTCTCGACAAACGTGGCGAAGGGTGCTGGGGAATTGGCGACGACGGCGGTCGGTAACGTCAGCACGATCCCTGAACAAACCACCACATAGAACAGCGCGGCAAGTCCCGACCCGAACATCGTTGCCCGGAATATGTTGACCTCGGGACGCTGTACCCGCGCCG
This sequence comes from Sphingomonadales bacterium, assembly GCA_028289885.1. Classification (GTDB taxonomy): domain Bacteria; phylum Pseudomonadota; class Alphaproteobacteria; order Sphingomonadales; family Sphingomonadaceae; genus Sphingomonas_O. The sequence goes on from JAQGKX010000171.1 coordinate 6,063, forward strand.
CGATCAGGCTGGCGCATTCGAAACCGAGGAGGGCAAACAGCGTCAGCGTCAAAGGGGCTGTCAGGCTGGCGAACGATAGCGGCATTGCGGGTTGAGGGAGCAGATGGCCTTTGCCCGACACGGCGAGCGTCGTCAGAATGATGGCAATTGTCACAAGCGGCATGATCTTGAGAATGGTGGTGAGGACCTGAAACCGGCCAGCAGCCCGCGCACCCGCAAGATTGAGTGCGGTCAGGGCCCAGATCAAGGCCGAAGCCGTCAGCGCACCGCGCAGCGGGGTGGCCGAGAGCGGCGGGATGAGGACCGACAGGTAACTGCTCGCCGCCGTCGCAATTGCGGCATTGGCCGACCATGTCGAGACCCAGTAAGACCAGCCGATCAGCGCCCCGACCCTCGGCCCGAGCACTTCACCGACAATCCCGATGCCACCGCTGGACTGCGGGAGAGCGCGGGAAAGCCGGACGAGGACGTAAGCGATGACCAGCGCGCCCGCCGAAGCGAAAACCCAGGCTGCGACGCCCATCCATCCATAGGGCGCAAGCGAGGCCGGAAGCAGGAAGATACCCGACCCGATCATGCTTCCGACGACCAGCGCGGTCGCCGTCCACAGGCCGAACGGGCGGTCGGGGGAGCCTGTTTCTCCCCCGCTCAATGTCCTAGAACCTCTGGCTCAGTCGTATGCCGAATTGCTGGGGCTTGATCGGATAGGAACGGGCGTTCGCGCCGCAATAGCTTGGCGTACAGAAAGTGTTTCGGCTGAGTATGCCGCGTTTGTCGAACGCATTTTGGATGAACAACTGGAACGATACTCCGCCCAAGGTCGCGCCGCCGGAGAAGTCGAACGTGGTGAACTGGCGCGTGTTGCCGACGGCATTATTGTCGGGAAGCCCAAGGAAGTTCCGGACCCCCGACTGATACAGCATGTTCGCCTGAAGGAAGGGCTTTGCCTCTCCCATGTCGAATTCGTAGCGCGCCGTGGCGTTGCCCTTGTATTTGGGCTGGACAGGCAGGCGCGTGCCTTTCGGTGCGGTCAGGCCTGCCGCGCAAT
>JAQGKX010000020.1 GCA_028289885.1 Sphingomonadales bacterium
AGGCCAACCGATTTGCCCGACCCGGTAGTACCGGCGACGAGCAGATGCGGCATTGGCGCAAGGTCGGCGATCACAGGATCGCCAGCGATATTCTTGCCGAGGATGATGGGTAGCTGCGCCGATTGATCCTCGAACGCCTGACTGGCCACCAGCTCATGCAAAACCACGGATTCGCGCCGCGCATTGGGGAGTTCGATACCGATGACGCTCCGTCCGGGGATCGTCGCAACACGCGCCGACAATGCTGACATGTTACGCGCTATATCGTCGGCAAGCTGGATAACGCGGCTGGCCTTTATGCCTGCGGCGGGTTCCAGTTCGTACATGGTAACGACCGGCCCCGGTCGCACCTCGACGATAGAGCCTTTGACGTGAAAATCGTCGAGAACGCTCTCCAGCAAACGCGCGTTGCGTTCCAGACCCGCCTTGTCGATCCCCGGCCCGGTAGGGGGTGGTGGGGGCGTCAGGAGGTCGAGCGTCGGCAAAGTATATTTGTCGCGCAATGCCAAACTCGACTGACGCTCCTTTTCGCCCTTCGCCTTTGACGTCGCTGGCGCGCGATCGGCGATGACGGGCCGTGGTCGGTCTTCGGCAGGCGTCGTGATGCGGGGCGTCGATTCGGTCACCCGAGGTGCCGCGACAGGTTTCGGTTCCGCCTGCGCGCGTTCACGCCGGCGGAAGAGGAACGCGCGTTCGATTTCGTCGAGGTCGAGGCTCTTTGCCCAAATGACGATGCCGAGGACCGCCAATATCGCCATCACCGTCCACGAGACGATTTCAGATATGCCTGGGTTCGGGATCAAGCCAGCAGCCATATGGATGGCCTTTCCACCCTGAAGCCCGGCAATTCCCCCGATTCCGGCGGGCAATCCGGGAACGGAACCATCCTTGAACAAAGTCAGGGCAATCGAAATCAGGACTGTGCCAAGGCTCGACCACGCCAGCCGACGCCGCCAGCCGCTAACAGGCACGTCGCGCCACAATCGAATGGCTGTCACGACCATGATCGGGACAAGCAGCATGATGGCGGGACCGGCCAGCGACAATAATATGTCCGAAACCCACGCGCCAACCGGCCCGACGAGGTTGCGCGCGGGGCCTCCAGCGGCTGTATTCCAGGCGGGATCGCTCTGGTGATACGTCAGGATCGCCATCACCATCAGCACGGCAAGGACGAGCAATGCGATCGCACCACCCAATGCGCTGCTCCGCACGGCACCGCGCTTGACCGATTCACGCAAGGTCGGACGAATGGCGACTGCCCGGCTGCTCACGATGACCCCCTTGGCATTTGCAAATAATTCTGTGCGCGTTTCGTTCGCATTTACCATGCGCTTCAGGGGGAGTCCGCGTCAAGAGTCTGCTGGCGCGTCACGCGCCACGGTGCGATAGACGGCTCATGCAACGCGTAGATGTTCTTATCCTCGGCGGCGGCCTTGTCGGGCTGACGACAGCCCTTGCCCTTGATGCTCATGGACTGTCATCGGTCGTCATCGACCCTGCCGATCCCGCCAGGATGCTGACCACAGACTTCGATGGCCGGGCGAGTGCCATCGCCTCGGCAAGCTGGCGGATGCTTCAGGCCATAGGAGTGGCGGCGCGGCTCGAAGGGCAAGGCTGCAAGATCCGTCGCATCGAAGTGCGCGACGGACTGTCCAAAAATCCGCTCGATTTCACACCCACCGATGGCGAAGCGCTGGGCACGATGGTCGAAAACCGGCTCGTCCGCCGCGCGCTTCATGAGGCTGTGCTTGCCGCAAGGAACGTAACTCTCAGGGCACCCGATCGCGCTGTGTCGGTTAATCGCGGTCCCGGCGGCGTCACTGCCACGCTCGACGATGGCAGCACCGTTCAGGCCGACCTGCTGATCGCGGCGGAGGGCCGTAACTCGCCGACCCGCGCCGCTGCCAATATTCGGACGGCGACGTGGAAGTATGACCACACTGCGATCATTTCAGCGTTCGAACACAGCATTCCGCACGACAATGTAGCGCATGAGATTTTCTATCCAGCTGGTCCCTTCGCGCTGTTGCCGATGCTTCCTGGCAACCGTTCGGCGCTGGTCTGGACTGTTGGGGCCAAGGATGCCCCTGGGTTACTCGCGCTCAGCGATTCTGCTTTTGTGGTCGAGGCCCATAAGCGGACTGGGGGTTTGCTCGGAACGCTTTCCGCTGCGGCGCCGCGCTCCTCCTATCCGTTGGGTTTCCACCACGCCGCGGTCATAACCGGCGAACGGCTGGCGCTGGTAGGGGACGCTGCGCACGGTATCCACCCGATTGCGGGGCAGGGGCTGAACCTCGGTTTCCGCGATGTCGCCGCCTTGGTCGAGGTTCTGGTCGAGGGGAGCCGCCTTGGTCTCGATCTCGCCGACCGGCAACTGCTTGATCGCTACCAGAACTGGCGCAGCCTCGACACGTTGATGGTGGCGACCGCGACCGACACGCTCACGCGCCTCTTTGGTATCCCCGGTCGCCCAGCGCGCGCCGTCCGCCGTCTTGGGCTTGGCGCGGTCCAGCGCATTGCCCCGCTGAAATCGATTTTTATGGCCGAAGCGCGGGGCGAAACCGGTGCGCTTCCGAAATTGCTTCAGGGCGTCACGGTCTGACTACTGAAGCGTCACGCGCTCTTCACCGCCGTGTCGTCCGAAAAACTGCATCAACTGGACGATCAGGTCGGCGCGGTCGGCCAGCGAAGCCGCTTCCAGCAAGGCCTGTTTGGCGGCTGCATCGAACGGCGCGATCTGGGCTATGCCGTTGACGAGCGATTCATCGTCCAGTCGCGCGACGGCTTCCCAATCGACCGCATAGCCCTGCGCCTCTGCAAAGCGGCGTGATTCATGCTCGAGGCTCGCGCGTCGTGCCAATGCCAGATTGGTGTCCTCACGGTCATCGACTTCGACCTGCGCCTCGATCTGACGGAACGGCGTCGTCACCTCCAGCTCGCGCGTCATTCGAAAGCGCGCCAGCCCCTCCAGCACGATGTTGTAGCGGCCATCGTCAAGCGCCTCGACATGCGCGATTTTGCCCAGGCATCCGATATCGAACAGCGGCGGCGTATCATTGTCGTCCTCGGCGCGAACGATGCGCGGCTGGATCAACCCGATAAGCCGGTCGCGCGCCATCGCATCGCTGATCAGCGCGCGATAACGGGGTTCGAAAATATGCAGCGGTAACTGCATGCGTGGAAACAGCAGCGCACCGCCGAGTGGAAAGATCGAAATTCGCTTCAGGCCGGTGGTTTCCTCGATCACGTGAACAGCACCGCAGACAGTCGGCGTCGCGTCGCCGAGACCCAGGGGTCCATCACGCCAACGACGTCGAACAGCTTCAGCAGCTGGGCTTTGGCCGCGCCGTCGTTCCATTCACGGTCGGTCGCGATCATCGTCAGCAGATGGTCGGCGGCACCATCGCGGTCGCCCGCCGCCATCAACCCGCCCGCCAATTCGAATCGCTTGTCCATATTGTCCGGATCGGCGGCGACTTCGGCAGCCAATCCCGAAAGATCGTCCACCGGCTTGGCGTCACGGGCCAGCGCCAGCGCCGAATGAGCGCGCGCGATGGCCGGGTCCTTCTCTGGTTCCCCCGATATTGCGCTCAGCAGATCGGCAGCCTCATCGACGCGTCCTCCGGCAATCAGCGAACGTGCCAATCCCGCGATTGCGACCGGATTTTCGGGAGCCATATCGACAATTTGCGCGAAAATAGCCGCAGCACGTTCTACATTTTCTACTTGCAGTGCTTCCTCACCCATCGCGATCAGTGGCTCGATCTCAGCCTCCAGCGACTGTGTCTCGCCCTCGATCGGCAGTTGTTTCAATATGGCATCGAGCATCTTGACCAGCGCACCCTCGGTCCGCGCCGGGGTCATGTCCGCGACGAGCTGTCCCTGGAAAACGGCATAGACAGTCGGGATGCTCTGCACGCGAAACTGCGCCGCGATGGCTTTATTGGCATCGACATCGACCTTGACGAGCATCACGCCCTTCGTCGCATAATCGGCCGCGATCTTCTCCAGCACCGGCGACAACGCCTTGCACGGTCCGCACCATTCCGCCCAGAAATCGAGGATGACGAGTTTGGTCATCGAAGGTTCGATCACATCCTTGCGGAATGTCTCGATCTGTTCCCGGTCAGCCGCACTCAATCCCAGCGTCGCCACATGATTCTCCGTTTTAATATGCTCTTATGTGGGGTTTGCGATGCGTATGCCAAGGGTAAAGGCCTGATCTGCCACCCGGATGTCGATCTGGTCAAAGACGGGGTTGCGTGCTTTGAAACCCTCTGCTAGCTGCCCGCCCCTACCCGACGGAGACCGTGAAGGTCGCCATCGACGCTCGAGCGGGCGTAGCTCAGGGGTAGAGCACGACCTTGCCAAGGTCGGGGTCGAGGGTTCGAATCCCTTCGCCCGCTCCAACGCGTAGAGTGAGCACGATTTAGCGGCGCTAAATCGCCTGCACTCAAGCGCGGACGGCCTCGCACGGCGAGGACCGACGACACGGGCTTTGGCCGTGGCTAGCTTCCCGAAACAACGAATCAATGCGCGTGGTGCCCTTCAGGCGCACAGGCTCCTTCATCGATCTCCACCTGTATCGTCGCATGCTGGATCCCGAATCGCGTCTTCAGCATCGAGCACGCTGCCCGCAAGAACGCATCGCCAGGCTGGCCCCCCGGCGTCACCAGATGCGCGGTCAATGCGCTCTCGGTCGTGCTCATCGGCCAGATATGTATGTGGTGGACCTGTGTGACGCCCGGCAGGCCTCCCAACGCGCTTTCGACGGCCGCGGGGTCGATCGAGGGTGGTACGGCGTCCATCGCCATCGTCACCGAATCACGCAGCAGGCCCCATGTGCCGAGAACGATGACGGCGACAATCACAAGGCTGGTCGCCGGATCGAGCCATGCCCATCCGGTCCGCGCAATGATAAACCCTGATACGACGACACCTGCCGATACCGCAGCGTCCGACGCCATGTGGAGATATGCGCCCCGGATATTGATGTCCCCGGCACGACCGCGCGCAAACAGCAAAGCCGTCGCACCATTGATCAATATGCCGAGCGCCGCGACGGTCATGACGGTGTTGCTGCCCACCGCTTGTGGCTCACCGAACCGGCGGACTGCCTCCACGGCGATGGCCCCGACCGCGACCAACAAGAAAACTGCATTGAACAACGCGGCCAACACCGACGACTTCCGCCATCCGTAAGTAAACCGCTTGGAGGCGGCCCGCTTGCCCGCCGCCGCAGCGCCCCATGCCATCAGCAAGCCGAATACGTCGGACAGATTATGTCCGGCATCGGCCAGCAGCGCCATCGAGTTGGCGGCGAACCCGTAGATCGCCTCCAACACGACAAATCCGACGTTCAGCGAAATCCCGATAAGGAAGGCCGAATCGAAATTAGCAGGCGCGTGGCCATGCCGGTGCCCGCCATGCGCATGATCGTGATTTTCATGTGAATGCCCATGACCGGTCCCGTGATCATGATGGTCGTGAGCACCCATTCAGGCAGCCCAGTGAATGTCGATGGGGAGTTCGCAATCGGCAAGCACGCGTCCGACTGGTGCCAGCGACAGCGCGCCGTCTTCGATCGCCCGCTCCAGCAATGCTTTTTTCTCGTCTCCGATGATCGTCATCAACAGGCTTTTCGCCGAAAGGATGGCAGCCTTGCTCAATGTCACGCGCGGCACTGGCGCGTCGGCTGGCATAGGGTCGGGCATCACGCCGAGCGCCCGCCGTTCCTTGGGACCGTTCAGGGCCTCGTCGAGGTCGGGTCCTGCAAAGATCGAGGCAACATGACCGTCGTTACCCATGCCGAGCCAAACCAGGTCGATCGGCCATGGCAGGTCGCCAAGGCGCGCATCGGCGGCCTTGCCACTCATTTTATAGTCGGCTGCGGCAGCGCCTCCGGTCAACGGGATGACGCGACCGCCCTTGGGCAGGAACATCTTGGCGAGCATTGCGACGTTCGACAGGTCGCTGGTCACTTCCACGATCCGGTCGTCGGTCGGCACGATCGTTACGTGCTTCCAACTGCGCTTCTGCTGGCTCAGCAGTTCGAGCGCCGCGATCGGCGATTTGCCGCCGGGCAGCGCAATCAGCGCCGATCCGCGGGCCTCCAGTGCGGAGTCGATAATGAAGCCCACATCCCCGGCAACGGCTTCGGCAAGTTCTTCAGCAGAGTCGTAATCCCACCATTCGGCTTCGATCGTCACTTCAAAACGTCCTTCGATATTTGATCATGTTCATTGTCTGCCCATAAACCGGCACTGGAACTTGTCGAAGCCCCATTGCACGCTTCTGGCAGTTAAAGAGCAGGCGTACCCGGCGTCACATCAGGAATTGGCCCTGCTGTAACGGGCACAACTGCTACGGGTTGCACGGGGGGAGGCATGATCGCCGCCGCTTCGATGATGTCCAGCGCACGGTGCGCCTCGACCCATCGCCGCGCCGCCGTCATCCAGTCGGTCGCGAGTGCTTGCCTGGGAAGCCGCGCGATTTCGGCAAGCGCGCCATCCACTTGCCCGCCATCCAGCATCAAACGTGCGCGGGCAATGCGTTCGTCCGGTGCCGGAGCAGGCGTGCCCTCGCGCCGAATAATGACAAGCGTGGACAGGGCGCGCCGGGTCGCCGTCCACCAATTCTCGTCCTTTGCTCCGCCGACAAGATTCGGTGCGACCTCATCGAGGCCCTGCTTCAAATTGGCTATCGTCGCTGGCGACTGCGCTGCGGCAATGACCGCAGCAACCGCTCTCGGCTGTGTTTGTCCGAAGCGTTCGCGCAATTGCCCTTCGACATAGCCGAGGCCGGTCCCGCGATCGATTGCGCGACGGGCGGCGAATGCGATCAGCAAGCCTTCTGCGCGGCCCGCATTTCCGGCGGCGGCGGCGGCGCGCAGATCGACCCGTGCAATGCGTTCTTCCAGTTGTGACACCCGCAAATCGATGACCGCGCTTTGCGTCGGCGCGATCGACGGGGCGGGCGTTGCCGGAACGACGGAAGACTGTGCAGTAGTGCCTTGAGCGTCCGGCAGCGCGACGACCGCGACCGGAGATGCCCCGATCAGCTTTCGCGCCCCATTCCAGTGTGTAAAGGCCCAGACGCTCAGGACTGAACCCGCCAGGAACGCCAGAAGCGCCACGACCAAAGCCGCACGCATCGGTCGGGCCCGCGCCGCTTCACCGTTATCATGATCGTGGGAAATAAACTCACCCGCCTCTGCCGTCGATTTTCTATAGTCGCTCGCCATCGTCGTTTCCGGTTCTGTCGCCTATTCGGGAAGCGTTTCGCACAGAGTTGCGGCGAGTGCCAGCATAGCGGTGTCCTGTGGACTGCGCGCAACGGCAATCGCCCGCCAGCCCGGCCCGGCGGCTTCGGCAACGGCAGGACTGATGGCAACGATGGCAGTCGAATTCTTGTCTGCCACAATCTCACTAAATCGTTGTGCCGCTCGCGCCGAATGGACCAGCGCCACGGTATCGTCCGGGATTTCAGGTGTCGGCAGCGTGTCGCTCGCATAGACCATCACGGTCTCGATGTGGAAGGGCGCAACTGCCGGAGTCCGGTCGTGACCTGCCAGATGAAGGACGTCATGGCACCCGGCGTTGACAAGGTCGGCGACCAGCGCCGCCACATCCCGAGCACCGACGATGATAGTGGTGAACCCGGCAGCCTTGGCTGCTTCGGCGGTCGCCTCCCCAACAGCGTAAAGGCGCAGATGCCGGTAATCGGCCAGTCGATCGCCCCCCAGCCGCGCCGCATTGGCACTCGTCATCATGATCGCGTCGAAACCCGTGGCATCCGGAGCGGACCATTCGACCGCGCGCGTTTCGAACAATGGCCGGACGATGGCCGCCAACCCCATCTCCCTTGCCCGAAGCGCGGTCGCCGAAGCACCGGGTTCAGGTCGCAGGATGAGGATCGGTCGCTTCATTTTCCGAATAGCGCCCTCAGTTCGGGCGCTGCAGCAGCCAGAAGGCGTTTTGCCAGCAAGGCCGGACTGTCCGGCCCGTCCATGCTGATTTCATCCCGCACGTGCAAAGTGCCATCTTCCGACAGCAATTCAGCCGTCAGAAACAGCGCACTTCCCCGCATCGCCGCAAACGCCCCGACCGGAGAATGACAATCCGCGTCCAACGCCGCCAGCAGGTCGCGCTCGGCGCAAACCGCAGCACGAGTGGCTTTACAATCAATCGCATCGAGCAGCGCGCGCATTGGTGTATCGTCCGTTCGACATTCCACCCCGATTGCGCCTTGCGAAGCGGCTGGCAGCAGTTCGTCGATGGAAATCGCCACGCCGACACTGGGTTGTCCGAGACGGTCCAGCCCCGCCGCCGCCAGCAACGTGGCGTCGGCCTCGCCCGCGTCGAGCTTCGCGAGCCGCGTCGCCACGTTCCCCCGAATCGGCAAGATGGTCAAATCGGGTCTCAGTCGCAGCAACTGTGCGGCGCGCCTTGGCGAACTTGTGCCCACTCGGGCGTTCGGTTTCAAAGCGTCGATCGATTCGGCACCGATCAACCGATCGCGCACATCCGCACGTTCCAGCATTGCCGCAATCGTAATGGCCGTCGGTCGCAGCGTCTCGACATCCTTCAACGAATGCACGGCGAAGTCGATTTCGCCTGCAAACAATGCCTGATCGAGCGCCTTCGTCCACAGCGCCTTGCCACCGATTTCGGCAAGTGGGCGGTCCTGTATCCGGTCCCCGGCAGTCATGACCGGGACGATTTGCACCCGATCGTGCGTCCAGCCATGCGCATGGCACAGCGCGTCGCGGGTCAGTCGTGCCTGCACGAGCGCAAGCGGGGATCCCCGGGTTCCAAGGCGCAGAGTGGCGGCGGTCATTCGCGCGTGCTAGCGGCTCGGCGATGAAGGCGAAAGTGCGATGACGCTGATACTCGGCATAGAATCCAGTTGCGACGAGACCGCCGCCGCATTGGTCGACGGCAATCGCGTGATCCTGAGCCATCGGCTCGCCGGGCAGGAGGCCGCCCACGCTCCCTATGGCGGCGTCGTCCCCGAAATCGCTGCCCGTGCGCATGTCGAGGCGTTGATCCCGTTGGTCGAAGCCGCGCTGCTCGATGCGCATGCGACGTTGGCCGATGTCGATGCCATTGCCGCGACCGCGGGGCCGGGCCTGATCGGTGGCGTCCTGGTGGGCCTCGTCACCGCCAAGGCGCTTGCCCATGCGAGCGGTAAGCCGTTGATCGCGGTCAATCATCTAGAAGGCCATGCCTTGAGCCCGCGCCTTGCAGACCCGCAACTTCAATTTCCCTATTTGCTGCTGCTGGTCTCGGGCGGCCATTGCCAACTGCTGTTCGTTCGCGGTGTCGGAAATTATCGGCGTCTTGCCACTACGATTGACGATGCGGCGGGCGAGGCCTTCGACAAGACGGCCAAACTCCTTGGTCTCGGCTTCGGTGGCGGTGCCGTGGAGCGCGCCGCTGCAGTCGGCGACGCGCGGGCGGTCAAGCTTCCGCGACCATTGTTCGGATCGCCCGAGCCGCACTTTTCCTTCGCCGGTCTGAAGAGCGCGGTCCTCCGCGCGCGGGATACCGGCCTGTACCGCGCTGAGGACATTGCCTCTTCTTTCCAGTCGGCAGTCGTCGATTGCCTTGTCGATCGCACGGCAAGGGCGCTGGCCTCGGCAGAAGGAGCCACCGCGCTCGTCGTCGCTGGCGGCGTTGCTGCAAACACGGCGATCCGCGCGGCACTGGATGTGCTCGCCACTTCGCATGGCCTGCCTTTCGTCGCGCCACCGCTCTGGCTGTGCACAGACAATGCGGCAATGATCGCATGGGCGGGTATCGAGCGCTATGATGCGGGCTATCGCGACGCTTTGGATACGCCCGCCTATCCGCGATGGCCGCTTGATCCATCGGCAGAAAAAGCGCGCGGAGCAGGAGTGAAAGCATGAGAATAGGCGTAATTGGCGGCGGTGCATGGGGAACGGCACTGGCCCAGGTGGCAGCATCCGGCGGCGATCCCGTCCAGATATGGGCGCGCGAACATGACGTCGTGGCGTCGATCAATCGCGAGCATCAGAACCGACTGTTCCTGCCCGACATCATGCTCTCCCCGGCGATTACCGCCACCGACTCGCTCGCTGATTTGTCGAATTGCGACGCGCTGCTTATCGTTGCGCCGGCCCAGCATCTCCGCAAGGTCCTGAACGACACGCCGGTTGATGCACGCGCGCTGGTGTTATGCGCCAAGGGCATCGAAAATGGGACAGCGGCACTCATGTCGGAGATCGCGCAGTCTGTTCATCCACGTGCCTCTGTTGCCGTGCTGTCGGGTCCATCCTTTGCGGCCGAAGTTGCGCGTGGCCTGCCAACCGCCGTTACCCTTGCCTGCGCAGACAAGAGTGTTGGTCGCGCCCTGGCCGAACGTCTCGTCCGCCCCCACTTTCGCCCTTATGTTTCGGACGATGTCGTCGGGGCCGAGATTGGCGGCGCAGTAAAGAATGTCCTGGCGATCGCTTGCGGAGTCGTGGCCGGAGCCAAGCTGGGTGAGAATGCCCGTGCCGCTCTTATCGCCCGCGGATTTGCGGAAATGGTGCGATACGGAGTTGCTCGCGGAGGCAGCGCGGAGACGCTCAGCGGGCTTTCGGGCCTGGGCGATCTCGTACTCACCTGTTCGTCGGTCGCGTCGCGCAACTTCTCGCTCGGCATGGGGTTGGGCAGGGGCGAATCAGCCGAGTCCCTGCTATCTGATCGCGCCAGCGTGGCGGAAGGTGCTTTCACCGCGCCGGTCCTCGCTATATCCGCAAAGCAACTTGGCGTCGCCATGCCCGTAGTCGATGCCGTCTGTGCTCTCCTTTCCGGCGAATCGAAAGTCGATGCCGTTATTGCCGAGCTCATGTCACGCCCACTCACCAGCGAACGCTAAAAGTCCCAGCAAATCCCTTTATTCTCCCAGTCGTTGTACCGCGTCGGCTCCAGCCCCTTCGGCCCGCCCGATTCATCTTGCGCGACAATTGGCTCGGGTTCGGGCACGGGCGTATTGGGCGGCAGATCGGCAGGCGGCTTGACGTGAGCCGGACGGTTACCATTCATCGCAAATACGCCTCATTACAGGATATATAGTGGACAAGTCGGAGCCAACGCGCACCAATGCAACCCCCGAGGGCGAAATCGCAGGAGCCCGCGCCCGCGTCTCCGCGCTTCGCCTGATCGACGCCGTGCTGCGACAGGGACAGCGGCTGGACACCTCGGTCATTCATGCGACGCGCAACCTGACGCTGCCCGAGGACCGCGCGCTCGCCATCGCCATCTCCACCGAAGTCCTCCGCCACCTTCCCGACCTCGACGCAATGATCGACTCTGCGACTGAAAAACCGCTTCCTCATGACGTAAAGGCGCGGAGCGTCCTCCGCCTCGCACTCGCACAGGCGTTGATCCTCGGCACCCCGGCCCACGCCGCCATCGCCACCGCACTTCCGCTGGTGCTCGGCGGACCAAGACGCCTCGTCCACGGCGTCTTCGGCACGCTGATGCGGCGCGGTGCGTTGCTTCCCGAAATCCCCACCCTCCCCGCCGAAGTCATGGAACGCTGGACAAAAGCATGGGGACCGGAGGCGCTGGAAAACGCAGCCAAGGCCATCGCCGCGCCGCCGCCCCTCGACCTTGCCCTTCGCGACGAGAACGAGTCGGAAATCGAAGGCGAACAACTCGCCCCGAATCACCGCCGCCTGCCACGCGGGCTCAGCGTCACCGCGCTCCCCGGCTATGAAGATGGCCGTTTCTGGGTCCAGAACATCGCCGCGCAAATCCCCGTTACGCTTCTGGGGAAGGGTAATGGCCGCACTGTCCTCGACTTGTGTGCGGCACCGGGCGGCAAAACCATGCAGCTCGCTGCGACCGGCTGGAACGTTATCGCCGTCGAACAACATTCCGGTCGCATCCAGCGTCTTCGCGAAAACCTTGCCCGCACTGGCCTCACCGCAGAAATTGTCGAAGCGGATGTCATGGCCTGGGAGCCAGCCGCTCCCGTCGATGCCATCCTGCTCGACGCGCCCTGCACCGCAACCGGCATCTTCGCCCGCCACCCCGACGTTCTTCACCGCATCGGCGCAAAGGATATCGCTTCGCTGTCCGCGCTACAGGGCCGCATGCTCGCCCGCGCGATCGGATGGCTCAAACCCGACGGACAGCTGGTTTACGCAACCTGCTCGATGGAACCCGAAGAAGGCGAACAGGTCATTGCCGCCAGCGGCCTAACGGTCGATCCGGTGAGGGCCGACGAACTTCCGCTCGGACTTGTGCCGGCACCCGAAGGCTGGGTCCGTATTCTGCCGAAACCAGGGTTGGACGGGTTCTTCATGGCGCGCGTGAAAAGGGATCAAGCCACCGAAGTTGCGTGATGGCCAAGGTTTTCGTCGTATCCGGAAGAACCTCGATCCGGAGTAACAGGGCCAGCCTTCCAGATCGCCGCTCGCGCGCAGGCAGACAGCAGCGCGATCAGCACGAGCGGACCGATCGGGATGCCAAGGTGCAACGCCAGGTCGCGCGTCACTAGCGGCAACAGATAGCCAGCAACAAGGACCGCCTTCTCCCATGACAGGAAGCCACGACGCAGGGCCTCGGAAAACAACCAGGCGAGTGGAATGGCGGTTGTGGTCAGGTCGTAGTCGAGGAAAAAAGGGCTGATCAACGCACCGGCGCAGACGCACACGGCTGCGTCGCCACCCCGCTGGATATCACGCCGCCAGGTCACGCGAGCCAGCAAGGCTGCTGCACCAACGGCGACAGCCGCCTGCACCACATAACCGAGAGCAACGCCTCCATGAAGTATTTGAACGGCGGCGAACACGCTTACCAGCTTGCCGGGCTCGACCAGCCCATGTTCGAGGATACCGCGCCCGGTTTCGCTACCCGACAAGAATCCGTTCCATGCGCCCGTTCCAAACACAAACCACGACGCGATACACAGCAGCAACGCCATGGCGGACCCCGACAGCATGACGCGCCAGCGCGCGCTCGCGAAAATTAACACAGGAATCGCAAAAGCCATCTGCGGCTTGATGATCAAGGCCCCCAGCAAGGCACCGGCGATCAACGGTCGTCGATCGAGCAGCCACAGCCCGCCCCCCAGCAACGCCGCCGTCAGGAAGCCGTTCTGGCCATGACCAACATTCATGATCACCGCCGGATAGGCAAGAATCGTCATCGTCGCCCCGCGTACTGCCCCGGCATGATCGCCGAGCCAGCGTCGCACGACCAGCCAATAGGCCGTCCCGGTGGTCACCAGCCAGATCGTCAGCGATATGAAATAGGGTGCAAGTCCCAGTGGCAGGCAAAGCAACAGGAATGGTGGCGGATAGAGGAAGGATGACAGGCCGGGATCGACGGGCATCGACCCGCGCTCCACCGCATAAAGCTGCGTGAGGTCGTAAACCGCTGAAGCCTTCCCGCTCAACGCCAGCGTCGAGGCCGACCAGAAGGCGAGAAAGTCGGTCCCCAGGGGCTTGCCGGTCAAATCGATGCCATGGCGCGAGGACACAATCATGACGAACACGACCAGCAGGGTCACGATCGACAATATCAACCGATACATGCGTGCACGTTCCACGTCGAACCAGCCCATCAGGCGTACCAGATCGATCATTCTGCTGAAGGCGCTGCTTGGCATCTGCTGTCCATATTGGCATGCCCGCTAATTATTTGGAAATGCCCCGGTTGGTTGTCGTAAATGCGGTCCACTTTACCGTAATAGCCGTCGTGTCTTGCCCCTCCCGAATCACCCGGCTAAGGCAAAATGCGATGACTTCTCCTGTCCGTATCGCCCCCTCCATTCTTTCCGCGGACTTCGCCTGCCTCGGTGAAGAAGTTCGCGCGCTCGAAGCGGCGGGTGCGGACTGGATCCATGTCGATGTGATGGACGGGCATTTTGTCCCGAACATCACTATCGGACCTGCTGTCGTAAAGGCACTGCGACCCCATACGAAGCTGCCGTTCGACGTTCATCTGATGATTTCGCCGGTCGATGGTTTCCTTGATGCGTTTGCCGATGCCGGTGCCGACATCATCACGGTGCATCCAGAGGCCGGGGCGCACATTCACCGAACCGTCCAGCATATCAAATCGCTGGGCAAGCTGGCGGGTGTGTCGCTTAATCCCGGTACACCGGCAAAGATGCTCGATTACCTGATCGACGATATCGATCTGGTGCTGATCATGAGCGTCAATCCGGGTTTTGGGGGCCAGAGTTTCATCGAAAGCCAGCTTCGCAAGATTGAGGCTGTGCGCAAGATGATCGACAAGACGGGGCGCGACATTAGGCTTGAGGTCGATGGTGGCATCGACAACGCCACCGCCGTTCGCGCGATCGGTGCAGGAGCCGATGTGCTGGTTGCCGGAACCGCTACATTCCGGGGTGGACCCGCCGCCTATGCCTCCAACATCGCCGGACTGAAAAAAGCCGGGAAAAATATCGAAGGCCTGCAAAACGCGTGAGCCGCAATGGCTCAGAAGGTACCGGGCCATCGGATGTCCCGGTGGACGCCCCGGGAGCCGAAATAGAAGCCGGCAAGCGCCTCGTGCGTTTTGGCGGGGACAAGGGATTGTCGCTCGGCGAACGGCTCTCCAATCATTTCCACCGACTAACCTGGACAACGCCGCTCCACGCTCTGCGACTGCAGGGACGCTTTCCACTGAAGCTGCTGGTCGTACCGAACGATCCGCTTCCCGGTAATCGCCATGCGGGCCAATGGCTGCTTTCAGGGACAATGCGCTGGCAAGGCGAGGCGGTTGCCGTCGACGATCTCGATATGTCGGGCGTGGGTTATTCGGTCGGCTTCAACGATTATCTCCAGCGCTTCGAATGGTTGCGCGATCTGGCGGCAACGAGTTCGCGCGCACAGGCGGCCCCGATTGCCGAGCGGTTGATGCGCAAATGGCTGGCGGCGCATGGCGAGCATGTCAGCGACAATGCCTGGCGGCATGACCTGTGCGGGTGGCGAATCATGTTGTGGGCCGCACATGCGCCCCTGATCCTGTCATCCACGGATATTGTTTATCGATCGGCGGTTCTCAATGCGCTTGCCCGCATGGCGCGCCATCTCGATCGCGGCGCAGACCGTGCACCACAGGGCAACCAGCGCGTTGCTGCATGGGTTGGCGTCGTTGCAGCCGGTCTGACCATTCCCGGCGGTGAGCCACGTCTGGCATTCGGTGAAACTGGCCTGCAACGTGCCCTGGGCGCAGGGTTCAGCGAGGATGGAGGCACCATTGCTCGCAGTCCGCACGACCAGATCGATGCTATCGTGCTTCTGTCGATGCTCGGGCAGGTTTATGAAGCGCGCAGGCGGGACGTGCCCGAGTTCCTTGAAAACGTGAAATTACGTGCGGTCGCTGCCTTGCTTGGCATCACGATGGGCGATGGCGCATTGTCGAGTTGGCAGGGTTCGGGGCCGATCGGCGCAGACCGCATCGAACAGGTCGTCGCGGCGAGCGGTGTCCGCACCCGGCCACTTCGCCAGGCGCGCGATTGGGGATATCAACGACTTGCGGCGGGCGGGACCGTCATGGTGATGGACGCCGCACCACCCCCGGCGAGTCGCCTCGACGGACTTGGCTGTGCTTCTACGCTCGCCTTCGAACTGTCCGACGGGATGCAGCGCCTCATCGTCAATTGTGGCGGTGCCCGCGGCAGCACGGCAATTCCGCCGCATCTTGTGCAGGGCCTGAGAACGACCGCAGCGCATTCCACCCTAACGGTCGGGGACAGCAATTCCACGGCGATCCTTGCCGATGGTGGTTTGGGGCAGGGCGTCAACACCATAGAGATTGATCGGCAGGAATTGGAAGGCGGCAGCCGGATCGATGCGAGCCATGACGGTTATGCGCGACGCTATGGCTTCATCCACAAGCGCACGCTGGCGCTGTCCGGCAACGGGCGCGAACTGCGCGGGGAGGATGCGTTGCTCCCTTCACCGCGCCGCCGCCGACGTTCGTCGAGTGCTGCTTTCGCGATCCGTTTCCATCTGGCACCGGGAGTCGAGGTGACGCCGACCGCCGATGGGCAAGCGGCGTTGCTGCGTATCGATCATGGGCCGCTGTGGCAGTTTCGCTGTCGGGGCGGCACCCTGAGTGTCGAGGAAAGTCTTTGGGTCGATGCGACTGGACGGCCACGCGCAACAGTCCAGTTCGTCGTGACGGGTGTAGCACCCGCAGGCGGCGCAAGCATCGGCTGGTTATTGAAAAAAGCTGGGTAAAAATGACGAATATCAAGATCAAACGTGCGCTCCTGTCGGTTTCGGACAAGGGCGGCCTCATTCCGCTTGGACAGGCACTCGCCCGTCACGGTGTCGAACTCGTATCGACCGGCGGGACTGCGCTGGCGTTACGCGCAGCCGGGCTTGCCGTGCGTGATATCGACGATCTGACCGGCTTTCCGGAAATGATGGACGGTCGGGTTAAAACGCTGCACCCCGTCGTCCATGGCGGTTTGCTCGCAGTGCGTGACAATGCCGAACATGTTGCCTCGATGAAGGAGCATGGCATTGGCGCAATCGATCTGGTCGTGGTCAATCTCTATCCGTTCGCGGCGACGGTCGCGAAGGGCGCTGCCCGCGACGAGATCATCGAGAATATCGACATTGGCGGCCCATCGATGATCCGCTCGGCAGCCAAGAACCATGCGTTCGTGGCGATCGTCACCGATCCGGGCGACTATCGTGAATTGATGGCTGCGTTGGATGAAGGCGAAGGTGTCATTTCACTCGAGTTGCGCCGGAAATATGCGGCGAAGGCCTATGCGGCAACGGCAAGCTATGATGCGATGATAGCAAACTGGTTTGCTACAGTCGATCAGGGAGAGCAATTCCCTGAAGTCCTGACGGTCACGGCGACGCGTGCGGAAATCCTTCGTTATGGCGAGAACCCGCACCAGCAAGCTGCGCTCTATACCGCATCGGGCGCTTCGCACGCGACCCAGATTCAGGGCAAGGCACTCAGCTATAACAATTACGCCGACGCCGACGCTGCACTCGATTTACTAAGCGAGTTTCGCGATGGTCCGCCGACGGTGGTCATCGTGAAACATGCGAACCCTTGCGGCGTCGCATCTGCGCCGACGTTGAGTCAGGCCTATTTGCAAGCGCTGGCCTGCGATACCGTTTCGGCTTTCGGGGGCATCGTCTGCGTCAACAGGCCGCTCGATCGGGAAACTGCCGAACTGATCACTTTGATCTTTACCGAAGTCGTGATCGCGCCCGACGCCGATGATGCCGCCCGCGCGATATTCGCTACCAAGAAGAACCTCCGACTGCTGCTGACCGGCGACCTGCCCGATCCGGCGCGTTCCGGAATGACGTTGAAGACCATCGCGGGCGGATACCTGTTGCAATCGCGCGATGCCGGGCGTCTGGGCGAATTGCAGGTGGTCACCAAACGAGCGCCGACCGAGAGCGAACTGGCCGATTGCCGCTTTGCCTGGACCGTCGCCAAGCACACCAAGTCCAATGCCATCGTTTATGCCAAGGACGGCAGCACCGCCGGGATTGGGGCAGGCCAGATGAACAGACTTGAGTCCGCGCGGATCGCGGCATGGAAGGCGAAGGACGCTGCCGACAAAGCAGGGTGGACCCAGCCTCGCACCATCGGATCTGCGGTCGCCTCCGACGCGTTCTTTCCATTCGCCGATGGTCTGCTAACGGCGGTGGAGGCGGGTGCGACGGCGGTCATACAACCGGGCGGTTCGATCCGGGACGATGAGGTAATTGCCGCCGCTGACGCCGCAAACCTTGCGATGGTGTTTACCGGGATGCGACACTTTCGGCATTAAGGTCGCCGACAGCGATTTGGCTGGGTCCGCGGCGTTTCAGTCGAAAGAGTTCGCGGTCGTCGGTGCCGAACCCAAAATACCATAGCGTCGCCAGATAGCTGGCTGCGATGGCTGGGATGCCGATGGCAAGCTCCGCCCATTCGGGCAGATATTCGGTGGCCGCCCATCCCACGACCGACCCGACAAGAGCCGCCCAGACCAGTGCCCAGCGCCATCCCGTCACGGGTGCGTCCAACAGCCGGGACAGCAGCCGCGCCTTAAGTATAGACCCCAGCCCAAGCGCGAGCAGCAAGCCCAGCGCGGGGGCGGCGGCCTGGTAATAAAGCGGCAAGCGACCATCGCCTGAGAAAAACCCGGGTAGCCTGATTTCGCGAGCACCATAAAGCAGCGCGAAGCACAGCGCCGCCTCGATCCCAATAACGAACAGCGAAACCATCGCGTTCCGTCCCCGCGCAACATAGACCAGGGCCGATTCAGAGACCGCTGCTGTCGCCGCCATAAATTCTGCCGCCAGCAACAGGGCCAGCGCACCTGTACCCGCGACGAAGTTCGGCCCGATTACTCCCATCACGGCTTCTCCGGGAATGCCGATCATCAAGGCGGTGCCGAGTTGCGCGCCGATAATCCAGAATCCGACCTGGCTGACCTGTTGCGCAACCGCCCTTGTGTTTCCGGCCGTCAGGTTCTGGCTAATCACCGGTGCTAAAATCGAATCGAAGCTGGTCTTGAGTTTCTGAGGGATCGACGCGATCTGTTGCGCCATCCAGTAAACGGCGACCGCAGCGGGGGGCAGGAACAGCCCCAGCATCGCGACGTCGATGCGTCGCGATGCCCATTCGATGGCGTCGGCGGCGGCGAGAGGGGTGTTCCGGCGAGCAAGCCCTACGATCAGATCGAGACGAGGTCGCCAGAGGCGGGGCCATCCGTAGCTCCGGATCAGCGGTATCATCGACGCGACAAAGGCCGCGATCATCGACAGCACATAGGAAATGATCAAGCCGTCGCGTTTCGTGACGAACGCCAGAGCAAATGCGGCAATGCCAAGCGTCCACGGTTCGACAATCGACCGGGCTCGCACCGTTGCAGCAACATTGAGCCGATAGGCCAGTGCCGACAGGGCAACATCGGCCGATGCGATCAGGATCACGACGAGCGGCAGCAGTCGATCGAGACCATTCAACGCACTGTTCGGGAACATCAGTTCCGGAACGGCAATCAGGAACGCCCCAATGGCCAGTGAGGCGAGGACACACACGATCAGGGCATCCCAAACCTCATGCGCATGATCGCGCTTGCTGTCGGTAAGTTGTTTGGCAAGTCCGCGTTTCAGCCCCATCGTCGCGAGCTGGGCAGCAAATTCGACCACAATGATCGCATAGGCAAAACGGCCAAGCGCATCGAGGCCGTACATGCGCCCGGCGATGAATAGAAACGGGAAGCGGGCGGCGAGCCGCAACAGGAAACCCAGGAAATTCGTGCGCCCTCCCCGTGCCAATGTGGCGAGATCGCCCTCTGGCGCAGCTATGGTCAACGACAGTCCCGATTGTTGCGACCCGCATGCAGAGGGCGACGACTGGCCGGGGCTTCAATCAAACGCGTCAATGTGCGGTGCCCCAGCTTTTCCCGGTGCCGATCTCAACGCCCAGCGGCACCGAAAGTTCGACCAGCGGCGCCGCTGCATTGGCCATGACGTCGCGGATGACGATGCTGGCTGCTTCGACGTCGCCTTCGGGCAGTTCGAAGACGAGTTCGTCATGGACTTGTAACAGCATCCGGACGTCGGGCAGCCCGGCTTTCGCAAGGGCTGGCAGCATGCGAACCATCGCGCGCTTGATGATGTCGGCACTTGTGCCCTGTATCGGCGCATTGATGGCAGCGCGTTCGCTACCCTGCCGCTCCGCCTGGTTCGAGGACTTTATGCGGGTGAAGTGCGTCTTGCGTCCGAACAATGTCGTCGTGAATCCGCACTCGCGCGTGGTTTCGAGCGTTTCTGCGATATAGCGGTTGATGCCCGGGAATCGTTCGAAATAGCGGTCGATCATCGCCTGCGCTTCGTCCGCCGTGATTCCCAATCGCCCTCCGAGCCCCCAACGCGAGATGCCATAAAGGATTGAAAAGTTGATCGTCTTGGCACGGCCTCGCGTGTCGCGATTGACCTCGCCGAACAATTCCATCGCCGTCAGGCTGTGAATATCGTCGCCATTGGCAAACGCATTCTTCAATGCGGGCACATCGGCCATATGCGCGGCCAATCGCAGTTCGATCTGGCTGTAATCGGCGCTGAGCAGGACGTTGCCCGGTTCCGCTATAAACGCCTCGCGAATGCGTCGCCCGTTCTCGGTGCGGATCGGGATGTTCTGCAGGTTAGGGTCGTTCGACGACAGCCGCCCGGTCTGGGCACCACTCAGCGAATAACTGGTATGGACGCGACCGGTCTCCGGATTGACCTGCTGCTGCAAGGCGTCGGTATAGGTCGACTTCAGTTTCGCGATCTGGCGCCAGTCGAGGACCTTGCGCGCAATCGGCACGCCCTGTGCGGCCAGCCGTTCGAGTTCGTTGGCGTCGGTCGAATGCGCGCCTGCCTTGCCCTTGCGGCCACCTTTCAGGTCGAGTTTCTCGAACAAGACTTCGCCGAGTTGCTTGGGACTGCCGACGGCGAACTTGTGACCCGCAAGTTCATGGATTTCAGTCTCGAGCGCCGCCATCTGATAGGCAAACTCGGACGATAGCGCGCGCAATTGCTCGGCATCGACCTTGACCCCCTCGCGCTCCATCGCGGCGATGACGGGCACGAGGGGTCGATCGACGCGCTCATAGACGGTGGTCGCGGCTTCGCGGGACAGGCGCGGCTTCAGGCGCTTCCACAGGCGGAACGTCACGTCGGCATCCTCGGCGGCATAGCGCGTCGCGTCTCGCAGCGGGACCTGGTCGAAACAAAGCTGACCCTTGCCCTTTCCACACACATCCGAAAACGCGATGGCCTTGTGACCGAAATGCTGGAGCGCGAGTTCGTCCATGCTGTGATTGAACTGGCGACCGGCATCGAGCGCAAAGCTGATCACCAGTGTATCGTCAAACGGCGTTACCGCTATGCCGTGACGCGCCAATATGGTCATGTCGTATTTCAGATTATGGGCGATCTTCAGCACGCTGGGGTCTGCCATTAGTGGACGCAGGCGGTCGAGCGCGACGTCCATCGGTATCTGCGACGGGATTTCCGAAAGCAGGTCCGAGCCGCCGTGCGCCAATGGGACATAACAGGCAAGGTTCGGAGCAACGCACAGGCTGAACCCGATCAGCTTTGCCTGTGTAGCGTCGAGGCCGTCGGTTTCGGTATCAATCGCAACAAAGCCGCTTGCGGTGGCGACTTCGATCCACTGGTCCAGCTTTTCCACCGTGGTCACGCATTCATAAGCGTCGAGGTCGAATGGCGTTTCGTCGATGGGTGCGGGTTCGGCTTTGGTTTGTGACGGCGACAGGACGATGGCCGCGCCGGCATCGAGCTTGGTAAGCAGCGATCGGAACCCGTGATGTTCCAGAAACGCGCGGAGCGGCGCGTCGGGAATTCCCTTGAGCAGCAAATCCTCAAGTGGTTCGGGAAGCGCGCGGTCACAGACCAGCCGGACGAGTTCGCGCGACAGCCGCGCATTGTCGGCATGGTCGATCAGATTGTCGCGCAGCTTGCCGAGTTTCATCGTCGAAGCAGCGGCTAGAACTGCTTCCAGTCCGCCATGCTCGATGATGAGTTTCGACGCGGTCTTCGGTCCGACACCGGGTACTCCGGGAACGTTATCGACGCTGTCGCCCATCAGCGCCAGCACATCGCCGAGCAGTTCGGGACCGACACCGAACTTTTCGACGACATAGTCAGGCCCGATGCGCCGGTTGTTCATCGTGTCGAGCAGGTCGAGACCCGGTTCGATCAGTTGCATCAAATCCTTGTCTGAGGATACGATCGTGACCGACCAGCCGGCCGCCAGCGCTGCCTTCGAATAACAGGCAATGATGTCATCCGCCTCCAGCCCCTCAGTCTCAATGCAGGGGATCGAAAATGCCCGCGTGGCGTCACGGATCATCGGGAATTGCGGGACCAGATCCTCGGGTGGCGGTGGCCGATGTGCCTTGTACTTGTCGTACATGTCATTGCGGAATGTCTTGGACGACGCGTCGAGGATGACGGCCATGTGCGTCGGTCCATCCTCGCGGTGAAGCTGTTCGGCGAGCTTCCAGAGCATCGTCGTATAGCCATAAACCGCACCGACCGGCTCGCCACGAATGTTCGTGAGCGGCGGCAGGCGGTGATAGGCGCGGAAGATATAGCCTGAGCCGTCGACGAGATAGAGGTGTGGTGTGGGGGTGGACATATGTCGCACGGATAGCCGTTGCGGGCGCTGTGGCAAAGCCCCCGGGGTTGCAGCAAAAGCACAGCGCTCATAGGCAAGCGAAATGCAGTTGAAAATCGTTCTCGCGCAGGTGTCTCAGTCGGTCGGCGACCTGAGCGGCAATGCCGCCGGGATGCGCGACATCCGCGCGCTTCATCCCGATGCCGACCTAATCCTGTTCCCCGAGTTGCAGCTGATCGGATATCCACCGGAAGATCTGGTGTTGAAGCCTGCGCTGATAGAGCGGGCGCGGGTCGAACTCGACAGGCTGGCGCTCGTGACCAGCGATGACGGTCCGGCAATGCTGGTGGGTACGGTCATGCAGGTCGCTGGCGCGCTCTACAACGCCGTGGCGCTGCTCGATGGCGGCAAGGTGGCAGCGGTGCGGACCAAGCACGAATTGCCGAACTATGGCACGTTCGACGAAAAGCGCCTGTTCGCGGCGGGGCCATTGCCCAAGCCAATCGAATTTCGCGGCGTCCGTATCGGAGTGCCGATCTGCGAAGACATCTGGTTCCCCGCCGTCACCGGTCATTTGAAGGCGTCGGGAGCGGAAATTCTGCTGGTACCCAACGGCAGCCCGTACGAAATTGCGAAAGATGATTTCAGGGTCGGAGGCGTCGCGATGGAGCGGGTGCGCGAGACCGGGCTGCCGCTGGCTTATCTCAACAGGACCGGCGGACAGGACGAGCTGGTCTTCGACGGTGCCAGCTTTGTCGTCAACGGGGATGGATCGTTGGCGCATCAGTTTCCCGAGTGGGACGAAGCGATCATCGAGACACTGTGGACCAAGGGTGCCGACGGCTGGCGGTGCAACCAGGGACCCAGGGCTGAGCTCGACCCTTACCCGGCCGATATCTATAGCGCGATGGTCGTGGGCTTGCGCGATTACGTCAATGCGAACCGCTTTCCGGGCGTCGTACTCGGGCTGTCAGGAGGCATTGATTCGGCTTTGTCGGCGGCGGTCGCGGTCGATGCGCTTGGCGCCGATCGCGTTTGGTGCGTCATGCTGCCGTCGCGGTTCACCGCCGATATCTCGACCAGCGATGCGGCGGAATGTGCGCGGATGATGGGCTGCCGCCTCGACACCATACCCATTGCAGAGGCCATGACGGCATTCGATTCGATGCTTGGCCATGTATTCGAGGGCCGATCGCCCGATTTGGCCGAGGAAAATATTCAGTCGCGGATTCGTGGGCTGACCTTAATGGCGATCAGCAACAAGTTCGGGCCGATGCTGCTGACCACCGGAAACAAGTCGGAAATGTCAGTGGGATATGCGACGATCTACGGCGATATGGCGGGCGGATATTCTGTGCTGAAGGACGCGTACAAAACGACGGTGTTCGCGCTGTCACGATGGCGGAACGAGCATCGTCCAAGCTTTGGACTTGGGCCGGATGGGCCGGTCATGCCCGACCGCGTGATAACGCGGCCACCATCGGCTGAATTGCGCGACGACCAGAAGGATTCGGATTCTTTGCCACCCTATGAAGTTCTCGATCCGATCCTTCACGGGCTGGTCGAACAGGAACTGTCGGTGGCGGAAATCGTGGCAAAAGGCTTCGACCATGACGTCGTCGCGCGGATCGAGCGGCTGCTTTACGTAGCCGAGTATAAGCGGCGACAGTCCCCGCCCGGCGTCAAGCTGGGGTTGCGCAATTTTGGACGCGACCGCCGTTACCCGATCACCAACGCGTTTCGCACGATATGACCGTCGTCACCCGCTTTGCTCCTTCGCCGACGGGGCGACTCCATGTCGGCAACATCCGCGCGGCGCTTCACAACTGGCTTTGGGCGCGCAAGCATGGTGGGCGGTTCATCCTGCGCATTGACGATACCGACGCCGCGCGTTCGACAGAGGCGTTCGTCGCGGCAATACGTGCCGATCTCGACTGGCTTGGATTAAGGCGAGACGGTGAGGCGCGGCAATCCGAACGGTTCGCCCTATATGAGGCCCAGTTCGAAAAGTTGCGAGCAGCGGGTCGCGTGTACCCGGCCTACGAAACGCCGCAGGAACTCGACTTGAAGCGAAAGGTCCAGCTTGGACGGGGCTTGCCGCCGGTTTACGACCGCGCTGCCTTGACCGATGCGGCACCGACGGACCGCGAGCCGCACTGGCGTTTCAAGCTCGATCACGATGCACCAATACAATGGGACGACCTGATTCGTGGGGAGCAGCGTTTCGACCCTCACTTGTTGAGCGACCCCGTCATCCGCCGTGCCGATGGATCGTGGCTGTACCTGCTGCCGTCCGCAATCGACGACGTCGACATGGGCATCACTCACGTCGTTCGCGGCGAGGATCATGTGTCCAATACGGCATCGCAGTTGCAGATGTTCATCGCTCTTGGTGCCACGCCGCCAGCGTTTGCACATGAAGCCTTGCTGGTGGGAAGCGAGGGCAAATTGTCCAAGCGCCTTGGAGCACTCGGGTGCGACGAATTGCGGGAGGAGGGTATCGAGCCGATCGCGCTTCTCGCACTACTTGCGCGGTTGGGCACGAGTGATCCGGTCGAACCGGTTACCGATACGCAACCCCTGATCGAAGCTATCGACTTCGGCCGGTTCGGACGTGCGCCCGCGCGGTTCGACAATGGCGAACTTGCCGGGTTGAACGCAAAGATCCTGCATCGGACCGACTTCGAAGCCGTGGCGGATCGTCTGCCCACCGGCATGGATGCCCAGACATGGGCAACCATCCGTCCCAATCTGAAGACCGTCGCCGAAGCCGCCGACTGGTGGCAGGTGATAGAGGGGCCGATCGAAGCCGCTCCCGATACGGGGGATCGCGACTTCCTTGCCGCAGCCGTCGAAATCGCATCCGAAATCGACTGGTTGGCGGACCCATGGCATACCCTGACCTCGGCGCTGAAGGTGCGAACCGGGCGCAGCGGCAAGGCGCTGTTCCTGCCGCTGCGGCGGGCACTGACCAATCTCGACCATGGGCCGGATATGGCGACCCTGCTCCCGTTGATCGGTCGCGACCGTGCCATCGCGAGATTGAGCCGGCTTTAACGTTCGCGTCGCGAAGGATGTGGCGTAGCTGATTGCGAAGGGGGCTGGCAGCGTCGCGCCAGTCGGCCTATCTTGGGCAGATGTCGATCATTCCCCGCCCTTCCTCTCCACGCGTGGCCTTGCGTGATGCCGTGTCGTTCATGCGTCAGCGTCGTCCGCACCAGATCGTGTTTCTCGCACTTGCGATTGCGATTCCGATCGCGGTGTTTCTGGCATTCATCAATGAATTCAACCGCACCCCCGAATGGCATCCGCCCGAGGTGATGTACGTCAAGCAATGGTCGGCAGAGCGCACGCGCGCCGAAATCGCAGCGCAGCAGGCGCGCGACCTTCCCGCGGAACTGGCGAAGAAAAAGCAGATCGAGGAGTGGCAGGCCGAACGTCGTGCGCAGTTCAAGCGGGCGCGGGATGCGTTGCGCAGCGTCGGCATTTGATCATCGACGAACGGCTTATGGGGGCGGCGATCGCGCTTGGTGAGCGCGGGCGCGGGCAAACAGCCCCGAACCCCAACGTCGGCTGCGTCATCGTGAAAGATGGCTGTGTCGTCGGACGTGGCTGGACGCAGCCAGGCGGACGCCCGCACGCCGAAGCCATGGCGCTGGAACAGGCAGGTGTTCAGGCGCGAGGCAGCACCTTGTATGTAACGCTCGAACCCTGCGCCCATCGCAGCGTGCGTGGACCGGCTTGTGCCGATTCTATCATCGACAGCGGCATTGCCCGCGTGGTGGCCGCCGTCCGCGACCCCGACTCGCGAACCGATGGTCAGGGGTTCGCCCGTTTGAGCGCAGCCGGCATCGTAGTCGATGTCGGGGTTCGATCGGTCGAGGCCGAAAGGTCAATGGCCGGTTTCCTGTTCCGACGCCGTCGCCAGCGCCCGCATATCTCTCTGAAACTCGCGCTATCGCTGGATGGCTGCATCGCCCTTGCCGACGGCAGCAGTAAATGGATCACCGGATCCGAGGCGCGCGCGCACGGGCATCTTGAACGTGCGCGGGCCGACGTCATTCTGGTGGGACGCGGTACGTACGACGCCGATGCGCCGCTGCTCGATGTGCGATTGCCCGGACTCGAAGGCCGCTCTCCGGTCCGGGCATTGTTGACACACGGAGATGCACCGGCTGGCTGGCGGGCGATTGCGGCTCCGGGAGCAATCGACACACTGGAGGGCGACACTCTCCTGGTCGAAGGTGGTGCGCAGACGGCCTCTGCGTTTCTGAAGGCCGATCTTGTAGACAGGCTCCTGATTTACCGTGCGCCGATACTGATCGGGGGAAAGCCCAGCCTTGCCGACATCGGGCTGGCCAACTTGGCGGATGCCCACGGACGATGGAAACTGCTGGTCACGCGTACGCTTGGCAACGACCGGCTCGACATCTACGAACGCATTCGGGAGTAATCGCATGTTCACTGGCATCATCACCGATCTCGGCACGGTCCGCAGCGTCGAGGCGCGTGGAGATACGCGCATGGTCATTGCCACCAGTTATGACCTGGAGACGGTGGACATGGGCGCCTCGATCGCCTGTTCGGGCGTTTGCCTGACGGTGGTCGCAAAGGGTGCGGACAGCTTTACCGTGGATGTCTCCGCCGAAAGCGTCGATCGCACGTCGCCCGCGATGTGGAAGCAGGGCGCGCGGCTGAACCTGGAACGAGCCGTGAAGGTCGGCGACGAACTCGGTGGGCATATCGTCACCGGTCACGTCGATGGAGTAGGAACTGTCGTCGAGGTTCGTCCCAAAGGGGATTCGCTGCGGATCACCATTTCGGTCCATTCCGCCATTGCGCCGTACATCGCGGAAAAGGGATCGATTACCATCGACGGTGTTTCGCTTACGGTGAACCAGGTCGAGGATCAGGCGGACGGCACTGCGCGTTTTGCCGTGAACATCATCCCGCACACCGCCGAAAAGACCACCGTCGGTTCACTCTCAGCGGGGGACACCGTCAACCTCGAGATCGACGTTCTGGCACGCTACCTCGCCCGCATGCAGCAGGCGCTCGCCCGGCGCGCCTGACCCTATCCGAGGTCGCGGGCTTTCAGGAACGCCGCAACCGTAGGCCCAACGTCCTCACGCGCCAGCGCCAGCGCGATGTTCGCGGTGATGAAGCCCGCCTTGTCGCCGCAGTCGAATCGCTGGCCATCGAAGGCCCATGCGTGAAATGGCTGTTTACCGATCATCTGGGCCATCGCGTCGGTCAACTGGATTTCGTTCCCGGCACCACGTGCCTGATTTTCAAGCACGGCCATGACTTCAGGCTGCAGGATGTAGCGTCCGGGTATCATCAGGTTTGACGGTGCGGAACCCAGATCGGGTTTTTCCACCAGACCGGTAACTTCGACCAACTGCCCGTCGATGCGCCCCGGCGTGATGATTCCGTATTTCGATGTTTCGCTCGCAGGCACCTCGTACCCGCACACCAGATTGCCGCCGACCTTTTCATAGGCCGCAACCATCTGCGCCATGCAACCGGGCGCGCCGACCATCAGTTCGTCAGGCAGGAAAATCGCGAACGGTTCGTCCCCGATGATGTGACGCGCGCACCAGACGGCGTGGCCCAGGCCGATCGGGTCCTGCTGGCGGACGTAGATCACCTCGCCGGGCTTAAAGCGGGTATCCTCGATCGCATCCATCGACTTGCCGCGCGTCGTCAGCAAGTTCTCGAGTTCGAACGATATGTCGAAATGGTCCTCGATTGCGGATTTTCCGCGACCGGTGACGAAAATCATCTGCTCGATCCCCGCCTCACGCGCTTCATCGACCGCGTACTGGATCAAGGGACGATCGACGACCGGCAGCATTTCCTTCGGTATGGCCTTGGTCGCCGGCAGGAAGCGTGTTCCCAATCCACCGACGGGGAACACTGCCTTGCGGATTTTCTTCATTGGTGTGGCCCCCGAAGTTTTCAGTCTGACTCGGGCTGGGGGCCATCATGTTTCACGACGGCTTCCCCCTTGCCCTTGTCGCGATTGGTATAAAGCAATGCCGCCACAAGCGCCGCCGAACCGATGCCCATCGCCGCCCCAGCGGCGACCCAACGCGTGTTGGATTTGTCCGTCTTGCCCCCGTTTTCCGGCTTGGACGTTTTGGCGGGCTTTGGTTTTTTAGGATCGGTCATGGCGTCCGTTACAACATGGAGCAGGAAGTTAGGTTCCACCCCCGACAGCGACGGGAGTCAACTATGGAGAACCATGGTGCCGCCTATAGGATTCGAACCTACGACCCCCGCATTACGAATGCGATGCTCTACCAACTGAGCTAAGGCGGCACGGATGGCGGGGTCGCGCTTATCAGTGGTGGGCGGGCGCGGCAAGTGTGGCGGTGCTGGAAACAGGCCTTAACGGCTTCGTAACCACATCTGGAGCATTCATGCTGGGATTACAGACTTGGGACCGCCGAATGGACACGATGCGCGACTTTCCGGAAGATAGAGACGATGCGCCGCGCCATGCGCTCGCGTCTTCGCCTGCCTATGAGCCGAGTTCCACAGGACCCACGATTGAAACGCAAATTGTCATCGGCACCGACGAACGCCGCATGCATGTGCGCGCCTATAATCATTGGGCGTCCTTGCTCGATGGGCGCGCTTATCCATCGGTCGAGGATTTGCATCCCGAGGACGGGCAGGATTTCGCACCGCACAGCGTCCTGCTCGATTTCACTGCGGGATCGACATCGCCCTCGATTTCATGGCTTGGCCAGAAATTGCGGACCGAATGTGATGTGCCGGGCGAAGTTGATTCGATCGCGGACGTGCCACCACGATCGCTCCTCTCGCGGCTGACCGACCATTATCTCCAGATCATCGCCAACCGTGCGCCTGTCGGTTTTGAGGCTGAGTTCGTCAATTCGCGCGGGCATAACATCATGT
The DNA here is from genome assembly GCA_028289885.1 of Sphingomonadales bacterium. Taxonomy (GTDB): domain Bacteria; phylum Pseudomonadota; class Alphaproteobacteria; order Sphingomonadales; family Sphingomonadaceae; genus Sphingomonas_O. The sequence goes on from JAQGKX010000020.1 coordinate 29,055, forward strand.
ATCGCGGCATATTAATGCCGCTGTCGTCCGATGACGACACAATCGATTTTATCTACGGCGTGATCAACTGGAAGGAAATCGCACAGCCATTGCAGGCCGAAGCGCTGGAGACCGAGATCGCGGCGGCATTGGCGACTCATCCTCAGCGTCCCGCCATGCCGGTCTGGGCCGATGGTCCCAGCGCGTGGGCGGAACCCGAAGTCCGCGAAAGTGCGCCCCGGCGACCGGAAATCCTGGCGCCTGATTTCGGACAGGACGACGAGGAGGATCTGCCTTCTGCTCCGGAAGATGCCGGGCTGGCTGACTGGCTGGCCGCGGCGCGCGCCAGTGCCGATGCGGTACGCCATGCCGACAGTCGCGGGCGTGCGGCGCTCTATCATGCGCTTGGTCAGGCTTATGACTTTGCCTTGCTCGCCGACGTTCGTGGTGAGGAATATGCGGAATTGCTTCAAGATACCCAGATCGTGGTGCAGGAACGCGCGCCGATGACCCCGATCGTGAAGCTCGTTTTCGGCGTCGATTACGATAAGACGCGGCTAACCGAATTCGCCGCCGCTTTGAGCTATGCCAAGCGTCATGCGCTTCCGGCTGGTGGGATGCGCCACTTTCTCGACCAATATCCGGGTGGGCTAAAGGCCGTCGTCGCCGCAGAACGGCGCGAGCGTCGCCCTGCGGACAAGCCCGTCAAGGTCGATCTCACGCGTGAGGCTGCCCGTGCGCTCGAGGCGCAGGCGATCCTGACACTCCCGGGCGACGACGAGTTCATCGTCCTGATCGCCCGGCGCGTCGATGGTGAACGTGTTGCCGTGATTGGCGTCGTCGATGGTGACAAACCGATGCTCGACCGCGCGTTGAAGGCGATCACGCACTAGGTATCAATCCTCGACGATCAGGCTGGTCCGCCTCGTTTCGGGCAGCATCCCGATTGCCACCGTCGCAACCCCGATCAACGCGGTGATATACCAGTAGAACCCGCTTTCGGTGCTGACGCTCTTGAACCAGAGCGCGACATATTCCGCTGTCCCCCCGAACGCCGCGTTCCCGATGGCATAGGGCAATGCGACGCCGAGCGTCCGGATGTGTGGCGGGAACAGTTCGGCCTTCACCAGCGCACTGATCGACGTATAGGCACCCAGCAACGTCAATGGGATCAGGGTCAGCCCGAAGGCGGCGATCGGGCTTGTCGCGGTGCCCAGAGCCGTAAAGACCGGCACCGACACGACCATGCCACCGATGCCGAACAACAGCAGTTGCGGCCTGCGTCCGAAGCGGTCGGCGATCAGGCCCCACACCGGCTGGAGCAGCATGAACACGATCAAGGCCGCCGTCATGATCTCGGTCGCGGTTTGTTTCGAAAAGCCGCTGGTGTTGACGAGGAATTTCTGAAGGTAGGTGGTATAGGCATAGAATGCGGCCGATCCACCCGCAGTGATCCCCGCGACGATCAGGAATTCGCGGCGGTGGTGGTGCCACAAATTGCTGAACGACGATTTGGGACGATCCATCGATTGCGCCTCGAACGCGGCGGTTTCCGCCAGCCCGCGCCGCAGGACGTAGACGGCGATGGCAAGGATGGACCCGATGAGAAAGGGTATCCGCCAGCCCCATGATTCGAGCTGGGCCTCGGTCAGGACTCCCTGCAGGACAAGCAGCACCGCAAGTGCGCTTAATTGCCCACCAACAAGCGTGACATATTGGAAACTGGACCAGAAACCGCGACGTTCCCGGGTCGCCATCTCGGAAAGATAGGTCGCGCTGGCGCCATATTCGCCGCCGACGGACAGTCCCTGCATCATCCTGGCCAGGACAAGCAGGACAGGCGCCGCGACGCCTGCGCGTGCATAGGTCGGGCACAGCGCGATGATTAACGATCCGCCGCCCATCAGCGCTACCGAAAGCGCCAGCCCTGCCTTGCGACCATGGCGATCGCCATAGACTCCCATGATCCACGATCCGACCGGGCGCATCAGGAATCCCACCGCGAAAATAGCCGCGGCGCTCAGCAATTGTGCGGTCGGATCAGCCTTTGGAAAAAAAGACGGAGCAAAATAGATCGTCAGCACCGAATAGGTGTAGAAATCATACCATTCGACCAGATTGCCCGCCGAGCCTCCGACAATCGATTTCAGTCTTTGAGAGTTGATCGACATCGCTTGGCCTGAATAACGCCGGTAACGGGTAACCGGTGGCTGTTATGCGACAAAGCCCCGACGCGACACAAGCGGCGGCGCTTGGCGGGCGGGAACCGCTGGGTTAGGACCGCCCGATGATAGCGTTTCGCAAAGCACTGGCACTTGCGCCGTTCATGATCGCGGGTTGCGTGGGAAAACCCGTTACCCCGCCGTCGGCCCGGCCGCCCATATACCGGCCCGCGCCGCCTGTCCCCTTGGCCCCCCCGCCAGTGGCCGAATGGGAAAATGGCCTGGTGAGTCCGGGAAGTTGGACCTATACGAAGGACGCCCGCGGCGGTCTGGCGCTGTTCGGCACGGGAGGCACCGACGCCGCGCTCAGTATCAGGTGCGACGTATCGACTCGGCGCATCTATATCTCTCGACCCGGCACCGTTGCGGCCCGAATGACATTGCGCGCAACGACGGGTGCGCGCGCCTATGATGCAAAGCCGACCGGCGGGGCGGTGCCCTATGTCGCCGCCGAACTGGCGCCAACCGACCCGCAGCTCGATGCGCTGGCGTTCAGTCGCGGCCGGTTTCTCGTTGGAATACCGGGGACGGCCGACATTGTCGTGCCGAGCTGGCCCGAAGTGGCGCGCGTGATTGAGGATTGCCGGGGCTAAAACAACAGATGGGCCGCGCAAAGCCGCGAACCTCGAATTATGACGAGTATTATTTTTTTGCACAAGACTTGATCGCTGACTCATGATGACTCATGTTCCATCTGTGTCCAACGCAGGGCACGGCTTTTCAACATAGCGAAAGGAGGTGATCCGATGTCTCATGGTTCAGCACAGGGGTCGGGTAGTTTCGTTCGGGGGATGCGCAGCCAGGGTTAATCCACTGGCTGCCCATGGTCTCCCGGGCTTGAGATATGTCTCCGGCCGCTGACCATGTTAGGGGTTGCCGGGCCTGCGGGTCCGGCAACCTTTTTCATTTGTGGGCCGTTTACGCGCTGGCCACGGCTGGCAGTCCCAGCGCGAGCGCGATCGCGCCGAGGACGCCCGCCTGATCACCTAGCGCGGGGGCCACGACATAGTCGCTTCCGTCGAACACGGGCACGGCAACATATCCCGCAATCCACCGTTTCAGGCTCCGTTGTAATTCCTTGTGAAAGCCCGGTGCCTTTGAAACTCCGCCGCCCACAACGATACGATGCGGCGACAGCGTGAGCAGGTAATTCGCAAGCGCCTGTCCAAGCGCATCGAAAACGAACAGGCGGCGCGGATCGTCCGGGTCGATATCGCTCAGGGTCGCGCCGAGCCGGGCCTCGATTGCGGGGCCGCTCGCCAGACCCTCCACGCAGTCGCCGTGAAAACTGCAAACACCCGCGAATTCGTCGCCCGTGCTGCGCTTTACCCGGATATGGCCGAGTTCGGTGTGGGCAAAACCATGATGCGGGCGACCATCGATGACTATCCCGCCGCCGATCCCCGTGCCGACCGTGATATAGAGGCCTGTCTGGCAACCGGCCAACGCGCCCCATTTATGTTCCGCAAGTGCAGCCGCGTTGACATCAGTATCGAATGCCACCGGTACATTGAGCGCGGAACCGATCGGCGTCGCAACCGGAATGTTGGCCCAACCGGCCTTGGGCGTGTCGGTCACGCTTCCCCACGCCGGATCGGCCCGATTCAGGCAAACCGGCCCGAAGGATCCGATTCCGATGGCCGATATTGCCGGTTGTCCGCGAAAAAAGTCGATTATGGCATGCAACGTCTGGTCGGGAGATGTCGTCGGAATTCTGGCAGTCGCATGAAGTGCACCGGGTCCGATCCCGCCAAACCCAGTTCCAACAGCAACGTTTATTTTTGTGCCGCCCAGCTCAACCGCACCGATCAGGGGAATCGTCATGCTTCGATGTTTGACGCCTTGCTTCCCTGCGGTCCAGTCTCAGGAGTGTCGCGTTGCCCACATCAGGAAACGCCCGGCTATGCTCGCGCATTGGCAGTGACGAGTCCCGTATTTTCGAAACGAGAACTGTGCGGGCATTTTCCGAATGCGTTCGCCGCCGGGAACCACTTCGCGCGCCACCAATACGGTCATCCGAACCCCCGTTCAGTGAAATGCTATGCGACCCGCCGATTCGGGCCAACAAGTGCATCATAGTAACCGAATAGGTCGGAAAAATGACTATCCATTGTACGGACATAACCGGAATTCTCGGCAGCCTTTCGTCGAACAGCCAGCATATCCGAAGTCAGGAACGCGCCGATGGCATCTGCCGCCGACGATGAATCTCCGGACACATAAGTCCACCCGCCCGATTCCCGCGCCTGATCCGCCGCGCCGCCGCCATCGGGAGCGATGAGCGGGAGGCCGGACGCCCGGGCTTCGCTGGCGACCATGCAGAATGTCTCTGCCTCGCAACCATGGATCAGGGCGTCACCGCTCGCGAACAGGCGGGCAAGTTCCATGCGATCGCCAATCGACGAGGCAAGGTGGATATGCGGATTATCGGCGGCCGCGCGCACGACTTTTGCCCGCTCGCGACCGTCGCCGACCAGCACCAGCCCGACAGGCGCGCTTCCTCCCGCCGCCGTCACCGCCTCGATTACCATGGGCCAGCGCTTTTCGGGCGCGTGTCGACCGGCAGCGATCAATAGCGTCGCTGTCTGGGGAAGTGCGCACCGTTCGAGCAAGCGCGCGCGCAACCCCTCGTCACGCAATGTCGGTGAAAATACGCTGTCGGCCACGCCCATCGGATTCGTGACGACATTGGTCATGCCGCCCTCCGCCAGACGATCGGACAAGCTCTGCCCAGCCGTGATCGTCGCGACGAATTGGGCGTCCAGCCGAACCAGATGCCGCCAGAACCAGCCGAATTTTCGATCGATCGTGTCGCGCGAGGCGACTTTGCCGAACCACCGATACGCATAGGCCGACAGGGGATCCGCATGCATGATCAGCACCCGGGGTGCGGCCCCTGCCCACTCACCGACCAGTCGCGCACTGCGCCATGGCGAGGATGCCTCGACGATGTCGGGATCAAGTGTGTCGAGCGTCGCGTGCAGCGCCGTTTCGTCGCGGAAATAATGGTATTTCCGGTCCAGCGGGAAACGTGGTTGCTCCAGATACATGATCCGCGCGCCCGGCCCGCGTTCTTCCACGCGCGTGGTCTCACCCGGCGCGATGACGATGATTTCGTGCCCTGCCGCCGGCCCCGCCGCCAGCTTGCGATCGATATAGGTTTTTACGCCACCCCCGTCCGGCGAGTAAAATGCGCAGACATCGACGATGCGCATGGCTTTAGCGGATCGGACCGAACGACAGCAGCCCACGGCGATAGAGCAAGCGGATCGTGACCGGCGTCGGACCGTTGCCGACAACGGCGCGCCCCATTGCGATGCGGGGTTTGGATGGACCCAGACTTGCCGGATTACTCGGGAACCCGACTCCATCGACCGAAAGCCCCAGCTTGCGATTGCCGTCGCGGTCGTGGAGCAGCGACAATCCAAATGCGCCTGCGTGCGGCGCCCGGATGCACATCTGTACCGGTCCCGTCGGCGGTACGGGAATTTCGACACGGCGAAATGGCTTGCCCTCATTGATCAGGATCGCGTCGTCGTTGAGAAAGTCTTCGTCGGTGGCCGGGTAAAGCTCGACCTTCATCAGGCCCCTGCGATCCTTTAACCCAATGATCGTCAACAGGAACGCAGGCCCGCTTTCGTTCGGACGGCAATGTCCCTCTGCCGTACCCAGGATCGGCGACGGCGAAACCTCTGCGTTGGCCGTCGCCGGGACGGCCAACAATAACAGGGATAGTGCGGCTATCTTCACTTCTTGACCTTCATGTTCACGAAATACCCGACGCCGAGCACGCCACCGAAAAACACGTGCGCGGCAAACTGAATGGCTGCCCAGAAGGTGATCAGTGCAGCAATCTCCAGATCATGCCCGACGGTAAGAACGGCAATCCCGGCAAAAACGATATCCTTTTGCGAAACGAACGGCAGGCGAGAAATAATCAGGCGTATTGTCGCCAATATGATCCACTCGCTGAACGCCACCTGAGGAAGCGCAAGGCTCCAGGCCAGCGCAGACAGGCCCGTTGTCGCCGCGACCCGCGTAATTTGCAGCCCGCCCACGACCGTCAATTGCATCTTGGTCAGGCTGAACAGCCGGTTGCCAACTATGATCGCCAGCGTCGGTATGCCGACCACCATGAAGATCGACACCCACAGCATCTTTTCGGACACGCGGAGCGCTTCGCTGATGATGTGAAACTGGAGCTGCTGGACGAGGGGATAGGCAAACCCCATCATCACCAGCGTCGCGATATTACCTGCAAGCGCCGACAATATGGCCGTGTCCTTGACCGCCCCGAAGGGCGACGCGACCATCTTCATCTTCCGGCGCGCCCAGCCGTAGAAATAAACCTCTCCGACATAGCCGAACAGCAGGTCGTTACTGACCAGTTTGCGGAGTAGCGCAACGAAGGCGGAGGCAGGAACGCCCCACAAATAGCGAAAAATCGCCCAATCGAGCGCGACGGGGGTTAAATAATATACGCCGAACACAGCCCAGAATGCGATCGATGTAGGCACGGCGGCGCGTATATCGTGCCAGCGCAGGTCGCGCAGCGCGAACAGCACCGCGATCAGAATGGCCATGGATATGGCTGGCGTCAGCCAACGGACGACGACGTTTGCACGGGTGTTCAAAGGCGCAGGGTCGGCAGGCCAATCGGATGATGGCAGCGAAACGGGGGGATCGGAAGCGTTCACGGTCGCGAATACATATCTGCTGGTTTCGTCCGATTGGATGGGCAGCGCATTAGCGACCTTTTCCGGCTGGCGTAAGCGAAGATAGCTGACCGACGCTCTCGGCGAAAATGGCGAGATAATGCGAGGCGGCCCGTTCAACGGTAAATCGTTCGGCCTGCGACCGCATCGCATCGATATCCAGCCGCATTGTCCGGCAACTATCGAGCGCCCGGGCAAAACCGTTCACATCCTTTGGGGCGCAGATCATCCCGAAACGTCCGTCTGCCAGCATGTCGCCCATGCTGACGCTTGAGTCTGTGGCAGCGATAGCCAGTCCGGCCGCAAGGGCTTCTGCGATAACGGCAGGCACACCTTCATAGTCGGACGACAGGGCGAATATGTCGGCTTCGGCAAACCAGGGTGCGAGATCCGCGACATGCCCGGCAAAATCTACCCGATCATCGATCCCGAGGGCCTCGGCCAATCGTTCGAGTGTTCCTCGCTCCGGACCTTCGCCGAGCACGACCAGCCTGTCATCGTCGCGCGCGATCATTGCAAAAGCACGCAACAACAGTGAAAAATTCTTCTGGGGTACGAGCCTCCCGGCGGCAACGAAGCGCGAACGCGCCCCGCCTTTGATGCGAGCCCCCGCAAATCGATCGATGTCGGTCATCGAAAGTGCCGGATCGTCCACGATCCACACTTTGCTCGGGTCGATGCCCATTGCCGCCGCGATCTCGGCACGCATTGGCGGTGCCATGCCCACGAAGCGATTGATATAACGCGCCTGAATCCGCAACCAGCGGTGATATATCCACCGTATCGGCTGTGGAAAATCATTGCGAGCGAGGTCGTTGCTGATCTTGGCCACGATTGGTGGGCATGCGCGACCCATCATCACCCTCATCATCACCGAGACGATGGTATAGCTGTTCCCTGCGCAAAACAGCACGTCGGGGCGTTCGCGGCGAATGACGCCCGGCAGGCGCAGGATCATCCACAGTGTTTCCCAGGCCGCAGTCGGCACCCGTCCGTCGGACAACACCCGATAAGGCAAAGCATCGGCTTCGCACTTCATTGCTCCATTGAGGCGGCCGAGCACGAGGCTCACGTCGGTGCCGCTCGCAATCCATGCCTTGCAAAGTCGCAGTGCTACCCGCTCCACGCCGCCGGGTTCGAAACTGTGCAGGAACACGAGCACACGCATGTTCAGGCAAGAAGATCGGCGTAGCGCGAAGGCACATGCGATCGGGAAAACCGGTGTAATGTCGCATCGATACTGGCAAGCAACTCCGGCACTGAAACGTCCCCCGGATGCACCGCGACCCGTACCGTTGGCACGATACCGAGCGTAGCGCGCGCAAGGCTGGAAAACATTAGCGAGCTTTTGATGCGAGCCGGGCTTCGGCTGGCCCAGGTGATGACCGGCCCTCTCGCCAGAACGCGCGCGGTACCCGGGGCCCACACTTTCATATGATCTTCCGCCAGTGCGAAACCCGCCTCTCGGACCGCATCGACAGCCCCCGGTGAATATAGCCATGCGGGCGCGATGAACCCGGCCACCGGACGACCGATCGCGTCCTCCACCACTTTACGGCCATCGGCGATCAGCATTGCTGCTTCGACTTTGGAAAGACCGGCAAATTCGCCTTCGCCCGCGGTCATGTGGCGTTGGGCGAACCCTTTCGTCTGGGCGTCGTCGCGGTGACGCCAGCCGTGCAGGAACATCTCCACACCGGCGTCCGCCCATCTGCGTAATCTGGCGGCAAATGCCGGAGAGGCGGACAGCGGAGCCTCGTCCCAATGATCGGGCACGACAAGCATCGCAAAACGCGGGCCGCCGAGCGCATTTGAAAGGCGGTCGCTCAGCGCATCGACCTGCCCTTCGAATTTAGGTCCCACGTCGTGGATCGATGCGAGCAGGCGACGGGTCATCGCTCGCCTCTAGAGCGTTTCGATTGCCGAAGGAACTCTCGCCATCCCGCAGCGGCATCCTTATGGCGTGGTCCGGGAGCCGCGAGAGGGCATGACATGGTGAAATTTCGGCTGGGGCGCTACACGGTCCTGATATTATGCGCTGCGCTGCTCGTGCTTGAACTCGCGCTGACGCCGACTGGCCTTGGTGCGCGTACCATCTTCGCCATCACCGGGCTGCTGGTGCTGCTGGGCGTTTGGGATCTGTGCCAACCGTGGCATTCGGTACTGCGCAACTATCCCGTAATCGGCCATATCCGCTGGATGGTGGAGATGATCCGCCCGGAAATCCGCCAATATCTGCTCGAAGACGAAAATGAGGCTAATCCGTTTTCGCGCGCGCAACGCTCGCTCGTGTATCGCCGGTCAAAGGGGGTTTCGTCCGACCATCCGTTTGGTACCATGCTCGACGTCTACGCCGATGATTATGAATTCATCGCCCATTCCATGCGACCCGCCGACGACGCCGATCCGAAAACGTTCCGCATCACCATCGGCAACGACCAATGCGCCAAACCCTATTCGGCAAGCATCTTCAACATCTCTGCAATGAGCTTCGGCTCGCTTTCGGCCAACGCCATCCGTGCGCTCAACAAGGGCGCGGCTATGGGTAATTTCTACCACGATACCGGCGAAGGCAGCATCAGCCGTTATCACCGCGAGAACGGCGGCGACATCGTCTGGGAAGTCGCCAGTGGCTATTTCGGATGCCGCGATGCCGATGGCAGGTTCGACCCCGCCAAATTTGCCGAACAGGCGACGACGGATCAGGTCAAGATGATCGAAATCAAGCTGAGCCAGGGCGCAAAGCCCGGCCATGGCGGTATCTTGCCCGCAGGGAAGGTAACGAGGGAAATCGCCGACACGCGCGGCGTTCCGATGGGTATCGATTGCATTTCACCCTCTCGCCATTCGGCATTTTCGACGCCACTCGAAATGATGGCTTTCATCCAGCAATTGCGAACGTTGTCGGGCGGCAAGCCCGTCGGTTTCAAGCTGTGCATCGGCCACCCGCACGAATTCATGGCGATCGTGAAGGCGATGCTGGCAAGTGGGGTGACGCCGGACTTCATCGTCGTCGATGGAGGCGAGGGCGGGACCGGCGCGGCGCCGGTTGAATTCAGCGATCATATCGGATCGCCGATGCGCGAAGGCTTGCTGTTCGTTCACAACACGCTGGTTGGCGCAGGCCTGCGTAACAGGGTCAAGATTGGCGCGGCAGGTCGCTTGGTGAGCGCGTTCGACATTGCGACCGTGCTGGCGATCGGTGCGGACTGGGCCAATGCGGCGCGTGGTTACATGTTCGCGCTCGGCTGCATCCAGTCGATGAGTTGCGACACCAACCGTTGTCCGACCGGTGTGGCAACGCAGGACCCGACGCGACAGCGCGCGCTCGTCGTGCCCGACAAGGCCGATCGTGTGCTGCATTTCCACGATCGTACCGTCAGCGCGCTCGCCGATATGCTGGCGGCGGCAGGCCTGACCCACCCCGACGACCTGAAACCCCATCATCTGGTTCATCGGATCAGCACGACCGAGGTCCGCCAGTTCGATCAGGTCCACCACTTCCTGAAAGACGGCCAGCTGGTGCGCGGCGAATGTGAATTGCCGTATTTCAAGAATAATTGGGCGCGGGCGCAGGCGGAGAGTTTTGCCGAAGCGGCCTAATGAAAATCACGCGACTTCGGCAAAATCCGGGCATCGCGCGGGTGAACTCCGCGTTGCACAGTATGGGGCGTATGCAGCGGATGTTCGAATATATCCGCCCGAGACAGAACCGGATTGGCATCATGCGTTTCGGATAGCCGTTTCAATTCGTCGGTCCGATCGTACACGCGGGCAGCCATCAGATGCACGACGCCCTCGGGACTGCGCTGAAGCTCGCCCTCCACCACCATCAGCCGCGCGGCCATCACATCGCGGCGCTGGAGTTCGAACAGCCGCGCCCAGATCACGATGTTGGTGACGCCGGTTTCATCCTCGATCGTGACGAAGATCGCATTGCCCTTGCCCGGTCGCTGGCGCACCAGAACCACGCCTGCCGTTTTTACGCGCGTGCCGTTCTTCGCAGCCGATGTCGCGGCACAGGTCAGGATGTTTTCGGCAGCGAATGTGTCGCGCAGGAACGCCATCGGATGGCCTTTCAGCGACAAACGGATCGTCTGGTAATCGGCGGCGACATGTTCGCTCAACGGCATGACGGGCAAGTTTGCTTCAGGTTCGGCGGCCAGTTCGCGCGCTTCGGCAGCGGCAAACAGCGGGAGCGCGTCGCTATGCGTGCGACGGACTTCCCAAAGCCCCTCGCGCCGGTCCAGCGACAATGATCGGAGCGCATCGGCGTCTGCCAGCAATCGCAACGCACGACCGGGTAGCCTGGCATCGCGCGCAAGGGCCTCGACACCGATGAAGGGGCGGGCATCGGTAATCCGGTCAGCCCAATCTTCGCGAAAGCCGTCGATCTGGCGGAAGCCCAGCCGAACCGCGCCGCCCTCCAGATCGTTATTCCACACGCTGAAATTAACATCGATCGGCAGCACCTCGACATCATGTTCCTGCGCATCGCGAACGATCTGCGCAGGCGCGTAAAACCCCATCGGCTGTGAATTGAGCAATGCCGCACAGAATACCGCCGGATGATGACATTTGATCCACGACGAAACATAGACCAGCCGCGCGAACGACAGTGCGTGACTTTCGGGGAAGCCATAGCTGCCGAACCCCTTGATCTGTTCGAAACAGCGTCGGGCGAAGTCCTCCTCATAACCGCGTCGCATCATCCCGCCGACCATCTTCTGCTCGAATTTAGGCATGCCACCGACGTGGCGAAACGTTGCCATCGCGCGGCGCAACTGATTGGCCTCGGCTGGGGTGAACTCCGCCGCGACGATGGCTAGCTTCATCGCCTGTTCCTGAAACAGCGGCACGCCTAGCGTCTTTCCCAGTATCTCGTGCAATTCGTCCTGCGGATGAGGCGCGGCAGGCGATGGAAAGCTCCATTTCTCGACCTTTTGACGCCGCCGCAGATAGGGATGCACCATGTTACCCTGGATCGGGCCGGGGCGAACGATAGCGACCTGAATGACCAGATCGTAAAGTTCCTCTGGTCGCAGGCGTGGTAGCATGTTGATCTGCGCACGGCTTTCGACCTGAAACACGCCGATGCTGTCGCCCTTGCAGAGCATTTCATACACTTCGGGATCGTCGGCGGCGAGATCGACTTCAAGCGTATGATCGCCCAGCCCATTGGCGCGCATCATGTCGAACGCCTTGTGGATGCAGGTCAGCATCCCAAGCGCCAAAATGTCGACCTTCATCAGGCAGAGCGCGTCGATATCGTCCTTGTCCCATTCGATGAACGTGCGGTCCGCCATCGCGGCATTGTGGATCGGCACCGTTTCATCCAGCCGATCCTCGGTCAGCACGAAACCGCCGACATGCTGCGACAGATGGCGCGGAAAGTTCAGCAATTGCTGGACCAGTCCGTTCAGCCGCGCAATCTCCGGATTGTCGATCTCAAACCCGGTCTCGTGGAACCGCTTTTCATCCATCGTCGATGCATAGCTGCCCCACACCGTCGAGGTCAGGCGATTGGTGATATCCTCAGTCAGCCCCAGCGCTTTGCCGACCTCGCGCACGGCACTGCGCGGGCGGAAATGAGCGACGGTGGCGGCAATCCCGGCGCGATGGCGACCATAACGCTCATAGACATATTGCATCACCTCCTCGCGCCGTTCGTGTTCGAAATCGACGTCGATGTCGGGCGGCTCCTTGCGCTCCTCCGACACGAAGCGCGAGAACAGCAAGTCATGCTTCATCGGGTCGACCGAGGTGATGCCGAGCATGAAGCACACCACTGAATTGGCCGCCGACCCGCGCCCCTGGCACAGGATGCCTTTGCTGCGCGCAAAGGCGACTACATCGTGGACGGTGAGAAAATAATAGGCGTAATTCTGTGCGCGGATCAGCTTGAACTCTTCGATGAGCAGGCCACGCAGTTTGTGGGGAAGCCGCTGCCTTTTGTAACGGTCGCGAGCAGCTCTTACAGTCAGGCGAATGAGCCACCCGTCGGGCGTCTTGCCGGGGGGAACCGGCTCATGCGGGTATTCGTATTTCAGCTCGTCGAGGGTGAAAGCGATGCGGGCCAGCAAGCGTGTGGTCTCGGCAATCGCCTGCGGATATTTGCGAAAAAGACGCTCCATCTGGTCACAGGATTTCAGGTGACGCTCGGCATTGGCCTCCAGATTGCGACCCGCGTTCGCAATCGTCGTCCCATGCAAGATACAGGTCAGGACGTCATGCAATGGCCGCTGTTCGGGCGTCGCATACAGCGCGTCATTGGTGGCGATCAGCGGGACGCCCGCAATCCGTGCAATGCGATGAAGGCGCGCGAGTTGGCGGGTATCGTCGCCGTTGTGCGTGATCGTCGCACCCAGCCAGACGCGATCAGGCGCATGGGTTGCAAGATTTGATAATGTGGGGCCAAGACCTTGGGGCAGCGGCGGCAGGACCAGTCTCAACAGGGCAGGTTTCACGTCCGCCCCGGCATCGAACTCAGGCGGCTTGGCTTTTGCCTTGTCCCCGGTTGCGGTGCAGGCTGGCATGACGATCAGCAACAAATCTTCGAGATAATTCAGCAGATCATCGAACCTGAGGATGCAGCCCCCCTTTTCCGCGCGCAGATTGCCTGTCGTTAAAAGGCGGGTCAGGCGGCCCCAGCCTTTGCGCGTCGTTGGATAGGCAATGATGTCGGGCGTTCCGTCGGCAAAGACGAGGCGCGCGCCGACGATCAGCTTGAAATCGAAATCGGGTAATCCCTTTTCGACCTGCTCTTCGATCGCGTTCTTCAAGGCGACATGCGCGCGCACGACCCCGGCCACGCTGTTGCGGTCGCCGATGCCGATGCCGGGATGACCGAGCCTTATCGCTTCGCCGACCATATCGACCGCATCGGATGCGCCGCGCAGGAACGAATAATTGGTGGCGGCAACAAGTTCAGCAAAACCGCTCACGCGAATATGCCGTGAAGATACCAGCCGGGATCGCTCTTTTCGGTGTCATGAAGTCCATGACGGAACACCCAGAAACGGCGACCCCGCATATCCTCGATCCGGTAATAATCGCGGGTCAGGCCACCGCGCGCGCCATTGCCATCGCTGAAATCATGCCCGCCCCGCCGCCGCCACCATTCGGCAGCGATCCGTTCTGGCCCTTCGTAGCGCGTGACGTCATGGCTGGTCTGTCGCCAGCGGAACCGGCGCGGCGGGCCATCGGGAAGGCCTGCGACAACCTTTATCCGGTGCGGCGGGTCGAACAGATGAATGGGGCGGAGCGGCGGTTCGCCTTCCTCGGCACGGACCCAGCCGCTGACCGGCTTCACTTCGGCAATGGGCAGTTCGAAGGCCGCCTGTTCGGGAATATGGGTGTCGGCAGGCGCAAATTTCCGCACGCGGACCTTGCCCAGACGCGTGCCGAGCCGGTCGATCAGCAGCGCCAGTTCGGTGTCGGTCAACGCACCCCCTTCCAGCCGAAGCTGTTCGGTCGCCAGCGGTTCCGCCAGCGTGATGGAGAGGCGGATCAGGTCGTATCCAAAACCCGGATCAAGCGGATCGGACAGCGTGTCGATCCGTTCGCGGACCAGGCGGTCGAGGATCTTGGGATCGCGAACCGGTCCTCCGGTCTCAATTGCCAGCCGTGCGACATGGCCGTCGCTGCGAAACAAGGCCGCTTCGAAACAACGTCCGCCGACCCCCTGTTCGGTCATTGCAATCGCGGCCTGCCGGGCAAGGTCGGTGATGGTGGACAGCATGTCTTCGGTGCGGGCGATGGGTTCGGCAAAGCGTTGTTCGACGACCACCGGAGAAGGCGCGCGGCGAGGGACTATGTGGACATCCTGCTCGCCGAGAAGGCGCGCAAGGAGATGGGGTACGGGCGTTCCGAACCGCGCGGCCAGCGGCGCGCGCGGGCGAGAGGCGAGGTCGCCGATGGTTTTCAACCCGGCGCGACGCAATGCGAGGTGGATTTCAGTATCGACGCGCAAGGCAGCCACGGGCAAATGGAGAATCTTCTTCACGCCATACTGGGCGAGGGCTGCGGCGGCGTCGGGGGTTTCAGCCAGCGCCAGATTTGCCGTAAAACCCTGTCGAACAATGCGCTTCTTCAGGTCGCGGACGATGAGCTTTTCGTCTCCGCAACCGGCAACGTCGATGATCAGGGCTTGCGGGGGATCGATGGCGACGCTGGGGCTATAGCGGTCGCAGGCGTCGGCCAGCCAGTCGAGCCATGTCGCGTCCTCGGCAGGGGCGGCGTCGAACACCTCCAACTCGGGAACACGCGCGCGGGAATCCGCCAATGTCAGCCCCGGAACCAGCCCCAAGCGCACCGCCACGGCATCGACGGCAGTGATGCGCATCGCCCCACGCATTTTCTCGACAAGGACATAGGGCGTGCCTTCAGGCGGCGCGAGACCCGCCATCCGGATGCGCTCGGATGACAGAAACGGCAGATAGATCGCCAGATAGCGCCGCTTGCCGGTGAGTGGTTGTTCCAAATGAATTTGCGTCACGATTCCACTCCAGGCGGGCGGTAAAACTGGGTAATCCGCCGCGATGGCGAAGCATTTCGATGTCGAAAGCGGGTGGCCCGGGAGCGAACGAGTCCATTTCCGAATCCCCTTCCTCGGGTATCCAGTCCTCGGGATCGGTCGCTATGGCGGTCGAAGGCGCGCAGCCGATCCGCCAGCGGGTTAGGGCGGCACTCGGCTGTGGTTCCGCTCCCGATCGCAACAGCAATGTCATGACGCCGGATTGCGCGGCGGACATCGACAGGCGGCGCGATGCGGTGAGGTCCAGTTCGGGTGCCTTGCCCCAGGGTTCGATGAACACCGCGCCAACGCCTGAACATTTGACGCTGTCAGCCGCTGCCCGGAGCAACGCCAATGTGTCGGGAGCGTGGACGATCATAAACCGATCGGGGTCCGCGCCGAGTTCGACCAACCCTTGCGCATACAGCCGTCCATTGTTGCGATCCCCCCGGTCCTCACGCACCCAGATCACCGGCTTGGCCCCCAGTTGCGCGCGAATGGCGATCATGACGGCAAAGCCTGCCAGGGCGCTCACGTCGGCGGGGCTAGCGGCAAAAAACTCGTGCAGTGCAGCCCGTGCCAATCCCCCATTCAGCCGCGTATCGACATCGGCCACACCCATCGCAACCGGCGGCATGACGGCGCGCGCGCAAAAGAAAGCATCTTGATCGACGAGAGCAAGGCGGCTTCGCAACGTGGCGACTGAAAGATGCTGGCGACTCATATGTTCCTAATTTGTTCTATACTCCTTCTGGATCATGGAGAGTCAATCGCCAACGCAAGCCGGCGTAAAACAACTAAGAGAGCAAGCATGGCCTGCACTTTTTGCTGGGGGACGAAGCCGCTCCTGCGGTCGCGCCAGAGTGTTATGATATCAAGCGGAGCAAGCTCTATCGCGTTCTAAAACGTCATTCCCTTGAGAAGATCGAGCACCATGCGCGCATGTTCGGGCCGTGCGATCAGGAGGTCGGGCAGGTAGACGTCCTGATTGTTGTAAACGAGCGGGCTGCCGTCGATGCGCGAGCAATGCAGGCCGTGGGCCAGTGCCACCGCAACGGGGGCGGCGCTGTCCCATTCATATTGCCCGCCCGAGTGCAGGTAGATATCGGCCTCGCCACGCACGATCGCCATCGCCTTGGCTCCTGCCGACCCCATCGGGATCAGTTCGGCACCAAGCCTTTCGGCGACCGCAACCGCTTCCCTGGCGGGGCGGGTGCGGCTGACGACCATGCGCAGCTTTTCGGGCGCTGGCGGGACTGTTGTGACTTGGTCGGTGCGCAATACGACGCCAAGACCCGGCAGGGCAACCGCGCCGACCTGCGCCACGCCGTCGATCGACAGGCCGATATGGACCGCCCAGTCGGAGCGTTCCTCGCTATATTCGCGCGTGCCATCGACCGGGTCGATGATCCAGACGCGCGACTTGGCGAGGCGTTCGGGACTGTCCTTTTCCTCTTCGGACAGCAGGCCATCGTCGGGCCGCGCCTCTCGCAGCGCATGGCACAGGAACTGGTTGGCGGTCTGGTCGCCGGCCTTGCCCAGCGCCTTGGGTGAGAAGATGCCCGACGCGCGCACATCGAGCAGCAGTTTGCCCGCAGTTTCCGCCAGATGGGCGGCGAGTTCGGCGTCGCCGAAAGCGTGAGGTGTCACGCTCATGGGATCAGCATTGCGATGATGGCATCGGCGGCCTCTTCGGCCGTCATCGTCGCAGTATCGATCCGGATTTCGGGCTGCTCGGGCGCTTCATAGGGGCTGTCGATACCGGTGAAGTTCTTCAGATCACCGGCACGCGCCTTTGCGTATAGCCCCTTGACGTCGCGCGCCTCCGCATCGGCCAGGCTCGTGTCGATATGCACTTCGACGAACTCACCCGGTGCCATCATCTGCCGCACCATCTCACGCTCGGCCCGGAACGGTGAGATGAACGCGGTGATCACGATCAACCCGGCGTCGGTCATCAGCCTGGCGACCTCCCCGACACGCCGGATATTCTCCACGCGGTCGGCATCGGTAAAGCCAAGGTCCTTGTTCAGCCCATGCCGCACATTGTCGCCATCGAGCAGGAAGGTGTGACGGTTCATCCGCGCCAGCTTCTTCTCGACGATATTGGCGATCGTCGATTTTCCCGCACCCGACAGGCCCGTCAGCCACAGCACCACAGGCTTCTGGTTCTTCAGCGCCGCATGGTTCTCGCGGGCAACATCGGTCGCCTGCCAATGCACATTGTCGGCACGTCGCAGGCTGTGGTTGATCATCCCGGCCGCCACCGTCGCATTGGTGATCTTGTCGATCAGGATGAACCCGCCAAGCGCGTGATTGTCGGCATAGGGTTCGAACACGATCGGTCGGTCGGTCGACAAATTGGCAACCCCGATGGCGTTCAGCTCGAGCGTCTTGGCCGCCAGATGCTCCATCGTATTGACGTTGACCTGATATTTCGGGGCCTGCACGTTGGCCGACACCATCTGCGTGCCGAGCTTTAGCCAATAGGGTCGGCCGGGCAGCATTTCTTCATCGGCCATCCACACCAGTGTCGCCTCGAACTGATCCGAAGCTTCGGGAGGATTGTCCGAGATCGCAATGACATCGCCGCGCGAACAGTCGATCTCGTCCTCAAGGCAAATCGTCACCGATTGATTGGCAACCGCCTGCTCCAGATCGCCGTCCATAGTGACGATCCGCGAGACAATGCTGGTCTTGCCCGACGGCAGCACCCGCACCTTGTCGCCCGGCGCAATCGTGCCGGTCGCGATCAACCCCGAAAACCCACGGAAGTCGAGGTTCGGACGATTGACCCACTGGACCGGCATGCGAAACGGTTTTTGCGCGTTGATCGTCGCATCGACTTCGACCGACTCGAGGTGTTGCATCAGCGACGGCCCGGTGTACCAGGGCGTATTGTCACTCGGCAGGGTGATGTTGTCGCCCTTGAAGCCCGAGATCGGCATCGGCGTGAAAACCGTCAGCCCGATGCCTGCCGCGAACTCGGTGTAATCGGCGACAATCTGGTCATAAACGGCCTGATCGTAACCGACGAGATCCATCTTGTTCACCGCAAGTACGATGTTCCGGATGCCGATCAGATGCGCCAGATAGCTATGCCGCCGCGTTTGCGTCAGAATACCCTTGCGCGCGTCGATCAGGATTACCGCGAGATCGGCAGTCGACGCACCCGTCACCATGTTGCGCGTATATTGTTCATGCCCCGGCGTATCGGCGACGATGAACTTGCGCTTTTCGGTCGTGAAGAACCGATAGGCGACGTCGATGGTAATGCCCTGCTCGCGCTCGGCGGCAAGCCCGTCGACCAACAAGGCGAAGTCGATCTCCTGCCCCTGCGTCCCCATGCGCTTGCTGTCGGCTTCGAGCGCCTCGAGCTGATCCTCGAAGATCATCTTGCTGTCGTAAAGCAACCGTCCGATCAGCGTTGACTTGCCGTCATCCACCGACCCGCAGGTGATGAAACGCAGCATCGTCTTGTGCTGGTGCGCATCGAGATAGGCGTCGATGTCCTCGGCGATCAAATTCTCGACCTGATAGGCGCTGTCGAGGTCCTGGGTATTTCCCTGACCCGAATTTTCAAGCGTATCGGACATCAGAAATACCCCTCCTGCTTCTTTTTCTCCATGCCTGCGCCGCCCGCATCCTTGTCGATCGCGCGACCCTGACGCTCCGATGTCGTGGTCAGCAGCATTTCCTGGATGACTTCGCTCAACGTCGCAGCCTCGCTCTCGACCGCACCCGTCAGCGGATAGCAGCCGAGCGTCCGGAACCGTATCGAACGATCGACCGGAACCTCGCCGGGCTTCAGCGGAAAGCGGTCGTCATCGACCATCAGCAGCATCCCGTCGCGCTCGACGGTCGGGCGTTTGGCCGCGAAATACAGCGGTACGATCTCGATATTGTTCAGCTGGATATATTGCCAGATGTCCAGCTCGGTCCAGTTCGAGATCGGAAACACCCGGATGCTCTCGCCCTTGGATTTCCGGGCGTTGTACAAATTCCAAAGCTCGGGCCGCTGGTTCTTCGGGTCCCAGCCGTGGCTCGCCGACCGGAACGAGAAAATCCGCTCCTTTGCGCGACTTTTCTCCTCATCCCGCCGCGCGCCACCAAAGGCCGCATCGAAGCCATATTTGTCGAGCGCCTGCTTCAGCCCCTCGGTCTTCCACATATCGGTGTGCAGCGCGCCATGGTCGAACGGATTGATGCCGCGCGCGATAGCCTCCGGGTTCTGGTACACCAGCAACTCCATGCCCGCATCGCGCGCCGCCTTCTCACGCAGTTCGTACATCGCCCTGAACTTCCACGTCGTGTCGACATGAAGCAGCGGGAATGGCGGCGGAGATGGATAAAACGCCTTGCGCGCAAGATGCAGCATCACCGCCGAATCCTTGCCGACACTGTACATCATCACCGGATTCTCAGCCTCAGCCACAACCTCCCGCAAAATGTGAATGCTCTCGGCCTCCAGCCGCTCAAGATGAGTCAGATTTTGCTGCACTTTGTTCTCTTTGAATGAATGGAGACCCCATGAACCTGTGGCCGGAAGGCGCAACGAACATATGCTCCGCTTATCCAAACCTCATCTTCGCATGACATTTAGAGATAAAAAGTTCAGCGTCGCGCCTGTCCGTCGATGGGGTCGCGCTTAGCTTGCAATCCCATCGGTGCGGTCGTTTCGGGCGATCTGCGCAGCGACCGCAATCATGCGCGTCGCCTGTCCGAGGTGGAGGAGTTCGGCCATCTTGCCATCGACCCGAATCGCGCCCTTGCCGGCATTTTCAGGAAGCGCGAATGCGGCGACCAGACCGTGCGCCCATGCCAGTTCATCGGCACTGGGGGAGAACACATCATTACACGGCGCGATCTGGTCGGGATGGATCAGCGTCTTGCCGTCGAAGCCGAACAACAGGCCCTGATCGGCCTCGGCCTTGAAAACATCGATATCGCGAAACTCGTTACAAACCCCGTCTAGGATCGCGATGTTGTGGGCGCGGGCCGCACAGACCGCCAGCGTCAGCACCGGCAGGAACGGCGTCCGCTCAGCCGTCAACCGCGCGCGCATTTCCTTGGCGAGATCGTTGACGCCCATGATGAACAGCGACAGCCGCGTGGAGTCGGCGCGCGCGGCAATGGCGTCGAGCTGGGACACGCAGGCGCAGGTCTCGATCATCGCCCATAGCGCGGTGTTTTCAGGCGCATCCTTCAACGCCGCATTGTAAAAGTCGATGTCCGCCGGTCCCGAAACCTTCGGTACCAATATCGCATCCGCCCCCGAATGCGCGACCGCCGCGAGATCATCCGCGCCCCATGCCGTGTCCCTGCCATTAACCCGGATCACGACCTCACGATTACCGAACCCCCCTTCGCGGACGGCAGCGATCGCGGCGTCACGGGCAGAGGCTTTGACGTCGGGGGCAACCGCGTCCTCCAGATCGAGGATGATGATGTCGGCAGGGAGAGTGCGCGCCTTCGCAATCGCCTTCGGGTTGGAGGCGGGGAGGTACAGCGCGCTGCGGCGGGGGCGGTCAAAGGAGGGCATGTTAAACTCCGGCATATCAATGTTTCCCTCATGCCGCATACGGGCGGATGTACACATTAAAAATATGAACCAGCAGAGTTCGCGGAGAGTAGTCCTACGTAGAGCATTTCTGGCACGCTACGATAAAAGTATGGCCCTCCGCTATCGACAAACCAGACCGATAATGTGCGAGTTCCTTGATCGTAGTCGACAGCGTGGATCGCGGAAGAGGCTAGATACTGCATGACAATCTCCAAAAAAACGGGGAGCGCCAGGCGCTCCCCGTCAATCAAGCGTAGCGCAGCAGTTTCCAAATAACCGCAACGCCATGGTAAGGAGGCATCACGTTCCGCTCCGCGATTGGAGCAGTACCGTATGGCGAGCGTTGCGCCTGCCATACACCGCTTTCGGGGCAGTGATGGCGGTAGTAACGGTCGTTCCGATTGGCTTGCGAGTACGGCTTAACATTTATTCTACTCCAGCAGCTGTTTGCAATTATGCAAATCAAGGAATAGAGCCGCCATCTGCTGGGACAGGGGATCTAATCCTCTACCAAGTAGGAGCAGGACGGCTGCAAAGCCCATGCTCCGACAAGGAGGCGAGGTCGTTAGCGCGATCTCGCCTTTTGCATTTTCGGCTCATATCATGATTAACCTGCGACGCAAACACATATTTCGCGTAATGCATCGATTAGAACGCGAAAAGCTGCGTCCGTAGCGTCCGTTATCTCTCGCTAAGCGAATTAATCCCCTCAATTCCGTGTTTCACGTGAAACTCAGGTGTGTTATTATGCCCAGTGTTAGAACTCAACAGGAGGCGTTCATGGCAGCCAATGCTGAAGTCCTTAAAGCCCGGAGTCCACGATATCCAAGAATCTCCCTGCTAACTGCAGTAGGTTATGCCAATCAGCTCTACCGAGGTGTGCATCGTAACAGTGTCGATTCGGACACCGCTTATCGAGTTATGGGCTTCAGCGGGAAAAATGGAGCCAGCGCGACAGCATTAGGCGCGCTACGTCAGTTTGGCCTCGTTGCTGGATTGCGCGGCAAATTAAAAGTTAGTGACTTAGCTCTACGGATTTTTGAGCCGAGCGATCGTTCTGAATATCTAGAGGCGATTCAAGAGGCAGCGAAACTGCCTGATATTTTCGCAGATATACACGCCCATTTCCCGGATGGGGTGCCACCTTCAGATGACCCGGTGAGATCGTTCCTGATTAGGACTCGAAACTTTTCGCGCTCCGGCGCAGATGACTGCATTAATTCCCTTCGCGCCAGTTTCTTGGAGTTAGAGCATGAAAATGGAGGGAATTCTTCCTTATCGACCGGCGCCACGTCAGTAGCCGGTCCCGTTTCTCCCTCACTTATACAAACCATCGAGTCGCCCGAAGTACAAAAGGCCACCTTAGAGCTTCAATCTTCGAGTCCTTCCGAGTTCGTAAGAATTCCGCTTACCAAAGATTGCACTGCGGAGTTAAGGTTCAGTGGGCCTATTTCCGATCAAGCAGTCATTCGGCTGCTAAAATATATTGAGCTTATGAAGGACGTATGGGCAGAATAACGTCATTCTGCCGCCACACTCTGCCCGAACATATCCATAACCCGCGCACCCACATCCTCGTTGGCCGCTTCGCCAGCAGCTTTCGCGCCCTTGCGGCGGTCGAAGCTGTCCCAGACGTCGCCCCAGTCGCCGCGTGTTGCTGCCTTTGAATATTCGGTCGCGCGGGTTTCGAAGAAGTTGGCGTGTTCGACACCGTTCAACAGCGGGGCGAGCCATGGCAGCGGGTGTTCCTCGATCATGTAGATCGGCTTGAACCCGAGCTGCCCCAGCCGCCAGTCGGCGATGAAGCGGATGTACTGCTTGATGTCCTCGGGCGTCATGCCCTGGACCTCGCCGGCCTCGAAGGCCAGGTCGATGAACTTGTCCTCCATCTCGACCACCGTCTTGCAGCACTCGACGATGTCGGCCGCCACGGACGGCGTCACCGCCCCGGTCTCCTTGTTGAAGGCGTGGTAGAGCTTGATGATGCCGTCGCAGTGCAGGCTCTCATCGCGCACCGACC
>JAQGKX010000021.1 GCA_028289885.1 Sphingomonadales bacterium
TCTTCGCCAGCAATGGTCGCGCGCTGCGACAATGCCATTTCCAGAGCGTCCCGCTTTTCTTTCGGCTTGCCGGTTCTGCCATAGGGATTGCGAACCTCGCCCGGCTTTATCTGCCCCGAGACGGGAGGCATTTTATACCCTGGCGCACGATCACCTGCGGGCCTCCCCGGTGGGGATACATCCTCTGGTTTCTTGCGTGCCATAATGGTTCTCCAAAAGAGGCGCCGGCACGGCCGGCGCCCTGCAAAATACTAGACAGTCGAAGTCGCTTCGGCGGCGATATTATCGAAAGTACGACCGCTGACCGCATGGACGGCATCCTGCCCTGTCCAGGCCTGCCACCGGCGGATCGCCAGATCGACGTACAGCGGATCAAGATCGAGCGCGTAACACCGGCGCCCGACCTTCTCAGCCGCGATCAGCGTCGTGCCACTGCCAAGGAAACAGTCCAGCACGATGTCCCCCCGCTTTGTGCAGTCGAGGATCGCGTCAGCAACCATACGCACTGGCTTCGGAGTGGGATGGTTGGCCAGCATATTGCCTTCGTCGCTGCCGGTGCTGGCGGTCTTTGCGCTGGGATACTTCCAGACATTGCTCCGGTTTCTGCCAAAGCGGCCGAGTTGCACGTTGTTGCGGTATCGCCCCTTGCCCGCCTTGAAGATGAGGACGAGCTCATGCTGCGAGCGCAGGAAACTGCCCATCCCTGCCCGGTCCTTGGTCCAGATCGCCAGGTTGAGCAACTTGCCCAGCGCCGGGGTGGCTGCATCGAGCAACAGATGCAGACTGCGCCAGTCGATGACGATATATGCGACCGCCCCATTCTTCAGCCAGGGCAACATTGCTGCAATGAACGCGGCGAAAAAGGCCTGGAGTTCGGGATCTGACATCTCGCCCGACGCCATTACGAACTCTCGGTGGCGGCCCTTGCCAGCAACAAACCCGTCGATGCCGCATCCAAAAGGCGGGTCTGTAAAAAGGGCAGCGGCGGAGGCGCCCGCCATAAGCGTCGCCAGAATTTCCGGTCGTGTTGCGTCCCCGCAGCCGACGCGGTGATTATCGAGCAGCCAGATGTCTCCGGGCTTCGATATGGGTATGTCGAAAACCGGCGGCACGTCTCTTTCCGCAGGCTCACCGTCCATGACCATATCCAGCTCGGGAACCTCGAACCCGATATCCTCGAGCTCGAAATTAGGGATTTCAGCTTCGAACTTAATGCAAAGGGCACCAAGCCTGTCGCTGTCGAACTTACCGAGCTGGCCCAGCTTGCTGTACGCAACCGACAGCGCCTGCAGCTCAACCTTGCTGAGATCTTCGACACGGATGGCGGGCAGAGTCTTAATGCCAAGCCGCAGAGCGGCCCGGACAATCATTTCGCCTATAGCAACAACATTGTCAGCACCGAGCAGGATGGGCGTCCGGACATCAAACCGATTTAGTAGACGGTCCGCGCGCTTGTCATCTTTTGGAGAAAAGACGACCGCCGTCTCGCTGTCGAACTTCAGCGAAGCTGTTGCAACATATTCGACCTGCATCGCGCTGTTATGGCCAATCGCCGGTGCGGGAGGCCGGGGCTTGTTGTGCGGGTTATGAAGTGACGTCGTAACTGGTGATCGGGCCATGATGTTGGCTCCTTCCTGGTTGAAGAAGCTCAATCAGATGAAACGATCAGTGGGGCGAAAAAATCCTGTTTTTAAATTTATTTTGCCTCGAGCAGATCTTTGACCATGCGGTCCATCGTTTTCTTTACTTCCGGATCCGCTGGGATGACATATTGAAACCAGCGCGTGGGTTTGAGACCAATCACATGCTGTGCAACGCCATACCGCCTGCGCAGTGCATCCTTCTTAAGCGAGCGGTCGCCTAAAGCGGGTGGGAAGGAACGTGGCTTGAATTCGGTGTTCCATCGATTGCAAAACGTCCGCACACTGAGACCAGCTCGCTGGGAACCCACTTTCACATAAAGGTAAACGTCCAGCGCATCGTCCATCGCTGGACGGCCATGGGCCAACGGCTTCTTTTTCTTGGTAGCCATAATAATTCCTCCAATCGCAACACGATTGGCGGAAGCAAATGCATGGCTTCAGATGAAAGCCGCCTCATCCTATGTGATGTAGATGGCGGGCATTGCAAGGGGCACGGCCAATGCGCCTCATCCAGCTTCCCATAAAAGCCCGGCATATTCGCAATTCAATTTTGTCGTTCTGGAGGAAAGTCTAATATTTTCGTGGGGTTAAATTGAACCACCCGTCACTGAATAAGCGCCGCAGCAAAATAATTCCCATTAAATTCCCTTCGTAATGGGAACGGAGACCGCTTGGCTCCTGACTGCCTCCAGCACCACTAATTTTCTATAGCCAGAGACCGGTCGGATTGTAGTTTACTGTTATGCCGCAGAAGCGCGCTTATCCGGCGGTTCTTCGTAGCAGACCCTATATATCACCGTGCGGGAGACGAGCTCAACCAATTAACGCTAAACTCCGTGAACAGGCGAGTGTCAGGTAGCCATCGTGGGCAACCCCTAGACGGCTCGACAGTCCGACTCCAGCACGGTAGGTTTCGACATCAGGCCGGACAGAGCGGTCGCTCAATCGTATAGCAGAGCACCGGAAAACAGCTCCGAAAGCTTCAATTTGAATGAATGCCTTAAGGCCCGTCTAACCGATTTATATTACAGAGGCGAAATGAAGGCTTACGAACCACAGCCAAGTCGGAGTGTAGCGAATAGGTTCGAAATGACCGTCGATGGTGCCATCAGCATGGTAGCGCAAATAGACCCATTTGTAGCTTGGCTAACCTCAGCGTTCAGCGTCGCACTCATCGGCTTAGTTGATTATATAACCGGCACAGGTATTTGGTTTGGACCAATTTACATCTGTATTGTCTGTTTCTCGACCTGGATACTCAGGGCTCGGGCTGGAATTGCGATCGGGTTAGCCTGCTTTTCGGCGGGGCTTTTCGCTAATGGCGCTTCGGTTTATCCTTACCACCGCACGGAGATCGTCCTAAATGTGGGGATGAGACTTTTGGCGATGGTGGTGGTCGTGATGCTTATTGCTGCCTTCCGCCGATCTCATGATCGCGAATGGCACAGCGCACGGATCGATCATCTTACCGGCGCTATGACGGGGGCTGCGCTACTGGAGCAAGCCTCCCGCTCTGCTTCCAGTGCGGGAGTGGTCGCTTACCTCGACCTGGACGGCTTCAAGGGGATAAACGATCGCTTCGGTCACGCTGCGGGGGATGAGGTTCTCCGCAGCTTTGCAAAGCAGGTGTCGGGACAGCTAGGTAGAAACGACCTATTCGCGCGTTTGGGCGGTGACGAGTTTCTGATCTATTTACCACAGGCAGACGCATCTGACGTTCAGTCCGCCATTGAGTCGCTTCACAAACGGCTGAACAACTCAGTTAGCTGGGAAGGGCATCCCATAGGCTGCAGCATAGGCGCTGTCCTTGTTCCCGCGGGGTGTCGTATCGGCGAGAGCGACGTGGCCGAGGCAGATCGTTTAATGTACTTAGCGAAACGTGACAGATCCGGTCTATGCTTCAGGAGCAGCGGTTCGCAAATTGAAGCGGCCTCTACTGCTCGCGGCAGGAACTTCCGTCTTCTGATCAAGCTACCTCGCTGGAACCGCCAACCTACTCGCTCAAACGCCTATTGCTTAGATGGGTGCGGAACGGAAACTAACGGCCGGACTCCGGGCACCCAGACTTTCTAGCCTAGAATTCGCCTGGTATCGTCTCTGTGCTTCATGCGAGTCACTGGCAGCTCGGCCTGGGCATGATAGACAGTCACAATGTCCCACCGCCTGTTCATCGGCATCCGGCCGCCTGTCGACGTACGAGAGGCGCTGATCGATACGATGGAAGCGCTGGAAGGCGCGCGCTGGCAGGACGATGAGCAACTGCACCTGACCTTGCGCTTTATCGGCGAAGTGGAACGCCCGACCGCCAACGATCTTGCCGCCGCCTTGGAGAGCATCGCCTGGCCACCATTTGAGTTGGCGCTGGAAGGCGTTTCTCATTTCGAGCGGAAGGGCATGCCGACTGCCGTTTGGGCACGGGTTCCGCCCACGCCTGAGCTTGAGGGACTACGGATGAAAATCGAGCGGTCCTGCGATCTGGTGGGGCTTGGGCGCGAAACCCGGCGCTTCACGCCACACATCACGATCGCTCGCCTGACCCGTCACATCGGCCCGATCACCCCTTGGCTCGCTAGGCATTCCGGCTTGCGCCTGACCTGGCAGGCGGATGGCTTCACCTTGTTCGAGAGCCACTTGCTTGCATCTGGCGCACATTACGAAGTTGCCGGGCATTTCCCGCTGAGACCCAACCCAGCGCGCCGATCCGGCGACAAGCTGTAGCGGGGGTCGCGTGACCGGTCGAAGTTTACAAAACTTTACTCAACGCACATCGACCAGCAAAGCCACCCCGCCACAAGCGGGCATGCCGAAAAGCTTCTTCCCGGCAACTCCCGACTGAAAGGCTCTGATGATGAACAAGAAATTAGGACGCGGCTGGATACTTGCTGGCCTATTGGCTGCAACTGCCACCACTGCCGGCTTGGCCGGAGCAGGACTGGCCCAAAGTGGCCAAGCCATGCACGGTATGTCTGGGATGTCGGGCCACATGATGTCGGCGGATCCAGCGGCAATGGAGGCCCATTTCGACAAGATGCTGGCTGAAGTGCTGCCTGACGGCACACCCGAACAAAAGACACGACTGAAGGCACTCGCCCGAACGGTCCATGCCGATCTAGGCGGAGTCCATGCACAGTTTCGGCAGGTGCACGAGCGCGCGCACGCCATGTTGCTGCGACCGATCGTCGATCGCGCCGGACTAGAAGCCCTGCGGGTGGAGCAGTTGCACCAGATAGATGTTGTCTCAAGGCGTCTCGTAGGGGCGCTCGCCGATATGGCCGAGGTGCTCACCCCTGAGCAGCGCGTCCGCTTGGCTGCCCATCTCAAGGAGCGCTGACTAAGCTGACCCGGAACTTTCGCCATATACGCCAAGATCCGCATACAGGCTTCGCACGCTCTGCGAAGCCTGTATGGTCCCTCAAATTCGACCGCTCCTCCGCGAGACATCCGACATGACCCAGTGCATCCTGATGATCGAGGACGACCAACGCCTGGCAGGCATGCTGGAGACCTATCTCGCGCAGAATGGGTTTTGCCTTCTGCATGCCGCGACGGGTGAAGCGGGCCTGACCCTGTTAAGGGACGGTGACCACGGTCGGTTTGCTGCTGTTTTGCTGGATCTTATGCTGCCCGATGCAGATGGCCTGGAGATCTGCCGTCGGGTCCGGGCGCTGCCAAGCCCGGAGAGTTCGGTACCGATTCTGATGCTGACAGCTAAGGGAGATCCATTTGATCGCGTGATCGGGCTGGAGATGGGAGCCGATGACTATCTCCCCAAACCCTTCGAGCCACGCGAGTTGCTGGCACGGCTAAGGGCCGTCCTACGCCGGCCACCGCTAGCAGGCGGTTCGAACCCTGCGCCGCTTCACTTCGGCCGGCTCGAGATCGATCGCGGTGCCCGGGCGGTACTGCTCGATGGACGCGACTGCACGCTGACCGCTTATCAGTTCGATCTGCTCTTGGCACTGGCGGAGCGCGCCGGGCGTGTGCTGTCGCGGGATCAACTGCTCGACGCGCTGAAGGGGAACGCCCACGAGCCGTTCGACCGATCGATCGACGTCCACATCGCCCGCTTGCGCGCCATTGTCGAAGACGACCCGAAGCATCCCAAGCGCATCATCACCGTGCGCGGTTCAGGCTACGTCTTTGCGCGTGTGCAGGATGGCTGAGCCTCGCCTCATGAGCGCTGCAATCGAGCGACTGAAGTTTGGGCACCGCCTGTATCTCCAGATCTATCTCGCGCTGCTGGCGAGCCTGAGTGTGTCCGCAATCCTGTTCGCCATGGCGCACATGCGGTACGGCGGGATGCGACCGGTGCAGGGCACCCGGGTTCATATCAGCATGCTCGTCGTGCTGATGGTCATCGCCCTCGTCGTCGCCCTGGCTTCCTATCCGGTGGTGCGACGCCTGACAGGCCGTCTGGAGCGTCTTCAAACCAGCGTCGATGCCTGGGGTAAAGGCGATCTGTCGATCCGGGTCGCTGTCGAGGGCCGGGACGAAGTCGCGCAACTGGCTATGAGCTTCAACGAATCCGCTGCTCGGGTCGAAGCGCTTTTGGGTGCGCAGAAGACCTTGCTGGCAAACGCCTCACACGAACTGCGCTCTCCGCTGGCGCGGATCCGCTTGGCCGTGGAACTCTTGCACGATATCGCATCGCCGGAGATCCGGAACGAGCTGGCCCGCGATATCTCAGAGCTCGACCAGTTGATCGGGGAAGTGCTGCTCGCAAGCCGCCTCGACGCTGTAGCTGAACGCGATCCGGTTGTCCTAATAGACCTGACCGCGCTTGTGGCCGAGGAGTGCGCACGTGTGGAAGCGCACTGTCAGGCAGACATTGTCGAAATACGTGGCGATCCGGCTCTACTGCGACGAATGACCCGCAATCTTCTGGAAAACGCTCAGCGGCATGGCGGTGCCACAACCATCGGAGCTACTCTGGCGTTAAAGCCAGACGGCACCATTCGGCTGGATGTTTGCGACAACGGAGCTGGTGTACCAGCAGACGAGCGAGAGGCAATCTTCGCACCCTTTTACCGGGTGCGTGGCACCAGTGAATCCGACGGTGGCTACGGTCTCGGACTGAGCCTGGTACGCCAGATCGCCCAGCGCCATGGGGGGGATGTGTGCTATTTTGCGCGCCCTACGGGGGGAGGCTGCTTCTGCGTCACGCTACCGGGCTGAAGGGGAGAGCGGGAGTACTGAGCGGCCGCAATGCGGGGCGATAACAATGCAAGGCACTGGACCGAAATCATCGCCTGATACGTGGCATGCCTAAGAAGTCGCGCTTGCCGAGCTTGACCCCTTGCGCCCGGAGAATCGCATATGCTGTGGTAGCGTGGAAATAGAAGTTGGGCTGCGAGAATGAGAGCAGAAAGTTCGCCCCGGTGAAAGGTAATTTGGTCTCACCAAGAGCGAACTGCGTAGCGTTGTCCGCGAGCGCGTCGAAGGCCTCTCGATCGATCTCCTTCAGGCTGGCGATCGCAGCCTGCACGCTTCCATGCAGACCGGCGAGATCGGTCGGCCATGGCGACATGTCCGGAGAGAAGCTGCCTTTGCGCACGCCCTCGATTGCGCCGACCGAATGCACAGCGCAGGATTTTACCTGATAGCCGAACGGCAGCATATCGGGTGCAAGGCGGGCATCGATCAGATCAAGCTCCGACCTGCCTTGCTCCGCGCAGAACGCCGCCGCCTTGTCGAGCAGCGCGTCGATGGCCGCCAGGATCTGGAGGCTGGATGGCACCACGGCTTCATAAAGGGAAAACGACATATTCCTGCTCCGGCTGTTTAGCCGGGTGTTATGCCGTCACATCGGGTTGTGGTCCATGCCGCATACTGTCCCGAGCAGTCATGTCGCCAAGAAGCGAGTGAAGGAGCATCGTCCTAGATCGACAGTGAATCAAACGCGGTATGAGATTGACGATTCGGCACCCCTGAAGTCGGGGTACCGAACCGGAAACCATTAGCGGATTGAAGCGACCTGTGTGAGCGAGCGCTTGGCGCCGTCTGCAGTACGCGCCTCGATCTGGGAGCGAACATTTGCCAAAACTGCCGTCCGGCATTCGCGCGCCTGCGCTTCGACTGCGAGGTGGACGTTGGCCAGATTGTCGCCGCAAACCGCACGGGCGGCCTGATCCATGCGGATGGCGAGGCGCTGCTGTCCGTCAGGCGTCGAGAGGTCGAGCCCCTTGATCTGCAGGATCGCCTTGTCCTGAACGAACGGATCTTGAGTGGTTGTTGCGGATGCGGAGGTCGCAAACGCGATCGCGGCCAATACGGCCAAGCCAGTTTTCATCATCGTCTCCTGCGTTACAATCCATTGCCGCTCTTCGGCGGTTTGGGAACTGCATAACACTGCAGGATACAACTGACAATTAACGCATGGCGATCGCCTGCCCGGCACCTGGGCGATGGACGTTGATAACCAGCGAGGCCAGATCGGCGTGGCCCATCAGGCCGATCGGGAGCTCCGCTTTTTCGGATGAAACAACCTGCGTCGCGGGGTCGCAAAGGGTGATTTCGATCGTCCGCGCAAAAGGCGCGGACCAGCTTCGTACCGTGTCCACCGGCAAGCGAACCCGCCAGTTTCGCATTCCCTCAACTGCAACAGCCTGCCCGCTGATGCGAACCTCGGTTGCCGTGTTGTCCCGACGACCCGCCACCAGAAGGCAGGTGCCCGCATCGCACCGCACAAGACGGGTGGTCGGTTCCGACGCCGCCAACGCCGGTGATGCGCCATAGGCAAGGCAGAGGGCGACGAGTGCAGATGCAGGCTTGCGAACTGAAGGCACGGTCGGTCACGCTCCTCGTGCGGGTCCGACAACTTCGGACAGCCACACAATGACCGCCGCCGCGACCGCGCCCCATACGTCGTTTGACGTAAAAGGCTGGTCCCTCACTCGCACAGTCATGGATCACCGGCGCCTTGCGGTGCAACGGCACGGCGCTGTCGGTATTGCGGACACCTGGCGGATAATATCCGAGCGCAGGGTTGGCGTTCGGGTAGGCGCGTCCTGTCGCCGACTGCGGCCCGACAAGACGGGGTTGTAGGTCGAACTCTGAACCATTGAACTTCCCCCGAGGCCCATAAGGGCCACTCCCCTCAGGAGCAGCCCTTTTACAGGGACGTAAGCGGCGTCAGGTTAGAACTTGAACCGCCCTTCGATGCCGAAGGTCCGTGGCGTGAGCACCGACTGGGCATAGTAACGCACCGCCACGCCATCGTTGATACCGATGCGGGACCGGTCGTTGCTGACCGAAGTGACGGCATATTTGTCGAAGATGTTGTTGCCGAACAGCGTGAAGCTGTAGGTGTCGGTCTGATAGGTAAGCGACGCGCGATGCGTGACATAGCTCGGGATCAGGGTCGCATAGGTACGATCGCCGCCAAGGCGGGACAACACGTTGCCACGATATACCGCAGTCCAGTTTCCAACGATCGATGCACCGCTGGACAGTGGGTAGGTGTATGTCGCGCCAAGGCTACCGGCATTCTTGGCCGAACCTGGCAGACGATCACCCGTCAGCCCCGGAAGTTGTGTAAACTTTGGACGAGAGTCATAGTCGCCGGGGGTCGTGCGGATCGTCAACAGCTTGGGAACGTCTTGCTCAAGCTTGGCATCGACATAGGAATATGTTCCCTGAATGCTCAGGCCCTCGATCGGTCGTGCCTGAAACGAGAACTCTGCACCCTGCGACCTTGCCTTGCCTCCATTCACAGTGATCCCGGCAATTCCGTTCAATGTCGCTGAATCGAGCTGAATCCCGTTCCAGTCAATATGATAGACGGCAAGGTTGAAAGTCAGCTTGCGATCGAACAGTCCTGCACGAATGCCGACCTCGATATTTTTGGTTGAGTCAGGCCCATATTGTTGTTCGTTCGGAAGCGCGCAGACAACTTGTACGCCTTGCGGAAGTGGAACGGGACACGCCCCAACCTGGTTCGGACCACCGATACGATATCCCTTGCTGTAGGTGGCATAGACCAACAGGTCGGGCGAGAATTTGTATGATGTGTTGAATTTCCACACCACGCCGTCCTTGCCGGCCTTACCGCCTGTGGGTGGGATAGTATGCGGATCGAGCGGCTCGCCGAGAAGTGGCAACGTGATCGCACCAGCAATAGCCGAAGTATATTTAAAATAACGACCGCCCGCAGTGACCTGAAACTTTGGAGTTATTTCATAGGTCGCCTCACCGAAGATCGCTTTTTCGGTTACTTTGGATTTAGTGTAGCTGGTATATTCCTTGCTCTCCGGATTGCCCGTAAGGCCATAATAATCAGCAAGACCAGGAGTGCGTTCAACATAATCGCTGTCGAACTTTTGGCTGTTATAAAAACCGCCCACTGTCCAGTGAAACGGGCCGCCATGACGCGATACAAGCCGGACTTCCTGATTGAACTGTCGGCTTTTGCTGACTCGGGTATTGAAACCTGAAAAAGCTGGAAACGCCTCGTAATCATAATCCAGATCAAGCAGAAGATCGGTAACGTCGCCAATCGCCTTGGTCTTCACAACCGTGTAGGCGGTGGTGGAAACCAGATCAGCGAAGTTGAAAAGGTTGGCATTAATTTCAAAACTTACCAAGTTCGCATGGCGTTTTGCTGGCTCCAAGTAGCGCGTAGCATTTTCATATTTGCCCGTGCCCAGCACCCCCGCGCTGTTCGACTGGCTACCGTCTGTCTTGGTCTGCTGATACGCATAGGTAAGGATAGCCTTTAGGTCGGGCGTCGTCTGGAACATTAGCTGGTTGCGCGAAGTAAACGTCTTTTCAAAATTGACGTCCTTAATTTTACGCAGATTTGTACTGTACGCGCTGCCGATATTGTTACCCGTCCCACCAGCCTGGGGCAGCGAAACGCCCGGCTGCTGCAGCACCAGCGGCGTATCAATGAAGCCCGGATCGTAGTAATATCCAGTCGCACTTCGGAACGCGATGTGATCGGTAACGATCGGCAAATTGATTACGCCATCGCCCTGATACCCGACCTTGCTGCTGTGATCCTTCCCATAGACCCGGCCATGAACCTCGCCCTCGACCTCGGTCAGGTTAGGGCGGTTCGGTATATAGCGGATCGCGCCAGCGAGCGTGCCCAGACCATAAAGCGTGCCTTGCGGTCCAAGCAGCACCTCGACGCGCTGAATATCGATCAGCTTGAAATCATAATAGAGCGGCACTTCGCCCAGATAGATGCCCATCGCATTGTCGCTGTTGCTGCCGTCCGCACTGACATCGCTGGCCGCGAGACCGCGCATGACGATGGAACCTGTTGTGCGCGGACCGGTGTCGGAGATCGTCAGTCCGGGGGTGAAATCGGCAATGCCGCGAACGTCGTTGATCCGCTGCGTTGCCAGTTCTGCCGAACCGATCGCCGAAATGTTGATCGGCGTATCCTGGATCGTCGTCGAGCGCCGGGTGGCCGTAACCACGATGTCCGTGTCGTCACCCCGTTCGACGTCTGCCGCGGGCGCTTGCTGGGCGTAGGCTGGAATAGCCTGCATCGCACTGGTCATCATGGTTGCGGACAAAAATCCGAGTCTCAGCTTAGCGCGGTGCGTCACGTGGAATTCCCCTTTTGCTCGATACTGTGTTCAGACCTCCTCCCAGAGTTCCGTGCCGCTGCGCTCTCTCTTCGGAGCACGGTTCGGCGACGACCATGATTGCAGGCCAGCTACGTGGCTGCTCCGCGAGACCATGACAATTCAAAGGCTAAGTATACTTCCACACCGACGATATGGGCCGTTTGACGTAGATCGAAGAAAGGATGGGTGCCGATCAGGAGGCGCAATTCCTGTCGGTCAAGCGGCCAGCAAACGTTTCTTGAACAATGACCTGACCAGTCTGGCTTCGAGAACCCGCCCGACGCCATAGAGAGTGGCAAAGATCGCCGCAAAGACATAGGCGGGCGTTGGCGAAGGCTTTTTGTCTTCGTCCTTTTTTTTGTCTTTATCCTTTTTGGGCTTTTCGGGTTCGGGCGCGCCCAAGGCTTTGTCGATCGGGTTCAAAGGCACGACCACAGGTTTGGGCGTGTGCTTTTTCGCAGCTTCGGTCGCCGGTTTTTCGAACTTGGCCAAGGCAATGGTAAACTGGGCGACACCCAGGAACATCAGGGGCATCAGGAAGCAGAATAGCAATGCGCGGCTGGTCAGGTGATACCGCAGCACAGGGCCGGTCGAGCCCTTTTCAATTTTCAGGACGC
This sequence comes from Sphingomonadales bacterium, assembly GCA_028289885.1. GTDB lineage: Bacteria > Pseudomonadota > Alphaproteobacteria > Sphingomonadales > Sphingomonadaceae > Sphingomonas_O. Next base: position 11,839 of record JAQGKX010000021.1, read on the forward strand.
CACTATCGAAAATTGACATTTTGTCCTGGGCGGGCTGGTTCTTCTTGCGGAAAATCAGCGTGTCGCTCACCCGCTCGTGACTGGTCCCAAACTCGCGGAACAACGGATCGAGCCGGTCAAAGGCATCCGCACTCGATTGCGCGGGAGCAAGCGGCACGCTGCCCCTGACATGCCAGATCCAGTTGATGAGACGTGTGTTCACATGGGCTCCTTCAAGAGGGTACGAGCGTCGGCCTGAATGCCTGAATCAAACCGAAACGTTACGCAGGTTCGGCTTCACGCAGGTCGCGGACGGGTATGCCGATGCAGCAGTACTCCTCATTCGGCTGGGACGCCGACTGGCGCGCGATTGACCGAACTACCGAACCGTTGCTTGATCGACTTCCATCCCTCAGTGAAGGGATAGGTCATTTGCTCGCCGACCGTCATGCGGCGACCGCCTTCCATACCCAGCAGTTCGGCTTCGCCGTCGATGCAGGTGCCGAACATACGGTCGATAAAAATATAGGAACCGGCATAGTTGCTCCGCGTGGATTCATAGTCCTGCGAGTGATGGAGGCTGTGATGCTCGGTCGTGTTGAACAGGTAGCGCCACCATCTCGGGGAATTGAAACGAACATTAATGTGCTGATAGGTGCCGATTGCCATGCCGAATGCCCCTGCAAGCAGGAACGCGCGCGGCACGAAATCGAAAAAGCCACCGATACCGATGCCGATCAGAAAAAGCTCAACCGGGTTTCCTACCGCGCCCTTGTTGATGTTTAACTGGGTGATGTAATGATGGACGGAATGGGGTAGCCAGAGCGGATACCAGTTATGCATCCCGCGATGCATCCAATATTGCCCGAAATCGAAGATGAACGAGATCAGGAATGCCTGCACAAGCAGCGGCAACCCCGTAAACCAGCTGAACTTTTCCGAGTTGAATGAGTGCTGGAAAGCCTCGATTGCCACATCGCTGCCGATGTAGTTGTCGACAATACGGAGCAGCGTATAACCGAGCCCGACATAGAACAGGTCGGTGACCAGCTCCTTCCATGTCAGCCGCCAGCTGTCGAAGCGCGGGTTCAGCCATTCGAGTCCCAGCAGCAGCACCTTGAAGCCGATGCCAATTCCGATCGCGGTCGATGCCTTGGCAATGGAATTGGGAGCATAAAACCAGAATGCCAGCAGCGCGAACAGCACGGCGGGCTGGAACCAGGTAAAGATAAACTGCTTCACCGGCCCGCCTTCGACCTTGGGAATATTTTCCCATCCGATGGTCACCGGCGCCTGTGTCCCGACGACCCTGTTCCCTACGCGAATTCCGTCCATCTTGTCCCCGCGATACAAGTCTCCGCCCTGTAATGCCTTAAAGTCCCCAGCGGCGTCATACGTCATCCAACGTATAACCATCCGGGTTTGACCTATTGGGACAACGGGACCTCAGTCAGGATTCCCTGAGCCTCGAACCATGCGCGAACCGGCTCCAGTGCGTCATTATGGGCCTTCCACCGCCCCACCCCGTCCCCATTCATCGGGCGACGAACCTGAGCCGCGCTCGGTGTCGCGACTGCAGCATTGTTTTGGTGGAACGACATGCACGCATCGTTCCATTCCAGGTTGCAATGCGCGAGCAGGCGGCGTGTTTCTTCTTCCTGATTTGCGACCAGTGATTCGTAACCGAGTTGCAGAATAGTGTTCGGAAAAAGCCTTTGCCACAGCGCCATGAGCCGATCGAACCGCGCATAATATAGTGCGATGTCGGCAAGGTCGTTCGAATAGGCGTAATATGCCGACCCCGTTGCAAACAGGTTTTTATAATTGCTCCAGACCGTGTCCATCGGATTGCGACGAAGGCAAACGATCCGCGCATTCGGCAGCGCCCTGGCGATGTGACCTGCGTAAAGGAAATTGGTCGGCAGCTTATCGGTAAAGTGCAAGGAGCCTGTCAGACGATGGTGGCCGGCGCGCTTCATATAAGCTTCGCCAATCGCCCGTGGATCAAGCGAGGCACTCGCCAACACTGTTTCCGGATCGATCACCTGCCGCGATCGTGTTGCCGCCAATTGCTTCACGGCAAGGGGCATCGCCTGCAATTCGCCTGCCGATACCACGTCGGGGTGTGATGAGAGGATGCGGTCGACGAGCGTGGTGCCGGTGCGGGGCATGCCGATGATGAAGATTGGTGCATCATCGGCGCACCCGGCACCGCGCAACGATCCGGCATCGTCGAACATTGCCTCGATCGCATCGAATATCGCGGCGTCCGAATCGAACTTGTAGTTCAACTCCTGTTTGCGGCCCGCCTTGGCTGTGGAGAGATGATGGAAGGTCGGGGCTGCTTGGCCGAGATCCTCATGTTCCTTGGCCAAAGCAGAATGTAGTCGCAACCTGTCCGCGGGCTCTCGCGCGTTTCGGAGTGCCGCTTCAAGCCGATCGACATGATTGCACTCGTGCGTCTGTCGTGAGAGGATCGACAGGGCATAATGCGCGCGGCCATTGCCGGGCTCGTGCGCAATGATAGCCTCGTAATGGTCCCGCGCATCGGCGACGCGTCCCATAAATCCGCTGGCAGCCGCCAGATTGAAGCGGAACTCGGGATTGTCTGGCTCGATCGCGACCGCTGCGGAAAATGGTCCGATCGATGCCTCATGGTCGCCGATCCGAGCCTGCACGCAGCCGATCGTATCGAGGCTGAGGGCATCGCTCGGCATCAGCGCCCAAGCCCTGCGCGCAGCATCCGCCGCCTCGCCATCGCGGCGTAGCAGGATCAACAGACGTGCGAGTTGAGCCAGATGCTCGGCGAGTGGGCCGCGGGATACCGCTGTTTCGACCAACGGCACCGCTCGTGCGATTTGCCCCGCCTCGGCCTCCGCCATTCCGAGGAGGAACCACCCTTGTGGATCATCGGGCGATTGTTGGGCAAGAATGGCAGCGACGCGGGCAGCTTCTGTCACATCGCCGACCGCAAGTGCGGCCCGCGCCTTCACCTCCAAATCCTGGGCCGCGTTTGCGCTCACGGATCAGCTCCAGCGTGAAAGTGTGCCGACCGCGAACGCTGCGGCCGAGGCGCGATTTTCCACACCCAGCTTTTCGAAGACCTGTTCGAGATGTTTGTTGACGGTGCGCGGGCTGATCCCGAGGATTTCACTTATCTCCCGATTGGGCTTGCCACGGCTGATCCACAGCAACACCTCCGCCTCGCGCGCGGTCAGTCCATGCCGGTCCGCCAGCACGCGCTGGACGGCATTATCGGACGCCTTCGAAATCAGGAACAGCCGTTCGCCGCTGCCCTGATGTCCCATGAAGGTGAATTCGATATGACCGTCTTCCAGATCGATGCGTGTGGTCGCGCGCGCGGCGAGATCGGTTGCCTGCAGCCGACCAAGGGCAATCGTGACCGAAGCTGGCAAGGTCCGCCCTTCCGCAAATGCAGGAAAGGCCGCCGTCAGCATCGCCTCGCCCAATGGCGTACACCATAATGTCTGGTTCTGATCGTCGAGGGCGACCAAAGGCCGACCCGTGTAATCGAGCGCAACCTGGCTGCCGCGGGTGACCCGGGCGTTCGCCAGATGAACACGGAGCCGCGCAATCAGTTCGTCGACGATGATCGGTTTGGAGACATAATCGACGCCACCGGCCTCCAGACCCTGCACGACATTTTCGCTTTCGGTCAGGCCGGTCATAAAAATTATCGGCGTGTGGGCAAATCGGGGATCGGTTTTTATGCGTGAGGTGGTGGTGAAACCGTCCATGCCAGGCATCACCGCGTCCATGAGGATAAGGTCGGGCATAGCATGGTCGAGCAGGTCTATTGCGGCAGCGCCATTAATGGCAATTAGCACACGCAGCCCTTCTTTCTCCAGCGTATCGACCAACAGCCGCAGCGACTCCGGTGCGTCATCGACCACAAGAACGGTTGAGCCCGCCAAAGGATTAGCCACGGCTATTCTCCCCGAGAAGGTGAAGGAAAGCCTTCATGTCGAAAGCGTCGGCCCGGCCACGAAGGCGCGTCACGAGCGGCAGCATGTCGGGCAACGCCGCCGCCATTTGGTCGAGCTGCTCTGTGATGCCGCGCGCGTGGCCTATGCTGCCCAGTCTTTTCAGTTCGGCGATAAACGGCGCGGCATCTGGTGAGAGCGCATGGGTTACGGTATTGACCTGTTGTACCGGTTGCGCCGTCCAGACGAGACCAAGCTGCGTAGCGACGACATCCAGCAACAGGTTCAGGTCAACGGGTTTCATGACAAAGGCGTCATGGCTGGCCTTGCCATCCCCACCCGCACTGAATTCAAGCGCGTTGGCAGAGACCATCACGATTTTCAGCGCGGGAGCATGGATGGCACGCAATTCGGTGGCGACCTGCCAGCCGCTCATCCCCTGCATCTGGATGTCCAGCAGCGCCAGATCTGGCGCCACCTGCGCGGCAAGGTCCAGTCCCTCTTGCCCATTTGCTCCCGCGAAGACGGTGAACCCCAGCGAGCGGAACAGTCCTGACAGTATATCCTGCTGCGCTGGATCGTCATCCACCAGCAGCAGCGTGCGACGGTTGCCTTCATAACCGGTAATAGTTCGCGAACGCGCGGTTTCGAGCGGGGCCTCCATCGGTTCGGGCAGCATGAGCCTGAGCGTGAAACGCGACCCCTGACCCGGCTCGCTTTGCACTGTCAGTTCGCCTCCCATGATCCGGGCCAGCGTGCGCGTGATCGCGAGGCCCAGCCCGATGCCGGGGCGCGAAAGTGCTTCGGGCGATCCCCCGCGCTCGAATGGCTCGAAAATGGTCTCACGATCCTCGGCGCGGATGCCGACACCGCTGTCGATCACTTCGATAATGGCGGTCTGGCTACGATATGCGATGCGAAGTTCGGTAAATCCGTGATCGGTGTATTTGATCGCGTTGGACAGAAGATTGATAATGATCTGCCGCAATCGCTTTTCATCGGTCCGGACGAAGGCGGGGAGCCGCCCATCGTGGACGAAGTTCAGGGCTATGCCCTTTTCCGCCGCCTGCGACCGGAACATGTCGATCAATTGCTCGAACAACGGCAGGAATGGCACGGTCTCACGCGCAATGCGGATCAGGCCACTTTCGACGCGCGAGATTTCCAGCAAGCCTTCGACCAGATTGGCGAGATGTTCGGATGAACGCCGGATCACGCGCGCGGCATCAGCCGGTTTTACGACATCCCCGCGTTCGAGCAGTTGCGAATAGCCATATATCGCGTTCAGCGGCGACCTGATTTCATGGCTTACTGCGACGAGATAGCGCGTCTTGGCATCGTTTGCGGATTCGGCGACATCCTTCGCCTTTTCGAGTGCGGCGATTTCGGCACGGAGCATCTGCATCCCGTTTTCCGTCGCGCGATCGGTTACCCTGCGACGGCGGCGGTCGCATGCACTCCGGTAACTATGAGCGCGCTTTGCCACTTCACAGATCAGCGGTCGCGCGCGATGTAAGCGCGCCAGCCGCCAAGCTCGGTGATGTCTTCGGCACCCACGGTCGCGCGCGGTTCGGCGACAAAGCCCTTCACGCTGCTGCCGTCCGCGAGTGTCACGGTTCCGATTGCCAGTGGCGGCGGCACTTCGGCAACGAAACCACCGAACGCCGCGACGTCCAGTTCATAGACTTCGACGGCGACGGCGGCACCGTTTTCGCTGTGGACGAGGGCAGGCTTGGGAGGCACGCTGCCCGCCATCGCATAGAGGCGGTAGCTTGGAGCCGTGCTGGTCGCCTCCACGAAAACGGCCTCGCGTGAGGTCAGTTGCCAGTGGAGCGGCATGTCCTTCAGATGTGCGCCTACGACGGCGAGCTTCACGGTCTGCATTCGACCCTCCAGGTCCAGGGGTGGTAGGGCGGCAAGGCTTGCCGCTTCGAGGTAGGTCTCGCTCGAGGACAACAACGAACGGTCGCTGCCGGCAGGTCCGATCAACGTAATGCCGAAGCCTGTATTATTATGCCGCGCACCGGCGGGAACGGCAATTGCCGCCATGTCGAGCAGGTTCACGAAATTGGTATAGGCACCAAGGTTGCTGTTCAGGGCAATGGGAGCCGCCTGAAGCTCAGTCACGCGGTAGGTGGTCCCCGTTGTCGGCAGGACAAGCAGGTCGATGGTGTCCCACAGCGCGTCCGCAACACGGCGCAATTCGGCAAGGCGATAGATGCCGTTGAACAAATCCACGGCACGCATATCGAGCCCGACCGCGACCACTTCGCGCACCACCGGATCGAGGTCGGCGGGATTTGCCGACAGCACGGATTCAAGCGAGGCAGCGCGTTCGGCGACCCACGGACCTTCATAAAGAAGCTGGGCAGCTTCCTTGAGAGGCATCATGTCGATTTCCACGATCTCTGTACCGCCGTCAGTGAAAGCCTTGAGCGCCTGATCGTAAAGGCGTTCCGATTCCAGGTCGCCGAACCAGACCCGTTGGTCTGGCCGGGGCACGCCGATGCTGCGGGTGCCTCTCGGGACGTCGGGAATTGGAGCAGAGAACGGATCTGCTGGATCGAACCCTGCGACCACATCATCGACAAGCCGCGCATCGGCTATCGATGTCGCCAGCACGGTGATGCAATCCAGCGTCTTGCAGGCAGGCACGAGGCCCGTGTTACTCCAGCGCCCACGCGACGGTTTGAATCCGACCAGATGATTGAATGCTGCAGGCACCCGTCCCGATCCTGCGGTATCGGTTCCGAGCGCGAAGGCAACCAGCCCAGCCGCGACGGCCACCGAAGAACCGGAACTGGATCCGCCGCTCACATAAGCGAGATTATAGACATTGCGCGGCGCACCGTGCGGACTGCGTGTGCCATTGAGGCCAGTGGCGAACTGGTCGAGATTGGTCTTGCCGATGCAAATCGCTCCGGCCTCCACGAGCCGGTGAACGACCGTCGCGGATTCGGAGGGGCGATAAGCAAAACTGGGGCAGGCGGCGGTGGTATCGAGGCCCCCGACATCGATATTGTCCTTCACCGCGAAGGGCACGCCCGCGAGTGGCAAATCCTCGCCAGCGGCCACGCGCGCGTCCACGATATGCGCGGCTTCGAGCAAGGCTTCGGCGCTGAAACGCGAAATCCATGCCTGCGGCTGAATCGCATCATAGGTGGCAAGGCGTTCGAGAACGTCACCGACAATGATGGTTGCCGTGACGCGCCCGCTTGCCACGTCGGCGGCGATCTTGCCCGCATCCATCCGGTCGAGAACACTCATGGCGCGCGCCGAAAGGCGAACATGGGCGCACCGGGCTGGACGGCCTGACGCTCTGTCACGAACACCGCTTCGATTGTTCCGGCACCAGGCGTTTCGACGGCGAACTCCATCTTCATCGCCTCAATCACCGCGAGGTTGCCGCTCACCGAAACTTCATCTCCGGGCGCGACGAGCAGCTTCCAGATGACGCCACCGAACGGCGCTTCGATGAGTTCGGTTCCTTCCGGAAGCTCAATCGCAGTTTCAGCGGCGGCACCCGCGCCGGCCTCGGTCAGTTTCGCCACCCGATCAAACTCGCCAAGCCGCTCCCAATCGGCACGTTCTGCATCGAACGCTGCCTGTCGTCGTTGCTGGAAAGCGCTGATGCCTGCGGCGTTTTCGGCAAGGAAAGCGCGGTAATCGGACAGGCGGAATTCGGTGTCCTCGATCTCGATCGACCGCAGCCCCAGCGGGAAATCGCGTCGCCAGTCAACCAGTTCGCTATGGCTGACCGGAAAGAAACGGATCTGGTCAAAGAACCGCAGTAGCCAGGGCTTGCCATCGACGAACGCGTCAGTCTGGCGGTGCGTATTCCACACCTGAATGGTCCGCCCGAACAGCTGATATCCGCCCGGCCCTTCCATGCCATAGATGCACATATAGGCGCCGCCGATGCCGACGACGTTCGGCGGCGTCCATGTTCGGGCCGGGTTATATTTGGTGGTGACGAGGCGATGGCGCGGGTCGACCGGTGTTGCCACCGGCGCGCCAAGGTAAACGTCGCCCAGCCCCATGACGAGATAGGTTGCATCGAACACGATCTTTTCGACCGCATCGACATCGGTCAGACCGTTGATACGCCGGATGAATTCAATATTGTCCGGGCACCACGGCGCATCGTCACGGACGGCTTCCTGATATTTGGCGATTGTCTCGTAGATTGCGGGGTCTTTCCAGCTGAGCGGCAGGTGGATGATCCGCGACGGGATCGTAAAGTCCTCCAGATTGCCAAGCCGCTCCTCAGCTTCGATCAGCGCCGCCAGCGCCGCAGCCTGATCAAGCGCGATGCCGTCGAAGTGTATCTGTAGCGAGCGGATGCCGGGAACCACGTCGATGACGCCGGGTAACGCCATGCGCTCCACCTCGATCATCAGCGCGTGGACGCGGATACGTAGCTCCAAATCCAACACGATCGATCCATATTCGACGAGGATGTTGCGGTCGCCTTGCTGGCGATACAATACGCGCGGACGTCCGTTTTGCGCGGGCAGGTCGGCAAGGATCGGCGAAAGGTCCGCGACGCTGTGTTCCGGCTCCACATCCCGTTCGACTCTCGGGGCTTCTCCCGAAAGCCAGGCGGCTTGAGTCAGCCATGCAGCGGCGGCATCATCCGGCGCGACCACTTCGAACCGAACTTTGTCACCAGCTGCCAGTTGCCCGATCTTCCACAGATCAGCGGCGATCACGACAAATGGACAAACGAAGCCACCGAGTGAAGGACCATCTGGGCCGAGGATGATCGGCATGTCACCGGTGAAATCGATCGCACCGATCGCATATGGATTGTCATGGATGTTCGAGGGGTGAAGCCCCGCCTCCCCGCCGTCCTGACGTGCCCAATGCGGCTTGGGACCGACCAGCCGAACGCCGGTGCGGTTGGAATTATAGTGCACGTCCCATTTAGACGCCGTGAACGTCGCGATATCGTCGGGCGTGAAGAAATCCGGCGCACCATGCGGGCCATAAAGCACGCGCAGGCTCCAGTCGGTGCCGATGACAGGCACATCCTCAACGGAAACGAGTTCGTCCTGCGGTGCGTCGCCGAGATGGAGTGTGTCGCCCGCAAGCACGCGGCGAGCAGCATGGCCACCGAATTCGCCAAGGTCGAACGTGCTGCGGCTGCCGAGATAGGCCGGGATATCCAGGCCGCCAGCGAACATCAGATAGCCACGGACACCCCCGTTGCGCACGCGCCCGAGAACAAGCTCCTGCCCTGCTGAAACCGGTATTGGTTCATTCCGCGCGACCGCCACGCCGTTCAGTGTCGCGCCGAAGTCGGCGCCCGTCAGACAAATCAGCGCAGCCGTGTTGAACAGCAGCGAAGGCCCCGTCGCGGTAATCTCCAGCCCCGCCTCGCCCTCATCATTACCGAGCAGGCGATTGCCAAGCCGGAAGGAAAGCGCGTCCATCGGCCCCGAAGGAGGCACGCCGATCGCCCAATAGCCCTCGCGACCCGGATAGTCCTGAACGCTCGTCGCGGTGCCGCCCGATATCACGCGCACGCTGCGTGGCCGATAGACGACGTCTTCCAACGCGCGTGTCGAGACAGCGCCAGTCACGAATGCCGAAGTCCGAACGACGTCGCGCAGCCAGCGAAGGTTGGTTTCGATACCGCCGATGCGGGTCTGATCCAGCGCCGATTGCATGGCCAGCACGGCGGCCTCGCGGGTCGTTGCGGCAACGATCAGCTTCGCGAGCATCGGATCGTAGAAGCTGCTGACCTCCGCGCCACTGGCGATCCATGTTTCCACACGGCCTGTGGGAAAGGCGACTTCAGTCAGCGTGCCCGAAGTTGGCCGGTAATCGAGCGACGGATCTTCGGCGTAAAGGCGGACCTGTATCGACGCTCCTGTCGCCTCTCGCGGAGGACCATCCATGAACGTCAGGTCGCCTGCCGCTGCTCGGATCATCCATTCGACCAGATCGATCCCCATAACCTCCTCGGTCACGCCATGTTCGACCTGAAGTCGTGTGTTTACCTCAAGGAAAAAGAAATCGCCGCGTTTGGAATCGTACAGGAATTCAACGGTTCCGGCCGAGCGATAACGGGCTGCCTCACCCAGCCGCACAGCCGCCGCGATCAATGCCGCGCGGACGGCAGGATCGAGGTTGGGTGCGGGCGCTTCCTCGACAACTTTCTGGTTACGGCGCTGGAGCGAGCAATCACGTTCGCCGAGCGCGATGACCCTGCCCTCGCCGTCGCCAAAGATCTGAACCTCGATATGACGCGCGCTTTCGACATAGCGTTCGAGGAAGACGCCTGAGTCTCCGAAATTGGCCGCCCCCAGTCGCGCGACCCCAGCGAAACCTTCAAGCACGTCGGCCTCGGTACGACAGATACGCATCCCGATACCGCCGCCCCCGGCGGTCGCCTTCAGCATGATCGGATAGCCGATCTCCGCCGCCGCCGTCGTCGCGGCTCGGGCATCGACGAGCAGTTCGGTGCCGGGCGCAAGGGGAATGCCGTGCACCGTGGCGAGCGCGCGGGCGCTATGCTTCAGGCCAAAAGCCCGGATATTATCTGTCGTCGGTCCGATGAACTCTATGCCCGCCTCGGCACAGGCATCGGCAAAGGCCGCATTTTCGGCAAGAAAACCATAGCCGGGGTGGATCGCTCCTGCGCCGCTTTCTCTGGCAGCGGCGAGGATGGCGGCAACGTCGAGATAGCTTTCGGCGGCGGGTCCGGCACCGATGCGGAT
>JAQGKX010000027.1 GCA_028289885.1 Sphingomonadales bacterium
GCCCCGGTCGAGCGCGCACCGATTGGTCGTTGCGGCTGCCGGGGCAATTGACCACTGATATAATCAAACCATTGGCCGGGCGCAACGGACCCGGCGATATGGCGTCGAAATGGAACTAGCTGCTGCAGGTCTGGCTTTTGGCCTTGGGCGTGCTCAGCGTGATCTTCGACTGCGAACCGGCGAGCGAGTAGCCCTCGGCAACCAGCGGCTTGCCGGCTTCGTCAGCCTTCAGCATGATCGCAGGACCCTTTTCAGTGGGGTGAAGGTTGGCCTGCTTGTCGCCGACATAGAATTCCACCGAGACGACGCTGTTGTCGTCGCAACGGAATGTCTTCGTCGCGGCGACCGACGGCGGCATTTCGGCAGGGGGCTTGGCCGCCTCTGCAACGTTGGCCGCGTCGGAAGCATTTTGCTCGGCGGTTGGAGTGGCCTTCCCGTTGCACGCAGCAAGGGAGAGGAGGGCCGCCACGGCGGCAAGAATTGGGGCTTTGGTCATAGGCGCGCTGATCTCGCGGGTGCAGCATGGCGCGTCAAGTGATTTGAGGGGGTATGAGTGCCGCAATCGAACAAAAAAACAATTGCCGCCGCATACTCTCGCTTTCGGCGCGTCAAGTCGGCATTGCTTGCTGGAAGGCGGGCCGCGCGGCTAGGGGGGGACATGACCATATCGCGCGACACATTATCACTCATCGGCAACACCCCACTCGTCCGGCTGAACGGCCCGAGCGACGCAACGGGTTGCGAGATTCTGGCCAAGTGCGAGTTCACCAATCCGGGCGCATCGGTAAAGGATCGCGCGGCGCTTCATATCGTACTCGATGCCGAGGAATCGGGCGCGCTGCTGCCGGGTGGGACGATCGTCGAGGGGACGGCGGGCAATACCGGGATCGGGCTTGCCCTGGTCGGCAATGCCAAGGGCTATAAGACGATCATCGTCATGCCTGAAACGCAGAGCCGCGAGAAAATGGATACGCTGCGGGCGCTTGGGGCCGAACTGGTGCTGGTCCCCGCCGCGCCATTTTCGAATCCCGGGCATTTCGTCCACACCTCGCGCCGGATCGCCGAGGAGACCGATGGTGCAATCTGGGCAAACCAGTTCGACAATATTGCGAACAGGCGCTCGCATATCGTTGGGACGGCAGAGGAAATCTGGGCGCAGACCGGCGGCAAGGTCGACGGGTTTGTCTGCGCGGTCGGGACAGGCGGCACATTGGCAGGCGTCGGCCTCGGCTTGAAAGCCAAGAACGAAGCGATCGTGATTGCGCTGGCGGACCCGCACGGTGCGTCGCTTTATGAATATTACGCACATGGCGAATTGAAGGCGGAGGGCGTTTCGGTGGCCGAGGGGATCGGGCAGGGGCGCATCACCAACAATCTGGAGGGCGCGCCGATCGACACCCAGTTTCGCATTTCCGACGAGGAAGGACTGGAACAGGTTGCCGCGCTGCTCAGGGACGAGGGGCTTTGCCTTGGCCTGTCGTCGGGGATCAATGTCGCCGGCGCGATTCGGCTGGCGCGCGAGATGGGGCCAGGCAAGACGATCGTTACCATCCTGTGCGACACGGGCTTTCGGTATCTTTCAACGTTGTACAATGCCGAATGGCTGAAGGCGAAGGGACTTCCAGTCCTCCCTTGGCTTGTGCGCTAGTCCTTCCTATTTTGGGGTTCATGACCGGCGAACATCCCAACAGCCCGCTGCGGCGCGACAATCGGCAGGAGCCGATGCAGCGTATTCGCGTGGGGGTGACCGGACTTGCCGCCGTTATCCTGATCGTGCTGCTGGCGGCGGCAATCGCGACGAGCGTCCGGCGAACGGCTGGATTGAGTGCGCGGGGGGCAACGGCTTCGTTGCCGACGGATGCCAAATCCACATCGTCCAAGACGGTCGATCCGAACGCCGAGCCGCTCGCCCAACTGGGGGTAGCGCCGGCGGCGAACGATCGCAAGGACCCGGCTGTGCCTGCTAACCAGCCGGCGAACTAGGCGGAGTCGGTTCCCCAATGGGAATTCCGGGTTCGTTCTCACCGATTCTCAAAAACAAGCAAAAGATCAGAGGCTGTTGGGGCGGCGGTAGGCCCTTGCGCACCTTATTTGTGCGGATAGTAAGAACATAGATAGAACCTGCAGGAATATTTAGTCTTTTCCCCGTTTCACCCGTCAAAAACCGTTGTGAACCGCGCAATCCCCTGATACGCCTTTGAATACAAGAGGCGGGGTCGTCTGCACGCATCACTACAAACGCTGCGCAAAAACACGTCGCGCGGTGAGCGGCGGAGCTTTGCCTTGGGATACGCAGGGAAAAACAGGCTTTGGCCGAACGGGGATTGTTCAGAGGATATGCGCTGCAGGCGATCGACGGCAAAGGCCGCGTCGCTATCCCCGCACCTCTGCGTGCCGTCATCGAACGCAACAATGGCGACCGTGTTCTCCTGATTTCCAAGCACGAAGCCGACCCTTGCCTGAAGGGCTATGATCGCGGCTGGTCCGACCTGCTCCACGCCAAGCTCGACCGCGATGAAACCCGCGCGCTGGATGCAGGCAAGGACGTCGACACCCACAATATAGCGCGCCGTTCGTTCGGTGCGGTCGACGAAGTGCCGTTCGACGCTTCGGGCCGTTTCATCCTGCCGCCGTTCTTTCGCGCCAAGGGCAAGTTGGACGACCTCGCCTTCTTTCTCGGTACCGGCGACACTTTTGAAATCTGGAACCCCAGCGTGTTGATGGAGACGCCGGGCGTTGACGAAGACCTGAAGGACATGGTGCGCTTCTGCCTCGAACAGAGGGCGGCGGCGTGACGGCTGCCCATATCCCGGTCCTGCTCGATGAAGTGCTGACGGCGCTGGATATCCAGCCGGGCGAGCGGCACGTCGATGGCACTTATGGCGCCGGCGGTTATACGGCGGCGATGCTCGACAAGGGCGCGGAAGTGACCGCATTCGACCGCGACCCCGATGCGATTGCGGCCGCGGCCCCGCATGACCGGCTTACCCTTATTCAGGATAATTTCTCGCGGCTCGACCAGGCTGGCGAAGTCGATGGCGTCGTCCTCGATATCGGTGTGTCGTCGATGCAGATCGACCAGCCGAGCCGGGGCTTTTCGTTCCAGTCCGAAGGTCCGCTCGACATGCGGATGGAACAGGCGGGGCCGAGCGCCGCCGATTTCCTGAACACCGCCGACGAGACCGAGATCGCGGACATTATCTATACGCTGGGCGACGAGAAGAAGTCGCGGCGGATCGCCCATGCCATCGTCGATGCGCGCCCACTTAGCACCACGATGGACCTGTCGCGCGCCGTCCGTCGGGCCGTTGGTCACAAGCCCGGCGAGAAGAAAGACCCTGCGACGCGGACGTTTCAGGCGATCCGGATGCACGTCAATCGCGAACTGGGCGAACTGGAAGACGGTCTCGCCGCTGCCGAACGTGCGCTGAAGCCCGGTGGTCGGCTCGCGGTCGTCACCTTCCACAGCCTTGAGGACCGCATGGTGAAGCTGTTCCTTCGTCGCCGCTCGGGTGGAGAGCCTGCGGGGTCGCGACACCTGCCCACCGTCGCCGCCGTTCGTGCGCCGAGCTTCGAAGCCGTCGGCAAGCCCGTTCGCGCCACCGACGCCGAAATCGACCGCAATCCGCGTGCGCGTTCCGCCACGCTTCGTTCCGCCCGCCGCACCGCCGCCCCCGCATGGCCCTCCCACGAAAGCTCGATATCATGATAGGCCAACGTTTCCGTCCGCTCGGCTGGGTTGCTGGTGTCGCGACTGCGGCAACGTGCCTTTATATGGTGTCGTTGCAGGTTGCGGCAGAACGCGGCAAGCTCGAATCGGTGGAGCATCAGATCGCATCCGCACAGCGGGACATGCGCCAGTTGCAGACCGAACTCGGCACGCGCGCTTCGCTCCGCCAGCTTGAAAAGTGGAACGGCGACGTGCTGGCCTTGTCAGCCCCGAAGGCGCAACAGTTTCTTCATGGAGAGAAAGAACTGGCCTCGCTGGGATCGGAAGCGATTGACGATGGCACGCCGAATGCGCCACCTTCGGTCATGAATGCGTCGTTCACGCCTGTCGAAGCGGTACCTGCCGCGCCCAGGATCATACAGGCTGCGGTGGTCGTGCCGGTCCATGCCCGAGCGCCTAAAAATGCCGGCGAACCTGCAAATGTCCGGGCCGGGTTCCAGCGCGCTATCTTTCAAAAGCCCACGCAACCGGCGCGCGTTCAGCGCGTGGCCATGCTCGATGCCCGGATATTGCGCGACATAGATAAGTCCGCCGAGAAGGAGCGCCGCAAACGTCCGTGACGACATTGGTCGCCCAACCACCGCGGATACGCCACCAGGACC
>JAQGKX010000031.1 GCA_028289885.1 Sphingomonadales bacterium
CGGCATTGCGATTGTATAGCGGTGAAATCTTGACACGCCCCCAGCCCAAATCATTCCATATCAAATCGTTCGGTTGCCAGATGAACGTCTATGACGGCGACCGCATGAGCGAGTTGCTGACCGGCGAAGGCATGGTCGCGGCCAGTTCCGACGACGCCGATCTGGTCGTCCTCAACACCTGCCATATCCGCGAGCGCGCGGTTCACCGGGTTTATTCCGAAATCGGCACTTTGAAGCGCGAGGACGGGACGCGCCCGATGATCGCGGTCGCCGGGTGTGTGGCGCAGGCCGAGGGTGCCGAAGTCGCGAAACGGGCGCGTGACGTGGATATTGTTGTGGGTCCGCAGGCTTACCATCGTCTGCCCGAACTGGTCGCGGCGGCGCGGAGTGGCAAGGCGGCGATCGACACCGATATGCCCGCGCTTTCCAAATTCGGCGCGTTGCCCGCGCGCTCGAAGGGGCAGCGGACGTCCGCCTTCCTTACGGTTCAGGAGGGATGCGACAAGTTCTGCACCTATTGCGTCGTACCCTATACACGCGGGGCCGAAGTCTCGCGCTCCTTCGACGCGATCATGGACGAGGCGCGGGCGCTGATCGATGGCGGTGCGCGCGAGATTACGCTGCTCGGGCAGAATGTGAACGCCTGGGATCATGAGGGCGTTGGCTTGCATGGGCTGGCGATTGCGCTCGACAAACTGCCGGGGCTGGCGCGCATCCGGTACATGACGAGCCACCCGAACGACATGACGCAGGGGCTGATCGACGCCCACCGCGATGTCGAGAAACTGATGCCGTTCCTGCATCTGCCGGTGCAATCGGGAAGCGACCGCATATTGAAAGTGATGAACCGTAGCCATACGCGGGATTCGTATATCAAGCTGCTCGACCGCGTTCGCGTTGCGCGTCCCGACATCGCCTTGTCCGGAGATTTCATCGTCGGCTTCCCCGGCGAAACCGATGCCGACTTCGAGGACACGCTCAGCCTTGTCGCGGTTGTCCGCTATGCACAGGCATTCAGCTTCACCTATTCACCGCGCCCCGGCACACCCGCCGCGACGATGGGCGACCAGATTCCAAAGGCCGTGATGGACGAGCGGCTCCAGCGTTTGCAGGCTGTCATCAACGCGCAACAGCATGCGTTCAATATTGCCTCAGTGGGGACGGAAACCAATATCTTGATCGAGCGGACGGGGAAGCTGCCCGGTCAGATGCTCGGAAAATCGCCGTGGATGCAATCGGTTCACATCGTCCAGCCGGGTCTTGCCGCTGGCGACTTAATAGATGTTGCAATTACGGCGGCTGGCCCCAATTCTGTTACCGGAAGTCCAACCCAGAAAAGAAAGGCGGCCTGAATGTCGCGTAAGCCCGTTCCCGCAAAAGCCGGAGACCGTTCGCGACTAGAAGTAATGTTCGATAAGCCGCAATTACTGGGGCGGGTGTTCGGTGAGTATGACCAGAATTTGGTCGCGATCGAAAATAAGCTGGGCGTCTACATCGCCGCGCGCGGTAACAAATTGCAGATCGAGGGCGAAGCATCCGCCATCGCCCGCGCCCGGGATGTGCTGACCGGCCTGTATAATCGCATCGTGCAGGGGCAGGATATCGACAGCGGCGCGGTCGAGGCGGTGATTGCCATGTCTTCCGAACCCACCCTCGACGGCATCATCCGCCACGATGTGTCCGAATCGCCGACGGTGATGATCCGCACGCGCAAGAAAACCATCGTGCCGCGTTCGGCGACGCAGATCCGTTACATGGAAGCGCTGGTCAAACACGACATCATCTTCGCCCTTGGACCAGCCGGTACGGGTAAAACCTATCTCGCGGTGGCGCAGGCGGTGTCGCAGCTTATCACTGGTTCGGTCGATCGCCTGATCCTGTCGCGGCCTGCGGTTGAGGCGGGTGAACGGCTGGGGTTCCTGCCCGGCGACATGAAGGAGAAGGTCGATCCTTACCTTCGCCCCCTGTACGACGCGCTCTACGATTGCCTGCCAGCGGAACAAGTCGAGCGGCGCATTGCCAGCGGTGAAATCGAAATCGCGCCGATTGCGTTCATGCGCGGGCGGACGCTGGCGGGTTCGTTCATCATCCTCGACGAGGCGCAGAATACGACGCCCTCGCAGATGAAGATGTTCCTGACCCGCTTCGGAGAGAACAGCCGCATGGTCGTCTGCGGCGATCCCAAGCAGATCGATTTGCCGGACATCACCAAGTCGGGGCTGGCGGATGCGGTTTCCAAACTCGAAGGTGTCGAGGGTATCGCGACCGTTCGCTTCGGGGTGGCGGACGTCGTGCGGCATCCCGTCGTTGGTCGCATCGTCGAAGCTTATGAAGGCCCCGACACGCGATATGATTGAAATTGCACTTCTGACCGAAAGCCCCTGGCCTGCGTGGGACTGGCAAGCGCTTAGCGAGCGCGCCTGCTCGTCCGCGCTTAGGGCCAGTCCGCAGGCCGATCTTGCCAACACATCGGCCACGGTCGAGATTTCGGTGCGGCTGACTTCGGACGAGGAAGTCCACACGCTCAACAAGCAATATCGCCAGCAGGACAAGCCGACCAACGTACTGTCGTTTTCGATGGTGCAGGCCGATCTGATCGAATCGCTCGGCAATACCGACGATGGCGAGATACTGCTGGGGGACATCGTCCTTGCCCACGGCGTGTGTGCACGTGAAGCTGAGGAGCGCAAAGTCTCGCTGCAGGATCATGCGACACACCTCATTGTGCATGGGGTCCTGCATTTGCTAGGCCATGATCATATGGACGACGCGCAAGCCGAAGCCATGGAATCTATCGAGCAGGCGACGATGGCTGCGCTCGGCCTGCACGACCCTTACCCCATCGAGGACTGAAGACCTGCCATGAAAGAAGGCGATAGTAGAACCGCCAAGCCTATCGAAAATGGGCGCTTTTTCAGTGGGCTGCGCACGATGCTGTTCGGCGAGCACAATGAACCGACATTGCGCGATCAGATCGAAGAAGCGATTGCCGAGCATGAGGACGATCCCGAGCCGACCACGGCGGGCGACCTTACCCCGGTCGAGCGCCAGATGGTCCGCAACCTGCTCCACTTCGGCGAGCGCACGGTGGATGACGTCGCCGTTCCGCGGAGCGACATCACCGCCGTTCCCGACACGATAAGTTTCGTCGATCTGGTCGCCTGTTTTGCCGAGGCGGGCCACAGTCGTCTGCCGGTATACCAGACCAGCCTCGACAGCATCATCGGCATGATCCACATCAAGGACGTATTCGCGATCCTTGCCGGCGAAGGTCCACACCCCGACACGATCACCGACCTTATCCGTCAGCCATTATATGTGCCGCAGTCGATGGGCGTCCTCGACATGCTTGCCGAAATGCGGTTGCAGCGCGTCCACCTCGCCATCGTCATCGATGAATATTCCGGGACCGAAGGCCTGGTGACGATCGAGGATCTTGTCGAGGAGATCGTCGGCGATATCGAGGACGAGCATGACGACGCCCCCGAAGCGCTGATCGTCGCGCTCGACGATGGCCTGTGGGAAGCGGACGCTCGGGCCGAACTCGAAGACATTGCCGCCGCCATCGACCCTCGCCTTGGCGAAGTCGATGGCGATGTGGATACGATCGGCGGGCTGGCCTTCGTGCTGGCGGGCCATGTCCCACAGCCCGGCGAATGCCTGACGCATGAGAGCGGCTGGCGCATCGAAGTGACCGAAGGCGACACGCGGCGCGCGACCCGCGTGCGATTGCATCCACCCTTAGTCGAGGATGACGT
The DNA here is from genome assembly GCA_028289885.1 of Sphingomonadales bacterium. Taxonomy (GTDB): domain Bacteria; phylum Pseudomonadota; class Alphaproteobacteria; order Sphingomonadales; family Sphingomonadaceae; genus Sphingomonas_O. The sequence goes on from JAQGKX010000031.1 coordinate 3,759, forward strand.
CCCTGCGGGTAAGTAAGGTCGTGGGCCGCCGGTAAGTAACACCACTGGCAAGATGCACGGTCAGTCACCATAAAGACTCCATGACCATTCGCAGCCGCATTTTCATCATCGTCGCCATGATTATCGTCATTCTGGGCATAGGCTGGGCCTATTTCGGACGCGCGGATATGGCTCGACTCAGTGTAGAGGCCGTCACGGGCACGAGGCCGCAGATCACCAGCCCACGCGTCCAGACGATCCCGACGATCGGCATAGCCGACGTTGTTGGCTGGCAAGGGGGTGCCAAACCCGTCGCGGCCGCAGGACTGTCGGTCAATGCGTTTGCCGCCGGACTCGACCATCCGCGCTGGCTTTACGAACTTCCCAATGGCGACGTTCTGGTGGCTGAAACCAATTCCCCTCCGCGCCCCTCCGGTGGTGTGACGGGCTTCGTCATGAAGACCCTGATGTCGAAGGCAGGCGCGGGTGCAGCGTCACCGAACCGCATCATCCTGTTGCGCGACACCAATGGCGATGGCGTGGCGGACTATCGGTCGGTGCTGCTGTCGGGCCTCGACTCACCGTTTGGGATGGCGCTCGTCGGCGACCGCCTGTTCGTTGGCAACCACAATGCGCTGGTCGCTTATCCCTTCAAGGTCGGCGACACGAAGATCACCGCGCCCGCTCAAAAGATCGTCGCGCTGCCCGGTGGCGGTAATCACTGGGCCAAGAACATTGTCGCCGATCCGACCGGCAAGCTGCTTTATATCGGTGTCGGATCATCGACCAACATCGCCGAAAACGGCATGGATGCCGAGGCCAATCGCGCGAACATCCTCGAATTTAATCTCCAGACGCACAGGGTTCGAATCTACGCGGCGGGCCTGCGTAACCCGGTCGGCATGGCGTGGGAGCCGAAATCGAAACAGCTATGGACGGTCGTCAACGAACGCGACATGCTCGGTTCGGACCTTGCGCCCGATTATCTGACGTTGGTGGAACTGGGGGCCTTCTACGGCTGGCCTTACAGCTATTGGGGCGGTTACGAGGACCCCCGCGTCGATCCGCGCCCCGACCTTCTGCAATATACCCGTCGTCCCGACTATGCGCTCGGCGCGCACACCGCTTCGCTCGGGCTGGCGTTCGGATCGCTTGGGTCGTTCAAGGATGGCGCATTCATCGGCCAGCATGGATCCTGGAATCGCAAGCCGATGTCCGGGTATAAGGTCGTCTTCGTCCAGTTCGGCGCGCGCGGGTTCCCGGAAGGGAAAATGCAGGATGTGCTGACGGGGTTTCTCGACAAGGATGGCAAGGCACAGGGACGACCGGTTGGCGTGATCATGGACAAGGCCGGCAGCCTGCTGGTCGCGGACGATGTCGGCAACCGTATCTGGCGGGTCAGCACGGCTCGCTAAGCCTTAATGGCCGCCATCGGAATGGCGGCCATAGTAAGCCCGCCTTAAGCAGCGAACTGGTTCATCGTGTTGTGCGCCCCACCAGCCTTCAATGCGGCCTCGCCAGCGAAATACTCCTTATGGTCATCGCCAATGTCCGACCCGGACATGTTCTGGTGCTTCACGCAGGCGATGCCCTGACGGATTTCCTGACGCTGAACGCCAAGGACGTAGCCGAGCATCCCGGCATCGCCGAAATATTCCTTCGCCAGATTGTCGGTCGACAGTGCCGCCGTGTGATAGGTCGGCAGCGTGATCAGGTGATGGAAGATACCGGCGCGCTTGGCACTTTCCGACTGGAAGGTGCGGATCTGCTCGTCGGCCTCGGCACCGAGTTCGGTAGCATCGTAATCGACACTCATAAGCCGCGCGCGATCGTACGCCGAGACGTCGCGACCTTCCGAAACCCATGCGTCGTAAACCTGCTGGCGGAAGTTCAAAGTCCAGTTGAACGACGGCGAGTTGTTGTAGACGAGCTTGGCGTTCGGAACGACCTCCCGAATACGATCGACCATGCCTGCGATCTGTTCGATGTGCGGCTTTTCGGTCTCGATCCACAACAAATCGGCACCATTCTGCAAGGAGGTGATGCTGTCGAGAACGCAGCGGTCCTCACCGGTGCCGGGGCGGAACTGGTACAGGTTGCTGGGCAGGCGCTTGGGCCGCATCAGTCTGCCGTCGCGGTTGATGATGACGTCGCCGTTCGTTGCGTTCTCTGGCGTGATCTCCTCGCAGTCGAGGAAGGCGTTATACTGGTCGCCGAGATCGCCGGGTGTGTGGCTGATCGCGATCTGCTTGGTCAGGCCAGCACCGAGAGAATCGGTGCGCGTGACGATGATGCCGTCCTCGACGCCGAGTTCGAGGAAGGCGTAGCGACAGGCGCGGACCTTCGCGAGGAAATCCTCGTGCGGCACGGTGACTTTGCCGTCCTGATGGCCGCACTGTTTTTCGTCCGAAACCTGGTTTTCGATCTGGAGCGCGCAGGCACCGGCCTCGATCATCTTGCGGGCGAGCAGATAGGTTGCCTCGGCATTACCGAACCCTGCGTCGATGTCGGCAATGACAGGGACGACATGCGTCTGGTAATTCTCGATGGCGTGCAGCAATCGCTGCTCCTCGATCTGGTTCCCCGAAGCGCGGGCGGCATCGACGTCGCGGAACATCATGCCGAGTTCGCGGGCATCGGCCTGGCGCAGGAAGGTGTAGAGTTCCTCGATCAGCGCGGGCACCGATGTCTTCTCGTGCATCGACTGGTCGGGCAGGGGGCCGAACTCCGAACGCAGCGCCGCGACCATCCAGCCCGAAAGATAAAGGTAACGGCGATCGGTAGTGCCGAAATGTTTTTTGATCGAGATCATCTTCTGCTGGGCGATGAACCCGTGCCAGCAACCCAGCGACTGGGTATAGTTGGCGGGGTCGGCGTCATAGGCATCCATGTCGGCCCGCATGATCTTGGCGGTGTAGCGCGCAATATCGAGACCGGTCTGAAAGCGGTTCTGCAGGCGCATGCGCGAAACCGATTCGGCGTCGATGCCGTCCCAGGTGCCGCTCTTGCTGCCGATAAGCGTGGTCAGCCGTCCGATGTCATTCTGATAAGTCATGTGCTTGCCCTGCAATTGTTGCTGCAGTGCAAATATACGGATTTACAGAGTCTGGCAGCTATGACGCGCGATTATTGGGGTCAATGCGTCGTAGATTGAAGCTGAAAGCTGAAATTCGGTAAATAATTTACAAGGCTATACGCAGTGCGGCCCAATAAAGGGAATTTATTCGCAAAACGGAAAATGGTGGGCGTGGCAAGGATTGAACTTGCGACCCCTGCGATGTCAACACAGTGCTCTACCACTGAGCTACACGCCCACGCTGCGGCGCTCCTAACCGGGGGTTGCCCGGCTGGCA
>JAQGKX010000050.1 GCA_028289885.1 Sphingomonadales bacterium
CCGCTTGGATCATCGTCGGCGGCGCCCGTGACCAGACCCGGCCCCAGTTGTTCGAACAGGGCAATCGATCGTGCACGTCGGCCAAGCTTCACGTACCACTCCCTCCGCTGATACGCTCCCGCCGTGGCCATATCTCAAACGATGGGCAGTGACGAGAAGTTTTGCTTAGTTAACGGTGAGAGGCGACGGAGGTCTTCGCAAATCCGTTCGCCCGCTTTACGAGCGCTGGACGGTCATGCTTTCCGGGAGCTCAGAGAAGTGCGGCGATATTTACTTACGGCGTTGGCGCTTTTCACCTCTGCGCCCGTCCAGGCCAAGGGCGACAGCGTTGCGCTCACCTTTGATGACCTACCCACGATGACTCTGCTCCATGCGCAATCATATGCGAATTATACCAACGCGAAGCTGCTGCGCGGACTGCATCGCCATCATCTACCGGCCATTGGTTTCGTCAACGAAGGCAAGCTCGACGATCTCGAACGGGCAGCCCAGATCGATATATTGCGCCAATGGCTCGATGCGGGAATGAGCCTCGGCAATCACACCTTTTCGCATGAATCCCCGAACAAGTTGCTTGCGGATGGGTACATTCGCGACATCGCGCGTGGGGAGCAAGTTACACGCCCGATGCTGGTGGCGCGCCATCGCGATCTTCGCTGGTTTCGCCATCCCTATCTGGAAACCGGCATGCCTTTGGAAACCAAGCTGAAGATCGATAATTGGCTGGCATCTCGGGGTTACCGGATCGCGCCCGTCACGATGGAAAACTCAGACTGGTTGTTTTCAGAACCCTATGACGATGCGATTGCCCGTCACGACAAGAGGCGCGTTCAGCGGATCAAGGCGGCCTACCTCACTTACACGGCAAAGATCATTCCCTGGTATCGGGAAGCCGGTCACCAGCTGCTGGGCCGGGGCATGGCGTTCGTCATGCTGCTGCATGACACGCGCCTCAACGCCGACTGCATCGATAACCTCTCCGCGCTTTTGAGGAAAAACAAACTCAGGCCGGTCACTCTCGAACAGGCGATGGCCGATCCGGCTTACCGCATCGCCGATCCTTATGTCGGAGCCGACGGCATTGAGTGGCTGGAACGATGGTCTCAGCAACTGCATAAGGAACTGCCCTGGAATAGTTTCAAGGACCCGCCGGCGGACATTGACGCCGAGTATAAAGCGGTTGATCACGACCGGGAGCGGCGCCAAATGTGACCACACCGACTGCCGGTTGGCCACCATCGCCCGCATTTTTGCACGCGGTGCGTTGATATGGATAGCGGCTCGGGTGTGAGCGTTACCTTTACTCCTGTCCCTTATCGAGATCGTGATTATGTTCATTTCGCTCCTTCTGGCGCTCGCGTCGGAAATGTCGACAGCTGTAGCGGCTCCCCGGCAATGGCCAGCGGGAATCAGGTTGCCCGATGGGAACCCGGTCGATGAGGATTACCGTCATCAATTCGCCCTGTGTGACAAGAAGCGGCAGTTCCGGAACCGCCGACCGAAATATGGCTGCGGAGACGACCCGAACGCCGTCGAAGCGCTTCGTCGTCTACCAGATGGTGCGATCGCCTTTGTGTCGAAACTTGCGGTCGATCTGGACGGATCGTCCTATGCGTGCAGCCCCTTGCGTGGGCGCTCGGATCAATGCCCAACATCATTGATGCTGCCCGATGGCAAAGGCGGTTCGGTTCCGGTCGATGCAGAGCGTATCCCGTATGTCGTGATCCCTTATGCCGGTCCGCGTGAGCTGCAAGGCGAGTTTAGCGAACGGACAGGCATACAGGTCGGCGACTTTGGCGTTGTTCTGGCTCAGGGCCATGTCGTTCCCGTGATCGTGGCGGATACTGGGCCCTACGCCAAGCTGGGCGAAGGCTCGCTTGCGCTCCACGAAAAACTGGGTCGCCAACTGTGCGCCGAACATGATTTGACGGGCGCGTGCAGGCAGGTGGTCGACGATATGGAAAGCATCACTGGCAACGTCACGACCGTTTTGTTCCCACACAGTGCTCGCGCCGATCTTACACCCGCCACAATCGGAAGGGTCGTTCGCGAGGAGGGGATGCGACTATGGCGTGAGGCGCAAGTGCGATGGCAAGCGAACGGCTAGGAGCAAGATATGCAAGACGATCTTTGAAGCTGTGTACCATTGCTTTAAAGAACTGAGACCGGGCGCGTTGCCGCACAGCAATTGTGGCGGACATTAGGTGAGTCACGCCGATTTGCAGGTTCGATTTCCGCCTACCTGAGCCGTCCTTCACCATTGCCCGATGTGAAGTTTTGTCACCATGGAGTGCAACCTAATCTGGCCATCTTCCGTTCAATCTTCCGGGGTTAGGTTGTGACCCTATCTCATTGTGATGGAGGACGATTGATGCGAAATGTTCGTACAGCCGTCTTGGCTGGCGCAGCGGCAATCCTGGTCGCGGGCACGGCGGTGGCGGCGAGTCAAAACACAAGGATGCTGACGGTGGGGCTACCCGACGGGTCGATTGCCCGTGTTGAATATGTTGGCGACGTGGCTCCGAAAGTGATCGTCGAACCTTTCAAAGAGTTGACGCCTATTAGACCATCCAACCCATTTGATGCAGCGCCGATTGCCATGCTCGAGCATGTATCGACCGCGATTGACGAGCAGGTCGAAGCCATGATGCGGCAAGTCCAGGCGCTCGATGCGAGGCCGCTGACAAATGATGGGAAGCCCAACCTTGCGGCTTTCCATGGGATGCCACGAGGTTCGATGAGCTATAGCTATGTGGCGACGAGCGACGGGAAGCACAGCTGCAATCGTAGTTGGCAGGTTACGTCGCTTGGCGAAACCGAATTGCCAAAAGTCGTCACCACGAGCTCGGGAGACTGCGGTAGCGTCGCACCGGGTGGCGCACAACCCACATGGGCGCCAGCAAGACCGGGGAAGCACCCGGTTGAATCTGCTACCCACGCAAGATCAGTTACCTAAACGCGATATTATTGCGAGCTGCTCGCTCGATCATCGGGCGAGCAGTCTTTTGTCAGCTCAGGCTAGCGGTCACCTTTTGCGTGGGTGGCACACTTGGTGGTCGAGCTAAACCGCTCGGCAACTTTTCAGTATCCACTGTGGAGCCTCGCGGCTGACTTCGCGATGTATGCCTGGTGGCTAAGCGGCCCAATGAATTACGAGCTGGTCCGAGCTGGCGTCTGCTAGCGTCCAGTTGTTGCCGTTGACGTGCCGGGTATGACCAATGCTGAGGAGTCCACGATGAGCCAACATTCACTACCCGTTGGATTGGCGTTGTTCATGGGGATGTCCTGTGGAGGGGGCGCAGCGTTCATACTGTGAAGGACATACGCTGCTATCCGCTCTGGGTCGATCTGGCTTCGCGGGCAGAATGTAGCCAGATCTGACGAGCCAACTTGGTTCTGGTCGTATGTGGCGACGTACTTGTTGATGCTCGGGGCTTTGCTCTACGGTGTAAGTGAAGCGGTCGCTCAATAACTACGACCGCTTTCCACCAGAGTCGGCAATTACCCGACATTCTGAAACGGATCGATTAGAGTAGCGGGCCTACGACTCACGGGAATATATCAGAGCCACTGAACGGCGAGATTAAACGCGATGCTATCATTAGAAGCCCAGATCCCTTGAATTTACCCGACCTGAACGCCAGCTATTTGGCGGGAGCTTGAGACGGAGAGTATAGATGAAAACCGTAAATGTTACCGCGGCAACAATTGCCGGGTTCCTCGCTATTGGCTTTGCCACTGGGGCTACGACTGCGCAGGCCAAAGGCGCCGTGAAAGGTGCAGTAGTGGGTGCGACTGCAGGTCACTTCGTCGGGCGCGGTCATGCAAAGGCAGGCGCTGCCATCGGTGCTGTTGCCGGACATCACCACGCAGCTAAGAAATCTGATCAAGGAAAATGACTTAGCCAAGGCACCGCCTGATCACGCGGTCAGGCGGTGTCACGACAATACGTCGTTCGCAACTGCGCGCCGTTCAGGCGCCCTGTTTACTGCAGGTGGCGCCTGGGCTTCATCCCAGACAATCCCAAGGGGCGTGCATTAGTGCTCTGCCACCCAGCGCTTTGGATCCTTGTCGACGGGCGTCACGCCATCGACATGTCCCGCCTCATAAGAAGCGAACGCGACGGCGAGATCGTGTCTCAATTGTAGCGAGGCCTTTTGGCGAAAGTCAGTCAACCCCTCGCGCTCCTCTTCGGCCATATGGTCGCTATTGGCTTTATTGGCGGCAGCCACTGCCTTGAACCATTCAGGCCTTCCTACCTGCTCGTGACTGACGGCTGCGACTGCATCGCGGATTTCGTTATGATCCTTGATCGCGTCGAGAGTTTCGTCCTCGACGCCTTTTTTGTCGCCGGCATCGCGCCCGACCCGCAACAGTTCGGGGTAGAACAGTTTCTCCTCGGTTTCCGCATGTACCTCGAGGAAGGTTGCCAGTCGACGCCAGATGGCAGCCAGACTCGATACGTCTTGGGGATCTACCTGCTCGACGATAGCGAACAGGCGGCGCTGCTCATGGTGATCATCCAGGATGAGTTGCGTAATATCCATGTCGTCTCCGTCGGTGTTGTCATGCGAGCTTAATTCGGCGGGCTCGGTTGTCGAACGACCTTCTGCGCAGCGCCGTTCCAAGATGCGTGCGAAAGATTGGTTCGATCAACGATGCACTGCATCAGATTGGGTCGTCGGATGTTGATTGAAGTAGTGTTTGAGGCTGACGCTATTTCCATCTCTTCCTTCGATTGCCGTTGTCGGAACCTGCTGGCGCCCTGTACCCCTGGCGTGATCGAACCACGGTAAGGAGATTTGTCATCGCCACCTTCATGTTTGCCACCGGAATCGAGAACAGCGTCCCAACGATCGATGGTGGGCGATCCCGCATCGATGAGATGGAAAGCTGCGGTCATTACAAACGGTGGCAAGAGGACTTTGCGCTCGTTGAGGAGATGGGGATCAGCTATCTCCGGTTCGGCCCACCGATCCACAAGACCTGGCTTGGCGACGGTAAGTACGACTGGGAGTTCGCCGATCAGGCATTTGCCGACCTGAAGCGCCGCAACATCGTGCCGATCGTCGATCTGTGTCATTTCGGAGTACCAGACTGGATCGGGAACTTCCAGAACCCCGACTTTGCCGGGCTGTTTCGTGGCTATGCGCTGGCGTTCGCTGGCCGCTTTCCCTGGGTACAACTCTATACCCCGGTCAACGAAATGTATATCTGCGCGACCTTCTCGGCTCGCTATGGTTGGTGGAACGAGCAACTGAGCAGCGAACTCGGCTTCGTCACCGCGCTGAAGCATCTGGTCAAGGCCAATGTTCTTGCCATGGAAGCCATCCTGACGGTTCGCCCCGATGCAATTTTCATCCAGAGCGAGTCTTCCGAATATTTTCATGCCGAAAGCCCGGCGGCGATCGGGGCTGCGGAGCTGATGAATTCACAGCGGTATCTGTCGCTCGATCTGAACTATGGTCGCCGCGTGGATTCAGAGATGTACGAGTATCTGCTGGATAATGGCATGACCAAGGAAGAGTATCATTTCTTCCTCGACAACCGCCTCAAACAGCACTGCATCATGGGAAACGACTATTACGTGACCAACGAACACCGGGTCTCAGCCGATGGCTCGACGCGGGCGTCGGGTGAGATCTTTGGCTATAGCGAGATCACCCGGCAATATCATGCCCGTTACCGGTTGCCGGTGATGCACACCGAAACCAATCTCAATCAGGGGCCGCTTGGGACTGAGGCGGTCGACTGGTTGTGGAAAGAGTGGGCGAACGTGTTGCGGGTGCGCAACGATGGTGTGCCGGTCGTCGGGTTTACCTGGTATTCGCTAACCGACCAGATAGATTGGGACAGTGCGCTTCGCGAGAAGAACGGCAACGTCAATCCGCTCGGCCTTTATGACCTCGACCGCAAGATCAGGCCTGTCGGTCAGGCCTATAAGGACCTCATCCAGCAATGGCGTGACGTTCTTCCCACCCAAAGCATGTGCCTGACCGTGCCGGTAGTGATGCCCGACGAGGCCGACGACGTTCATGCGCTGCGACAAAGCGTGCGCGCCAAGCGGATGATCAGGACGAAGCCGACTGCACCCGCAGTCCAGGAGAATGGGTGATGGATCGTCGGGTCACTCTGCGTAACAGTGCATTGGAGGTACAGTTGCTTCCTGCGGTCGGCGGCGGCATCGTACGGTTCGATCGCGTCTTCGACGGGCGGCGACAGCCGCTGCTGCGCGGCACCGACGCGGCAATCAGCGATGTACTGTATGCATCGTGCTTCCCACTGGTCCCATATGTAAACCGGATTCGCGGTGGCACCTTCGCCTGCGATGGGCGTGTCGTCACCCTGTCGCTCAACAGCCCCGGCGATCCGAGCCCAATGCATGGTCAGGGTTGGCGGGCGGCATGGGAGGTCGTGGAGGAAAGTAAAAACCATGCGACGCTTTCGTTTCACCACAAGGCGGGTGAATGGCCGTGGGAGTATGAGGCAGCGCAGCGGATAGCTTTAGACGAACATGGCCTGTCGCTCGACCTGTCCTGTCGCAACCTCTCGCCCGAGCGGATGCCGTGCGGTTTGGGGTTCCATCCCTATTATCCTTGCACCGCCGAAACGATGCTCGACACCGTCGTCGAAAGCGCATGGACGATCGATGCTGCGGTGCTGCCGGTCGATAACGTGCCTCCGCGCGGTCGCTATGACCTGCGCGCGCGGCGCATCTGCGGGCAGGCGCTCGACAATGGCTTTGACGGCTGGAACGGAGCGGCATCGATCATTTGGCCGGGCGAACTGGCATCGCTGCGCCTGTCGTCCCCCGATGCCGGGCGGTTCCAGGTTTATTCGCCGCCGAATGGAGGACTGTTCGTTGCCGAACCCGTCCAGAACGCCAATGCCGCGCTCAATGCCCCGCAGTCGCAATGGCCCGAGCTTGGGCTGACGTTTCTCGAACAAGGACAATCCAGCGCACTGCACGCGCGGTTCGACGTTATGACCGGCTGATATGCCGGATCATCCCGGATGCGACGACCACGCCACTGGATGCATGACCTCGGATGGACGCTCCAGCGTTCCGGCAAAGACCACGAGCAACAAACCGCCGACCAACCCGAAATTCTTCAGGAACTGCCAGAAATGCTCGCGCGCGACGCTGTCCTCGCCGGCACTGAAGAAATCGTGGTACGTCCAGAACGGGTGATAAAGAAATGCGGTCACGACGCAGAACCCCGCAAGCAGCGCCGCCGCAGGGCGATCGAGCCATCCCGTCACGATACAGATCGGTGTGAGCCCCTCGACCAAAATCGCGAGGACCAGAAGGACGGGAGCGCCGGGCCTGCCACCGGACCTTGTCTGGGCAAGGGAATTCTTCCAGTGCCAAATCTTGTCGATCGCGCTGAACGGGAACATGGCAACGAGGCATACCCGCGCGCCGATCCAGACAATTTCGTTCCACGGCATGGCGGACTTCCCAAGAAGGTCGGCAGGAACGCATTAGGTTGCTGCTC
>JAQGKX010000082.1 GCA_028289885.1 Sphingomonadales bacterium
CAGCATGGTTCCGACGAGCAGGACGGATAAATAACGGCCGCCTTGAAAAACTGACTTGTTCGCTGTCACGCAGTCCGGCCCTTAATCAGAAATAAAATTGGTGCATCGCCCTGCCCGATGCGCACTAGCCAATCAACCCGGCTAGACGATTCCATAGGCCAAGATCGTTGACTGTCACAAACAACATGAATGCCAGCAGCACGACGAGCCCCGATTTGAACGCCCATTCCTGCGCGCGCAAACCAACGGGTTTCCGTCGAATTGCCTCGGCGGCATAAAAAACAAGGTGACCGCCATCGAGCGTGGGGATTGGCAACAGGTTGATGAATCCCAGATTAATGGAAATCATCGTCATGAAGAACAGGAACTGGATCGGCGTGCCCATGGCGACTTCGCCGGAGATCCGCGCCATCTTGACGGGACCGCCAAGTTCATTGACCGATCGCTGGCCGACGATGATCTGGCGCAGGCCGGTCATCATGCCGCCGACGGCCTGGCCGGTGAATTTCACGGCAGCGCCCGGCAGTTCCCAGATCTGCAGCTTAACGAGGCGGACAGGCCCGGACATGATACCCGCGCGGCCAAGCATCACAGGCTCTCCACCCGGATTATCGACCTTTTCCGCGCGTGGCGTCACCACGACGTTGAGGGGTGCCGCACCACGCTGGACCGTAAATTCGGTAGGCTGATTGGCGCGCACCTGCACCAGCATTGCGATCTGGTCGTAACGGCTGATCGAATTGCCTTCGATGGCGACAATCCGGTCGCCCGCGCGCAGGCCGGCCCGTTCAGCAGCCGAACCGGCTACAACCGATCCAATCACCGGATCGACGCGCGGTTCGCCATAAAAACTGAAAAGCCCGACAAATACGACGATCGCGAACAGGAAGTTGGTGGCCGGTCCCGCCAGAACGATAAGCGCCCGCTGCCAGACCGATTTGGCCTGGAACGTCCGGTTCCGTTCTTCGGGCGGCAATGACAGCCACTCGGCCGATGGTTCACTTGCGGCGGTCATGTCGCCCGCAAAGCGCACATAGCCCCCGAGCGGCATCCAGCCGACCTGCCAGCGGGTGCCACGCTTGTCGGACCATTTGGCGATGGGCCTTCCGAAGCCGATCGAAAAGACATCGGCCTTCACGCCGAACCAGCGTCCGACAATATAGTGACCCATCTCATGGATAAAAATGAGCGGCGCAATCGCCAGCGCGAAAAACAGGATCGACGAAATGATGCCGGGTGTTTGGATCAAGCAGACAGCCCCTCTATGGCAGTTTCGGCAACACGGCGTGCCTCGGCATCGATAGCCAGCACGTCTTCGATCGTTGCCGGATCGGCGGGGTCATAGCGGTCCAGCACCGCCTTCACAATATCCGCGATGACAAGGAAGCCGATGCGCCGGGCCAGAAACGCGGCCACCGCGACTTCATTGGCGGCATTGAGGACCGCCGGACGCGCCCCGCCCGCCTCCAGAGCATCGCGCGCGAGGGTCAGCGCGGGAAAGCGCACGAGGTCCGGTTCCTCGAAATCGAGGCGACCAATTGTTGCGAGATTGAGCGGAAGTGCGCCCGTTTCCATACGGTCGGGCCACGCCAGCGTCGATGCGATCGGGATGCGCATGTCGGGCGAACCCATCTGCGCCAGCACCGACCCATCGATATATTCGACCATCGAATGAACCACCGACTGCGGGTGAAAAAGGACACCCAGCCGCGCGCTTTCGGTAGCGAAAAGATAATGCGCCTCGATGAGTTCGAGACCCTTGTTCATCATCGTCGCCGAATCGACCGATATCTTTGCACCCATCGACCAGTTCGGATGCTTCACCGCGGTTTCCGGGGTTGCCCTGGCCATCTCGGCGAGGCTCGCAGTCCGGAACGGGCCGCCACTTGCCGTCAATATAATTCTTCGCACAGTTTTTGACGAATTACCTGCAAGGCACTGGAGTATAGCATTATGTTCTGAATCGACCGGAAGCAAGGTTGCGCCCGAAGCCTCTGCCGCGCTCATCATCAGCGAGCCAGCGGACACGAGCGACTCCTTGTTGGCAAACGCCACAGTCCGCCCGCATTTCAAGGCAGCCATCGTCGATTCCAGGCCCGCACAGCCGACGATGGCGGCCATCGTCCAGTCGGCCTCTCGACACGCCGCTTCAGTCACCGCATCGTCACCGCTTGCGACTTCGGTGTCGGTGCCGCTGAGGGCCTCCACCAGTGCGCCATGCAATGACCGGTCGGAGATCACCGCCAGCTTTGCGTTCGTCGCGCGCGCCGCCTTCGCCAGCCCGGCAACGTCGCGATTTGCTGTCAGCGCAACGACGTCGAACCTTTCCAGTTCGCGCAGCACCAGGTCGAGCGTCGATTGTCCCACCGAACCGGTCGCGCCAAGGATCGAAACGGAACGTTGGGTCATCGCAACACCGCAAAAGTAGCAAATAGCATCAGCAACGCCTGCACAAACTGAACGGCCAGCAGTCCGTCAAGCCGATCGAAAAGACCGCCGTGACCCGGCAGGAGGGTGCCCGAGTCCTTGACCCCGGCCAGGCGCTTCAGGCGGCTCTCGAACAGGTCGCCTGCCTGTGCGACGATCGCCACGAGAAACCCGAATATGGTCAGATAGAGCGCGCGCGCGGGTGAATCCGGCGGGGAAAGGGCGTTGAGCGCCAGCGCCGATGCAACCATACCGCCCCCCAGCCCCGACCAGGTCTTGTTGGGGCTGATACGTGGCCAGAGTTTCGGCCCGCCTATGGTGCGCCCGGCGAAATACGCGCCGATATCGGTCGCCACCACAAGCAGGACGGCGATCACAGCCGGAATAAGCGCGAGGATTCCCATGAAGTATGAGGCGGCGAACATGGCGCAGGAAAGGCCGATGTAGATTACCCCGGCGGCAAGCAGCCCGGCCCGGCCAAGCGGCGTAACTGCGATCCGCTGCGCCAGTCCCCACCATTCCCAGATCACGCCAATCGCGATGAGCGATACGAAGGTGAGGAAATAATATCCACCAAGCAGGAACGCCCCGAAAGCTACCGCAACCATGGCGATAGCGGAGAGAAAGCGTGTGCGGAGGTCGGAGCTTTTCAGGGGAGACAGATCGTTCAAAGTCCGCCGAACCTTCGCTCTCGCAAATGAAATGTCGCCACGGCCTCGGCCAGCGCAGCCTTACCGAAATCGGGCCAAAGCGTGTCCACGAACAGGAGTTCGGCATAGGCCGACTGCCACAACATGAAATTCGAAAGACGCTGTTCGCCCGATGTCCGGATCAGCAGGTCCACCGGCGGCAATTCGCCGGTGTCGAGTGCCGCCTCCAGCGCAGCCGCATCGATCGTCGCCGGATCGCGACCGGCGAGCTTGCGGGCGGCACGGACGATTTCGTCCTGAGCGCCGTAATTCAGGCCGATCACCAGCGTAGACCCGGTGTTGCCCGACGTACGCGCGACTGCGTTGTCGATCAGCGAAACCAGGTCGGGTGCAAAAGCATTGTGATCGCCGATGACCCTCAGCCGGACGTTATTGTCATCAAGTTCGTCGATATCGGTCTGGATGAAATGCCGCAGCAATCCCATCAGGTCGCTGATTTCTTCCGCTGGACGCCGCCAGTTTTCCGATGAGAAGGCATAGAGCGTCAGGACATCGATGCCCTGTTCGCGCGCACCGCGGCTGACGGCCCGAACCGCCTCGATCCCTTTGCGGTGTCCGGCAATGCGCGGCAACAGTCGCTTTTTCGCCCAGCGCCCATTGCCGTCCATGATGATGGCAACGTGACGCAGCGCGCCCGGCCCCTTGTCGCCAGCGACTGCGCCCGAAGCAGGGGTCGTGGCGGCAACCGCGCTCACTTGCCGAGGATTTCCTTTTCCTTGGCAGACGATGTCGCATCGACGTCGGCAATCGTGCTGTCGGTCAGTTTCTGGACTTCGGTCTCGCGCTTCTTGCGATCGTCCTCGCTGATGATGCCTTTTTTCTCGTCGATCTTCAGCCCGTCCATGCCATCGCGGCGGACGTTGCGAACCGCGATCCGGGCCTTTTCCGCATACTGGCTGGCGAGCTTGGCCAATTCCTTGCGGCGTTCCTCGGTGAGGTCGGGGATCGGCAGGCGGATGTTGGTGCCATCGACAATGGGGTTCAGGCCGAGTCCCGCCGAACGGATGGCCTTATCGACCGGCCCGACATTCTGCTTGTCCCAGACCTGCACCGACAGCATCCGCGATTCAGGAGCCGAAACCGTGGCGACCTGGCTCAGCGGCATGTTCGCGCCGTAGACCGTCACCGTGACCGGATCGAGCAAGTTTACCGATGCGCGACCTGTACGCAAACCAGCGAGATCGCCCTTCAGTGACTCAACGGCACCATTCATGCGGCGTTCGAGATCGGCTTTGTCGTAAGCAGCCATCGTTATTTGTCCTCATTGCCGACGATTGTCGCCGTGCCCTGCCCGCTTAATACGAGCGCCAGATTTGCCTGTTCGCGGATGTTGAACACCACGATCGGAATATTATTGTCACGGCACAACGCCACGGCGGCCGCATCCATGACCTTCAGATTATCTGACAGGACGCGGTTAAAACTCAATGACTCATAGCGCGTTGCCGTCGGGTCCTGCTTTGGATCGGCGTTGTACACGCCATCGACGCTGGTCCCCTTGAACAGCGCGTCGCAGCCCATTTCAGCCGCGCGCAAGGCAGACGCGGTATCGGTCGTGAAAAACGGATTGCCGGTCCCTGCGGCGAATATCACGATCCGCCCCTTCTCCATGTGCCGCATCGCGCGACGCCGGATATAAGGTTCACAGACCGTTGCCATCGGGATCGCCGACTGGACGCGCGTATCGACGCCGATCTTTTCGAGCGCGTCCTGAAACGCCAGCGCGTTCATGACGGTGGCCAGCATGCCCATGTAATCGGCTGCGGTCCGGTCCATGCCCGAAGCCGCGCCCGCGACGCCGCGGAAGATGTTGCCGCCGCCGATGACGAGGCACAGTTCGAAGCCTGAATCCTTGGCCGACTTAACTTCCTGCGCAAGTCTCGAAACCGTTTCAGGGTTGATGCCGAATTGACCCGGTCCCATCAGGACTTCGCCCGACAGTTTCAGTAATATACGTTTGTAGCTGGAGCGGCTCATAGCGCGCGAGGGTGCTTTCGGTGAGAGGCAGACGGCGCGCACCCTAGATTGGGTGCGCGCCGATTCCAAGCGTCGAGGCTCAGCTGATTATTTAAGCGGGCTGTTTGATGCCCGAAGTCGCTGCAACTTCGGCTGCGAAGTCGCTGACGACCTTCTCGATGCCTTCGCCGAGCTGGAAACGGACATAGGCGGTCAGCGCGATGCTGCCCCCTGCGTCCTTTGCCGCCGCTGCGACAACGTCCGAAATCTTGGTCTTGTTGTCCATGACGAACAACTGGCTCAACAGCGCATTTTCCTTGCGGAACTTGGCAATTGCGCCCTCGACCATCTTCTCGATGATGTTGGCTGGCTTGCCGCTCTCGGCAGCTTTTTCCATCGCAATCGCGCGCTCACGATCGACGAGTGCGGCATCGAGGCCTTCCTCGTGGAGCGCCGACGGGCTGGCGGCTGCAATGTGCATCGCCAACTGCTTGCCGAGCGCTTCGATCTTCGCCTTGTCGGCATTGCCTTCGAGCGCGACGAGAACGCCGATCTTGCCGAGGCCGGGAGCCGCCGCATTGTGGACATAGGACACGACAGCGCCTTCGTTCACCGAAACCGTGGCAACGCGACGCAGCGACTGGTTCTCACCGATCGTGGCGATGTTCGCGGTCAGCACCTCCTGAACCGATCCGCCCTGTGGCATCTGCGCGGCCGCAAGCGCTTCGATCGTGCTGTTGGTCAGCGCGAGTTCGGTCGCCGAACGGACGAAGTTCTGGAACTGTTCGTTCTTTGCAACGAAGTCGGTCTCGGAGTTGACCTCGACCGCGGCACCCGTGTTGCCGCTGACGGCCACGCCGACGAGACCTTCGGAAGCCGCACGACCGGCTTTTTTAGCCGCAGTCGCCAGACCCTTGGTGCGCAGCCAATCGACTGCGGCGTCCATGTTGCCGTCGGTTTCATTCAGTGCTTTTTTGCAATCCATCATGCCCGCGCCGGATATCTCGCGCAGTTCCTTGACGCTAGCGGCTGTGATCTCTGCCATTTGCCTAATTCCTTTATCTGATATGCAGACGGGGCGGACACGTTGTTACGCGCCCTGCCCCGTCGTTATGACTAGCCGATGACGGCTTAGACGGTAGCTGGTGCAGCCTCTATAGGTGCTTCACCAACGGGAGCGACTTCGGCAACCGGAGCAGCTTCTGGTGCGGCAGCCAAAGCTGGCTCGACCGGAGGCTCAACCATTGCGCCGAAATCGATGCCCTTCTGCTGACCGTTGCGGGTCGAAGCAGCGCCGATGGCTTCGCAATACAGGCGGATGGCCCGGCTTGCGTCGTCGTTGGCAGGGATCGGGAAAGCGATACCGTCAGGCGAAACGTTCGAATCGAGGATCGCGACGACCGGAATACCGAGCGTGTTCGCTTCCTTGATCGCCAGTTCTTCCTTGTTCGCGTCAATGACGAACATGACATCGGGAATGCCGCCCATGTCGCGGATGCCGCCGAGCGAAAGCTCGAACTTGTCGCGCTCACGGGTCAGTTGAAGGACTTCCTTCTTGGTCAGGCCCGTCGTGTCGCCCGAAAGCTGCTCTTCGAGCGCCTTGAAGCGCTTGATCGAACCGGAAATCGTCTTCCAGTTGGTGAGCATGCCGCCCAACCAGCGATGGTTGACGAAATGCTGGCCCGAAGCACGAGCAGCGTCAGCGATAGGCTCCTGCGCCTGGCGCTTGGTGCCGACGAACAGAACCTTGCCGCCGCCCGCAGAAATCTGCGAAACGAAGTC
>JAQGKX010000087.1 GCA_028289885.1 Sphingomonadales bacterium
CATTTTGATCAGCGACGTCTGGGCTCCATGTGCCGCTCCAGTCCGGCAAGCGGGCAATCGCCTGCCAATCGGCTGACGTCGGCGCAGGATTGACCGGATCGTTGATCGATTGCGCGAGCGTGGGCACTGCCACGCAGAGCGCCAGCAACGGCAAGAGGCATTGAAATTTGGTCATTTGGGTGCCGGCATGCCGGGGATCGATCCCACGCCGAGTACCTTGCCCGTCGCGACGATCCTTACCTTTTTGAACTGGCCGGCGCGGCGGCCGTCGCGCATCGGGTTGATATCGACGATGACCTTGTCGCCCGCTACCAGCACCAGTCGCGACCAGCCCATCTTGCTGAGGTTGCCGGGACTGGTCGGCAGTTCGAGCGACCATAGGCCGGGCTCATATTTGCCAACCGGACCTGCCTGCACCCACAGGATCGCGTGCGGGGCCGTCCATTGCAGCGACTTGACGGTGGCTTCGAACGTCATCGGCTTTGCCGGATCGAACATGGCAAAGCTGTGATGCGCGGCGAGCGGCACCGCCGGCGTTGCCAGAATGACAAAGGCTGCAATGAGGCGAGTATGAGAACCAGACATCATGGGTACTTCCAAATTGCGGTCATTGGGATGGCGTTTGGGGGGATGGCGTCTGGGCTTGATCGGGGGGCAGGCGAGCGCCACCGGCGTCCTTTGGAACAGCGGTGTAAACCGCGTTGCCATGAGCATCGACGTCGTCGATGAAGTCACCCTGTCGGCATGAGGACTCGACCGGGTCGTATTTGCGCTCGCGATGGCGGGTGAATGTGCGGCTCGCTTTCCACGGGCCGGTCAGGACCTTTGGCGCGTGCACGACGATATCGTCCTGCAAAGTGTCCGGTCCGGTGAGATAGATGCGCTCCTCGATATGCATGTCGCCATTGTTGGGAAGACCGACGCTCTGCCCCATCGGGATAAAGACCTGGGGCAGGAACCCGATGGTATCGACAATCAACACGCCCTTTTCCCAATGGCCGATCGAATGGCCGCTGAAGGTCGGATCGGGATCGGCGGGATGGGGCCGTCCATCGGTCCAGATACGGCGCAGTCGATTGCCGTCGAACTCGCCGAGGATCGTCAGGCGACCCGGCGTCAGGAGAAACTCCGCGGAGTTCAACGTTTGGGTCACCGAACTGGGCAGCCCTTCTGGCAGACAATCGACATAGATATTCTTCGGCGTGCCATCGGTTTCAAGTTTCTGGAGCGCGGTAATCTGTGCTGCCTGATCGGGCTTCCAGGGTGGCGATGTGGTGCTGCCCGGCAGGAAATGATCCAGCGGTCCCGGCGACCAGACTCCGGACAGGTCGGGGAGGGCGGATATCGCCGTCCAGTCCCGCGCTGTAGGAACTGGGTTGACTGGTTCGGCGGGACCCGCCGCCAAAGCGAGATCCGCAACGAAGCAGTTTGCAATCACAGCCATTAAATAATGAGGAAATCTCATAGTTATCTACTCAATATCTTGACAGTAAAACTAAATAATCGCGTGCGCTGTTGTTAGCATCGATAGTGATGCTGCGGATGTGAATATTTTCTACCAACAGCTGCACGATATATTTGTGGAGGGTGCCAGACCGTTGCGCGTAACTTCGCGGTTACGCCACTCCCGAACTGAGTGAGGAGCGGATTTACTCGCGTGAGAGGCAATCCTCGATGACAGATTATGTGAAGGCCGGAAGTGGCAGGTGGCCGACAAGGCGCAAGCTTTTGATCGTCGTTGCGATCGCCGTCGTCGCATTAGCTATCGCGAGCATTTGGCGACCGGGCAGCGCATCGAAAGCCGACGCCGCCCGTACACTGACCGTTGGCGATCAAAGGGGTGGCGCGCAGGCTCTGTTGTCGGCAGCAGGCGAACTGAAGGACATCCCATATCATATAGAATGGGCGCTTTTTCCGGCGGCGGCGCCACTGCTTGAGGCACTCGGTGTCGGTGCGATCGACATCGGCGGCGTCGGTGGTTCGCCGTTTGCATTTGCCTATGCAAGCGGCTCGTCGATCAAGGCCGTCCATGCCTATCGACCTATCCCGGAAGGCGGTCGAGCCTCCGCAATCATCGTCAAAAGTGGCTCGCCACTTCGGACAATCGCCGATCTCAAAGGCAGGAAGGTCGCGACGATCAGGGGTTCGGCGGGCCAGGATCTCGTGTTGCGATTGCTGGCACGTGCAGGAATGTCGGGTGCCGATGTCGAATGGATCTATCTGGCAAATGGCGAATCCAAGGCGGCGCTCGATGCGGGATCGATCGATGCATGGTCGACCTGGGGCAGCTATGTCGGCATTGCGGTGATCGAGAATTCGGATCGGGTACTGGCAGACGCCACGACATTGCCAAGAAGCGTGGGTTTTTACGCCGCGAATGACGCCGCGATCGCCAAAAAAAGAGCTTTGCTCGCTGATTATATTCAGCGGCTGACGCGAGCGCGGTTCTGGGCAATCAGCCATCAGGATGAATATGCAGCCGTCCTGGCCCGTGAAACCGGTATACCCCTGCCGGTCGCTCGTTTTACGGTTGCGAGCTATGTCGGGAACGGCGTTCCGATCGATCGGAACGTCATCGACGAACAGGCGCAGATTTTCGAACGCTACCAGCGCGCCGGACTTATCCCGAAAGTGCCCGACCTTCATGGCGGCTATGATCCGTCGTTCAACGACGCGGTGCTGGCCACCAAGCCAAAAACCGTGGCGCTGAAATAAGGATGTCGCGGGTCGGTCCCGTCCGCCTGCCCAGCCACGGCAAAGCATGGGTGTCACGCCAGAAACATAAACTGCCAAGCTGTTCCGGTAGATCAGTCTATCCAGTTACCAGACGTTCAAATTACGATATTTGAAATAATCATAAGTAAAAAGTAAACTCATATAATATTTGTGCCGCTCGAGAATACGAACAGTTGATTGGCGCAACACTCTTTTAGTTTTTGGAGTTTAATGGTGGCAACAGTTGCACCCCGTCAGATCGCATCACCCGTCACCGAAGGGCGACCGGTATCCCAATCGCGTTTGCCGTTGATCCGCCAGCGCTGGGTCTCCCCCGTCGCGCTGCTTGTGTTATGGGAGTTCGGCTCGCGTATTGGCTTTATTCCGTCGCGCGTCCTTGCGCCACCTTCGACCGTTGCCGAGACCTTCTGGGGCCTGACCATCAGCGGCGAACTGCCCTATAATCTGCTGGTATCGCTCGGCCGCGCCTCTGCCGGTCTGGCAATCGGCGTGGTGCTGGGGATCGTTCTCGCACTGGCGGCTGGCCTGTCGCGTCGCGGCGAGGCGATGATCGACCCGCTGGTGCAGATCAAGCGCACAATTCCGACGCTGGCCCTTACGCCATTGTTCATCATCTGGTTCGGGATTGGTGAGCAGCCGAAGATCCTGCTGATTGCATTTGCCACCGTGTTTCCGGTCTATTTAAATTTGTTCAACGGTATCCGCAGCGTCGATGTCCGGCTGATCGAGGCGGCGCGAACTCTGGGGTTGAGCCGACTGGAGATCGTCACCAACGTCGTGCTCCCGGGCGCGATGCCTTCCTTGCTCGTGGGACTTCGCTATGCGCTGGGTGTCGCGGTTCTGGTGTTGGTCGTGGCCGAACAGATCAACGCGGCTTCGGGGCTTGGTGCACTGATCAATCATGCGCGTGATTTTATGCAGACCGATGTGATCGTCGTGTGCGTGATGGTTTATGCGATTCTGGGCCTGACGGCCGATATGGCGGTGCGGCGGATCGAGACGAAGGTGCTGGCCTGGCGTCCAAGCATGTTGAACAACTGACCCGGTCGGAGCGGTCGTAAAAAGCGGGCGCGCGGAGATCGATCCGCGCCTCCCCTTTCGCTATGCGGCTTGGAGTTCCAGATCGCGTACTGCAGCCAGAATTTCCGGCGCTTCGGTGCGGGCCAGCCAGTCGGGGCTGACATTGACGAAGCGAACGATGCGGTCGGCGTCGATGATGATGACGGCAGGCTGCGGAAATTCGGAAGTCCCGGTGCCCGTCAGTTCGCCGATCCAACCCGGAGTAGGCTGGCCGGCAGGAACCTCGTCACGCGAAAAGGTGATACCGAAACGGCGGCCAAGTTCGTTGTCGCGATCGGCTGCAACGGGATAACCGAGGGCATGGCGTTCGCGAATATCGTCCAGCCCCTTTTCCGGAAGATGTGGGCTGATGGCGACGAGCGTGACCCCGGCAGCAGTCAGCTGCGGCAAGAGTTCGCGGTTGTAATAGGGCAAGGCGAGGTTGCACGCCGGGCATTGCGCGTAGCGGAAGAAGATCAACACCGTCGGCCCCTTGGCGGTCAGGCTTTCGAGTGTCAGCACACCGCCGTTGGAATTAAGCAACTCGAACGGTGCAACGACATCACCGACCTGCACGACTTTTGCAGGGTCGAACGCATCGACGAGTGCCTGTCGCTGGGCGATGTTCTTGGCGAGCTTTTCGGGTTCCCAGCTGCGCACGCGCTCGGCGTTGAGCGCCTCAAATTGCGCGCTTAAAGATTCGATCTTCGTATCGGTCATGCCATAATCCTCAGTTGGAATAGCAAACCTTACGGACGCGCAGGTTCGCAGACTAACGAGAATGATTTCGGCTATTCATCACCTGCGCTTATACTGGACCAGCCCTGATACCGGATGCGTCAGAGGTCGCGGACAACCTCGACAGCGAGTTCGGCCAGACGTGCGGTTGCTTGTGCGAGATCGTTGGCCTTGGCAACGATACACGCCACTTGCGGAAGCGCGGGCAGATCGACGTCGGTCAGGCTTTCTGTATCCGGAAGGAACAGATGAGTGCGGCATGTCAGCCCCAGACCAGCCTCCACAGCCGCCCTCAACGTGGAGAGATTTGGGGTCTCGATCGCGATTCGCCAGGGCTGCCCGGCAGCGTTCAGGCTGGCAATTGCCGCCTCACGGAAACGGCACGGCGTTTCGAGCACTGCGAGTGGAACGACATCGCGTCGCGCCAGTTCAGGATCGCCGTACCAGGCCATCGGAGCCACCTTAATCGCCGCAGGGTCATCCGCCGCCGCATAGCCGATGATGATGTCCAGCTGGCCGCGCTCCAGCATGGTCAGCAGTTCCGCGGTCCCCGCTACGCGCGCGAAAATCTGGGAGTCGCGGTGGAGTTCGGAGAATTGCGCGAGCAATCCCTTCAGGAGGGTCTCGGCGAAATCCTGAACCATGCCAACCCGTACCGGCCCGGCGAAATGCCCGGCGCTTACGGCGGCGATGGCTTCGTCATGCAGGCTCAGCACCCGCCGCGAATAATCGAGTAACACGTCACCCGCCGGGGTGAGGACCAGACGCCGTCCCTCACGCGTGAACAATGCCTGCTGCACCAGCTCTTCGAGGCGCTTGATCTGCAAACTGAGTGCCGACTGCGTCACATAGACTTGTTCCGCAGCATTCAGCATCGACCCGGTGTCGACGATCGCAACAAAGCTGCGGAGCAAGGTGGTGGGCAGATTTACGGGCATATCTTCCTTCGGCGGTGTGGAACGCGCTCCACGGACGGATTGGGCGGGAACAGGAATCGCGATGGGACCTGGTGCCGATCGGGACCGCGATCGATAGGATCTGTAGCGGTCGAACGTCGGCAAAATCGCGGGCGCGCATGGTGACGGTCGAACGTCGATCATCTCATTATTCATTGCACCACCCCTTCATTCGGGGTTATCCTACTAAACTGATAGGAAATATCGATGATGTTTCTGTTTAGGCGGCCAAAGTCTTTGTTGCCTGTCGTTCCGGTGATCAGAAAACTGCCTGAAAACAGCTGGTTATCCCACCTATCATACGCCGATTGAGATTTGCAAATGCAAGGCCAAGGGAATCTGTGTTGATCCGCCCGCTGATAATGTCAGTCTTTAGCGAGCGGTGGTGCCAAACCACCAGCGGATCTGAAAACCGGTTCAGGTTCAAAGGAGTTTCATCGAATGAACGCGGCAGTGGCAAGATTTCGGGTCGTTGAAAACGTGATTGAACACTCTGCGCCATCAGAGGTGGCGGTTCGCTTGAAGGGCTTCACGCGTCGGTTTGGCGAGAACACGATAATCGACAATCTCGACCTGAAGATCAAGGCTGGCGAATTCGTTGCGCTGCTCGGTCGATCAGGAAGTGGCAAGACGACGTTGCTGCGGACGCTGGCGGGACTGGACGAAGTCGTGGGTTCCGATGTCACTGTGCCGACTTCGCGGGCAGTCGTGTTTCAGGATGCGCGGCTGCTGCCGTGGAAAGCGGTATGGCGCAACGTCGCGCTGGGCCTGCACGGCGATGACGTCCGCGAACGCGCCGAAGCCGCGCTGCACGAGGTCGGTCTGGGCCATCGCCTGAATGCCTGGCCGCTGACCCTGTCCGGCGGCGAGGCGCAGCGCACCGCGCTGGCCCGCGCGCTGGTTCGCGAGCCCAAATTGCTGCTGCTCGACGAACCCTTTGCCGCGCTCGACGCTCTTACCCGGATGAAGATGCACGGCCTGGTCCTGTCCCTGTGGCAGAAGCATCGACCAGCTGCGATGATGGTGACGCACGACGTGGATGAAGCAATGGCGCTGGCCGATCGGATATTGGTGCTTGATCAAGGTCGTATAGTTGCCGAGGAAGTCATCAAGGCAGAGCGGGGCAATCGAACCTCCGCCATTCGTCCGCTTCGTGCACGGCTGCTCGGGTATCTCGGCGTCGAGACGACCGAGGGGTCCTATGCCGACATGGTCGCATCGCACGGCGGAGCACGCGGATGAACGCGATCGGCTCTATTCGATCGGGCACCAATCTTGCGCGGCTGCGGCTGTTCGTCGGTGATATCGCCGCCTTGATCGAATCGACTTCCGATGAAGCAATCCTGATTCAAAGCGGGTCGGCGCTGCTGGAAGCGCTTATCGCGACTGACGACTGGTTGCCGGACGAATACGCAAAACCCCATCCGGCACGATATCAGCAATATCTTCTCCACGCCGACAGCCTTGAACGGTTCTCGATCGTCAGTTTCGTCTGGGGACCCGGACAATCGACACCCATTCACGATCATCGCGTTTGGGGACTGGTCGGTGTGTTGCGGGGCGCCGAACGTGTGGAGTCGTTCAGTCATGACGGCGAAGCCCTCGTGATAACCGAACTCCCCGTCATTCTTGCTGCGGGTCAGGTGGACGCCGTCAGCCCCGAAATCGGTGACATTCACCGCGTCGCGAACGGCTATGACGACCGCGTTTCGATCAGCATCCATGTCTATGGAGCAAACATCGGAGCGGTGGAGCGCGCCACCTATGACGTGGCCGGCATGCCGAAACGGTTTGTGTCGGGCTATGCCAACACCAGCCTGCCAAATCTTTGGGACCGATCGAAAGCATCATGACCAGCATCACGCCACAAGCCGTCCGTCATGCCTTGTTGACGCGCGCCGAGATTGCCGTGTTCGATCTGCGCGACGAGCATAGTTTTGCGCAAGGGCACCCCTTGTTTGCCGCCCAGATCCCCGTCGATCGTATCGCCATCGAAGCCGAATATCGATTGCCGCGCAAGGACGTGGCGATTGTCCTGTACGACAATGGCGAAGGTCTTGTTGCTTCGGGAAAGGTTGCGTTTCAGGCGCTTGGCTATACCGACGTGCGCGTGCTGGAGGGCGGCTTGCAAGGCTGGCAGGATGCTGGCTACGAACTGTTCCAGGACGTGAACAGCTATAGCAAGGCGTTCGGTGAACTGGTCGAACACCGCCGCCATACGCCATCGCTCTCCGCCGAGGATGTGCAGACGCTGATCGACGAAAAGGCCGACATCGCCATCCTCGATGCACGACGTTTCGATGAATATGCGACAATGAGCATTCCCACCGGTACCAGCGTTCCCGGTGCCGAACTGGTGCTGCGTGCCAGTGCGGTCGCGCCCGATCCCGACACGTTGATCATCGTCAATTGTGCAGGGCGGACGCGCAGTATCATTGGCACTCAGTCGCTGGTGAACGCCGGACTGCCCAATCGCGTTGCCGCGCTGCGCAATGGTACGATTGGCTGGACGCTGGCGGGCAATGCGCTCGACAAGGGGCAGCAGCGTCGGGCTCCGGTCGTGGGCGATGAACTGGTCGTCGATGCGCGTACACGGACCCGCGACGTCGCCTATCGCGCGGGCGCAAAGCGGATCGATGCCGACACGCTGGCGGCACTCGTCGCCGATGAAACGCGCACGCTGTATCGGTTCGACGTCCGTACGCCGGATGAATATGCGGCGGGGCATCTGCCCGGTTTCATCAGCGCGCCCGGCGGCCAGTTGGCGCAGGAAACCGATCACAGCGCGCCCGTTCGGGGAGCGCGGATCGTACTGGCCGACGACATCGGCCCGCGCGCCGACATGACTGCATCGTGGCTCGGCCAGATGGGCTGGGAAGTCTATATTCTCGATGGTTTCGAGGGGCCGCTCGAACACGGTGACCCCGCTGGGCCGCCCCCGCGTTCGCGCGAAGGCCGCTACAAGCGCCCCTATGAGGGCACCGACAATCAGGCGGAGGCCATGCAGGCCTATCTGGACTGGGAATATGGTCTCGTCGCCCAGCTCGCGCGCGACGGCACCCACGGCTTTTTCGTAATTTAATCTGTAGAGGGATCACACCAATGACCGTTAAATTCATCGGCTACATCGGTTTCAACAACAACAGTGAAATCCACGGTGCCGTGCGCGGGCGCGAACTCGACGTCGGCTATGTCGAAGCTGCGGCGAAAGCACAGGAAGCGGGCGGTTTCGACCGCGTTCTCGTGCCCTTCGGATCGAATTCCCCCGAAAGCCAGATCGTTGCCGCCCATGCCGCTGCACTGACGACGAAGCTCGGGTTTCTGGTCGCGCACCGTCCGGGCTTTACGCAGCCGACGCTCGCCGCACGCCAGCTTGCCACCCTCGACGCCTTGTCCGGCGGTCGCATCGCCGTTCACATCATAACCGGTGGCGCAGATTCAGAAATGGCGCGCGACGGCGACGAGACTACGAAGGATGAGCGTTATCATCGCACAGACGAATATCTCACCATTCTGCGGCAGGAATGGACCGCCGAAAAACCGTTCGACCATGACGGTCGGTTCTACAAAATACGCCAGGCCTTCGCTTCGGTAAAGCCGACCAACCTGCCTGTCTTCTTCGGTGGTTCGTCCGACATCGCCATCGAAGTTTCCGGCAAACACGCCGATGTCTATGCGCTGTGGGGCGAAACGCAGGCCGCCGTCCGGGAGACCGTCGCCCGCGTCCGTGCAGCCGCCAGAAAACATGGTCGCCGCCCGGGCTTCTCGGTTTCGCTGCGCCCGATCATAGCCGATACCGAGGAAGCAGCATGGAAGCGTGCCGACGAGATTGTCGAGCGCGTCCGCGACCTGCGAGCGTCTGCTGGTTTCCAGACCGAAGACCATGCCCCGGTAAATGTCGGTTCACAACGACTGCTGGAAACGGCGGCGCAGGGGTATCGTACCGACAAACGGCTGTGGACAGGGCTTGCCGCCGTCGCTGGCGCTCAGGGTAACTCCACCGGACTCGTTGGAACGCCTGAGCAGGTGGCCGACGCGCTGCTCGATTACTATGACATCGGCGTCGATCACTTCCTCATTCGCGGCTTCGAACCACTAGAGGATGCGATCACCTATGGCCGCGACCTGCTTCCGCTCGTCCACGAACTCGTTGCCGAACGCGATGCCCACAAGCTTCCCCAGGTCGCATGATCAAGCATGGTTTTTCGCGGCGGGACGCGCTTACGCTGTTTGCCTCGACGCTTGCGCTGAGTGCCTGTGGCGCGGTCGATAAGCGACCGCTCTTGAAGGTCGGCAGCCAGCGCGGCGGCACAAAGGCGCTGATGCTGTCATCGGGAGCGCTGACGGGGGCCGGGTTTGCCGTTGAATGGTCCGAATTTCCATCGGCCCAGACGTTGCTTGAGGCCATCGGAAGCGGTGCGGTCGATGTCGGTCTCACCGGCGACGCGCCGTTTCTGTTCGCTTTTGAAAGTGGAAGCCCCATCAAGGCGGTGTCGGCGCAGATTGCCCAGCCCAGGCAACGCGAGGCCGTGGCGCTGGTCGTTCCGCCGCATT
The DNA here is from genome assembly GCA_028289885.1 of Sphingomonadales bacterium. Taxonomy (GTDB): domain Bacteria; phylum Pseudomonadota; class Alphaproteobacteria; order Sphingomonadales; family Sphingomonadaceae; genus Sphingomonas_O. The sequence goes on from JAQGKX010000087.1 coordinate 10,044, forward strand.
CTGCCGCGCGCTCGATTGCCGACATGAAGGGCAAACGCGTTGCGACGACGCGAGGGTCGATCGGACATTACCTTGTGCTCAGGGCTTTGGACGATGCACATCTGCCACTCGATTATGTGCAATTCACCTGGCTTTCCCCCGGCGATACGAAAGCTGCGTTCGCGTCCGGGTCGGTCGATGCATGGGCGACGTGGGTGCCGTATCTGACCGGGGCGATTGCCGACGGGGCACGCATCATCGCCGATGGCTACGACCTGATCCACGGCTATGGGTTCGAGGTCGCCAATGAACAGGCCATAAAGAACAAGCCTGTTCTCCTCGCCGACTTCCTCGATCGGGAGGCAAAGGCTTTGACCTGGGCTGACGGGCATAAGGACGATTTTGCGGCGGTGCTTGCCAAGGAAACGGGGCTGCCGTTCGATATCGCCAAGGCGATGGTTCTCAAGAACGGTCGCCGGGCCGTCCCGATAAATGAACAGGTCATTTCCGATCAACAGGTCGTGCTCGACACGTTCCGAAAGTCGCGCGAGATCAACCCTCTCCGGCCGCTATCGCAGGCGTTCAATCGACCGGTCTGAACGCCTTGGCAGGAATGTGGGAAAGAGTGCGAACCGACTGGTGACAATGCTCAAAAACGGCTGGCTTTAGCCGATTTATATTTGAAAGCTGGTGGAGCTGAGCGGGATCGAACCGCTGACCTCGTCATTGCGAACGACGCGCTCTCCCAACTGAGCTACAGCCCCCCACCAGCTTCGCGTCGCTGTCGGCGACTTGAATGCGGAGGCCTTAACGATGCCGAGGCGACGATGCAATCACGGCGAAACACGTTGTCATCGTTTCGGGCGCGACGAACCGCTTGCCGAATGACGCCCCTCGAAAAGGGAACAGGCGCGCGCTTGTATGGTTTTTGTCATTCGGAGGTTGGCGGCACGGTCGCGACCCGGACGACAGGAGATGAACATGGCTAATCAGGATGACAATTATTATAATCGTGGTCGCAGCGAAGGGCCTTCACCCGATCGCTCACCCGAACGTGGGCGCGACAATAATGGCTATGGCGCCTATGGGGCGCGCGGCGGCAATCGCGATCGGCAGATAACCGGCGACCGCGACCAGTATCGCAATCGGGACGACAGCGATCGCGGTTTCCTTGATCGTGCAGGCGATGAGGTTCGCTCGTGGTTTGGCGACGATGATGCCGAACGCCGCCGTGAACGCGACAATCGCGACAGCGGGACCCCCGATTATAACAATGAAAACTATGGTCGTGGCGGGACGCGCGGCGGTGCTCTCGACGGAAGTTCGCGGTCGCGCCAGGCCGACCACGATCCGCATTACAGCAACTGGCGCCAGCAGCAGATCGACGCGCTCGACCGCGATTATCATGAATATCGCCAGCACAGCCAGGCCAAATTTGAAAACGATTTCGGCACATGGCGCAGCGAGCGCCAGAGTCAGCGGTCGTTGCTCGATCAGGTCGAAAAGCATCATGAAGTCGTCGGATCGGACGGAGAACACGTCGGCACCGTCGACAAGGTGAAGGGCGACCGCATCATCCTGACCCGGAACGATGTGGATGCCGGTGGCCATCATCATAGCATTCCGTCGATCTGGCTGAAGTCTGCAGATGGTGGCCGGGTGACCATCTCCAAGACCGCCGCTGAAGCAAAACAGGCTTGGCGCGATGAAGACCGGAACACGGTTTTTGGAAGCAACAATGACCGTGGCAATCAGGGCGATAGCAACGACGGCCCGCACGTGCTGAACAGAAGTTTCTCAGGAACCTACTAAACCCCGGAAGCGGCAAGAAGGGGTTCGCGTTTCGGCGCGGACCCCTTTTTGCGTGATTGGCCGGTTCGGGTCTAGGACTGGCATAGATAACAAAAATCGAGGGAGAGTGGCATGGCCAAGGCATGGGTATTGAAATCGCGTCCGTCGGGAATGCCGACTGCTGCAGACTTTGCATTGACCGACAAGCCGACACTTCCGCTGGCCGAAGGCGAATTGCGCGTGGCGAATTCGTGGCTTTCCGTGGACCCCTATATGCGCGGTCGCATGAACGACGTGAAAAGCTATGCCGAGCCTTTCCAGATCGGCGAACCTATGCAGGGCGGCGCCGTCGGTGTCGTGACCGAAAGCCGTGCTGAAGGCTTCGAGGTGGGCGATCAGGTGCTTCACATGATGGGCTGGCGCGACGAGGCGGTCATTCCCGTCGGCGGTGCCCAGAAACTGCCCGCGACCGGTCTGCCAATACAGACATTCCTGCACAGCCTGGGCCTGACGGGTGCGACGGCCTATTTCGGCTTGCTGCACGTGGCATCGGCAAAGGCGGGGGATATCGTCTTCGTGTCTGCCGCCGCGGGCGCGGTCGGATCGGCAGTCGTCCAGATTGCCAAGGCCAAGGGCATGACCGTCATCGGCTCTGCGGGCGGTCCCGACAAATGTGCCTGGGTCAGGGAGATCGGTGCCGACGAATGCATCGACTACAAGGCAGGTCCGGTGCTACCCCAACTCATGGCCGCCGCGCCAAAGGGCATCGACGTGTATTTCGACAATGTCGGCGGCGAACATCTCGATGCGGCTTATGCGACCGCGCGACTGAACGCGCGATTTGCGATCTGCGGGATGATCGATGCCTATAATCACGGCGAGCCGATGGCGTTCAAATACTTCATCCGCACGATCCCCGCGCGCATCCGATCGACGGGGTTCCTGTTCACCGACTTCCTGCCGCAAATGGGTGAATTCATGGCCGAGGCTGTCCCGCTGGTGGCTTCTGGAAAGCTGAAGGCGCGTGAGACGATCTTCGAGGGTCTGGAAAGCGCCCCCGGCGCGTTCCTCGGCCTGTTCTCAGGTGCGAATACCGGCAAGATGCTGGTCAGGATCTGACGCTCAGTTGGACCCGTTGAACGTGTCGCACTGCGTCATGTCGCCAGTGTCGAGACCACGCTTCAGCCACGCCTGACGCTGCGCCGCGGAACCGTGGGTGAAGCTCTCCGGAACGACGACGCCCTGCGAAGCCCGTTGCAGCGTGTCATCGCCGATCGCCTGCGCCGCGCCCAGCCCCTCTTGCACGTCGCCGGGCTCGAGCAAATTCTTGTCGTTCGCCGCCCAGACTCCCGCGTAACAATCGGCCTGCAACTCCATATCCACCTGCAGCGCATTGCCCTGCGCCTTGCTCGCCCGGGCCTGTTCCGCGCGGACCTTTTCCTCGATGCCCATCAGGTCCTGCACATGATGGCCGACCTCATGCGCGATGACATAGCCGATCGGGAAGTCGCCGGGCGCGTTGAAGCGGGTTTTCAGTTCGTTGAAGAATTCGGTGTCCAGATAGATTTTCTGGTCGCTGGGGCAATAGAAAGGACCCATGGCCGACTGTGCCGCGCCGCATCCCGAACTGCCTTCGCGCGAGTAGAAGACCAGCGTTGTTGGCGTGTAAGTCTTGCCTGCCTTTGCGAAAATATCAGCCCAGCGCCGCTCGGTTGATCCCAGCACGCGGAGCGAGGTGCGCTGGATATCTGTCAGTTGGCCCGGGGCGGTGGATTGCTGGGGCGAGGTCTGGCTGACCGGAGCCAGCAGCGATCCACCGCCACCACCACCGATACCCCCGAACACCAGCGCGACGATTCCCAGCACGACGATGCCGCCGATCCCGAAGCGGCTGAAAACGAACGGGATGATCATGCCGAGCATCCCCAAACCGCCGCCACCGCCGCCACCGCCGAATCCCGCCCGGTTCGAACCCCCGCTCTGGACCTCAAAATTCGTGCTCTCAGATTCGTCGTCGAGGCGCATCAAACTCTCCCGTATCGTGCGCCGATCAATGCACTGCGTGAACTTTCGTTGCAATGCACCCGATGCCATCCCAAATAGTCGGTGATGGCAGATATCGATAATTCCAAACCCCGCCGGGCGCGCAAGGCGTCGCGCCTCCCGCTTCCCGACAAAGTCGCTCTTGTTCTACAGGGCGGTGGTGCGCTCGGCTCGTTTCAGGCGGGTGTGTATGAGGCGCTGGAGGGGGCGGGGATCGAGGTCGATGAAGTCGCGGGTATTTCGATCGGTGCGGTCAATGCCGCGCTGATTGCAGGGAACCGTCCGGAGGATCGCCTGCCTGCGTTGCGCAAGTTCTGGGACCGGGCGACTGCGGCGCTGCCCAGTTTTCCAATTTGGCATAATGATTTCACGCGCGAACTCGTCCACGAAATGTCGGCGGGCTTCGTAGCGATGTTCGGGGTGCCGGGTTTCTTTTCACCGCGCACGATGCCGGTATTTGCCGCCGCGCCGGGGAGCGCCGGGGCGTTGAGCTTCTACGACTCGTCCAAACTTGCCTCCACCCTGGACGAACTGGTCGACTGGGACTTGCTGAACAACGGACCAGTGCGGATCGCCGTGGGGGCGGTCGAGGTCGAGAGCGGCAATTTCAACTATTTCGACAGCGCGAACGTACGGCTCGACGCGCGGCACATCATGGCGTCGGGGGCGCTGCCACCGGGCCTCCCGCCCGTGGAGATCGATGGGAAACTATGGTGGGACGGCGGGCTCGTGTCCAACACCCCGTTGCAGCACGTCCTCGACACGCAGGATGCAGAGATGATCGTGTTCCAGGTCGACCTGTTCCCGGCGGCGGCAAGTCGCCCGAAAACGATCATGGACGTCATGGCCCGCGAAAAGGAAATCAGGTTCTCCAGCCGGACGCGGCAGGTCAGCGACCAGATGCTGAAACTGCGGCGCGAGCGGGAGGCGATCCGCAAGGTCCTGAAGAAACTGCCTCCGGAATTGCTGGGCGACGTCGATGTGAAGCGATTGGCCGAGATGGCGCGTGAGTTTCCGGTGAATGTCGTGCAGTTGATATACCGCGCCAACGCATGGGAAGGCGGCTCGCGCGATTACGAATTTTCTGCGCGGACGATGAACGAACATTGGGATGCCGGTATGGACGCGGTCAGCGCGACGGTCGAAAACTCGGCGCTCATTGCGCAAAATATCGGCACCGGCCACACTGCGGTATTCGATCTGACCCCGCGTTGATTGCACCCGATTCACGTTCAGGAGACTCTATGTTCCTCGCAGGCAAGACTGCCCTTATCACCGGCTCGACTTCGGGCATTGGCCTTGCCTATGCAAAAGCACTGGCGGGAGAGGGCGCGAACATCGTCATCAATGGCTTCGGCGACCGCGATGCGATCGAGACCGAGCGGCTAAACCTCGAATCATTGTCGGATGCAAAAGCGCTTTATAGCGACGCGGACCTGACGAAGGTCGACGCGATCGAGGCCATGATGGTCGTTGCCGCGGATGCGTTCGGGGGTGTCGATATCCTGATCAATAATGCGGGGATGCAGCATGTCGCCCCGGTCGAGGATTTCGATGTCGCCAAATGGGACCTGATCATCGCGCTCAACCTGACGGCGGCGTTCCACACGGTGCGGCTTGCGATCCCGTATATGAAGGACCGGAAATGGGGGCGGATCATCGCCACCGCGTCGGCCCATTCGCTCGTCGCGTCGCCGTTCAAGTCTGCCTATGTCACGGCGAAACATGGCTTGGCTGGCTTTCACAAGACGGTTGCGCTCGAACTGGCGACGTTTGGCATCACGGCGAATTGCATTTCGCCCGGCTATGTCTGGACGCCTTTGGTCGAAGGGCAAATCCCCGACACGATGAAGGCGCGCAACATGACGCGCGAACAGGTGATCAACGATGTGTTGCTTGCCGGGCAGCCGACCAAGCAGTTCGTCACCGCCGAACAGGTCGCCGCCGTCGCCCTCAACCTCTGTCGTGAGGATGCGGCGCAGATGACGGGTTCAAATATCTCGATCGACGGAGGGTGGACTGCGGGCTGATGACGTTTTGCCCAATGGTTCCTTTTCGCCGACCAAGCGTTAGGGTTAGGGCATCCGTCACAGGGAACGTGCGAAATGAAGTTGGTTGGCACGGTGGCGACATTGTTACTGCTTGCGGGCTGTGGTGGCCGGGCGGTTCATGAGGCTGCGGCGAAGCCCGCCCTGGCCGACTGGAAACGCGTCGTCACCGGAGACGATCTGACCCGGTTGCGGAATTGGCGGGTAGCCTTCCTGAAGGGGCTCGATGAGGCGGCGGCCAGCGGGCAGGGTGCCAGAATTGCCCGCGAAGGTGCCCTCCTCGCTCCCGATGCGGCGCTTGAAAATGTGGGGCTGAGCAGCGGGCGTTACCATTGCCGCGTCATCAAGCTTGGCTCGAAAGCGTCCGGCGTCGCCGCCTATACCCCATATCCTGCATTTGACTGCCTGGTGAACGACGAGGGCGAAGTGTTGAGCTTTGCAAAGATCGGCGGATCGCAACGCCCGGTTGGACTGATGTTCGACGACGGGAGCGACCGAAAAATCTTTCTTGGCACCATGATGTACGCCGACGAAAGCCGACCGCTCGAATATGGCCGCGACCCGACGCGCGACATGGCTGGAGCGGTTCAGCGGATCGGCGACCGGCGCTGGCGGATAATCCTGCCTTATCCTCGGTTTGAATCGGTGCTCGATGTTGTCGAACTGACGCCCGCCGCCTGACATTTTCCGGCGCAATCGACAAGCGCCCTTTCCAGGTCGGCGATCGAATAGGGTTTTGTCAGGACCGGCATGTCGCGATGTTCGATATCGATGCCGTCGGCCCCATAACCCGTCGTGAACGCAAACGGCATGCTCCTGACTTTCAACGCCATGGCGACACCCATGCTGTTCTTGCCGTTGAGATTTACATCCAGCAGCGCGATATCGAAGTGAGTTGCTTCCAGTGCGGCATAAGCGTCGGCAACGGTTGCCGCTTGTCCGGCGACGATACACCCGAGGCTTTCGATCATATCCTCCGCCATCATGGCGATCAGCGCTTCATCCTCGACGATCAGCACGCGCAGCCCCGTCAGGTCAGCCACGCTTGTGCCGATCTCCGCCCAAATCCGGTTGTGTGAGTGATGGCACCATTCGCTTGCCGGTTTGCTGTCCAAAGCGGCGGCTTGCAATGGCTAAATGACAAACGCCTGCCGGATTTCTCCGACAGGCGCGTTTTCCTCCCCAGGAAACTTGTAACCTTCGACTGCATCGAGTGCAGATTTACAGGCCGCGACATTTGGCCGCTGGTCATGGTTGTTGCCTTGTTCCTGGGGACTCATGGACACCGCCGCAATATAAAAGAGCCACTTAAGATGTGGGTGCGTACGACAACCCGTCTCGCGACATGTCGCCTTGTCATTTCTTGACAAGGCGTGGTTCTGCCCTCATCCACCCGGTATGGTCGATGCCAAACTTTTTGCGGGCCACGCGGTGCGCCGCCTTCGCCGCGGTGCGGGCCTCAACCAGTTGATGATGGCGGAAACGCTGGCGATCTCGCCGAGTTATCTCAATCTTATAGAGCGCAACCAGCGCCCCCTGACCGCCGCACTGTTGCTCCGCCTGGCTGAAACTTTCGATTTCGACCCGCGCACGCTCGCCGCCAGCGAGCCGGGTGGCGGGGCAGAGGCAATCAGGCGACGGTTGGCCGATCCCCGTTTTGCCGATCTCGCCATCGACCGTGCGCAGGTGTCGGATTGGCTGAGTGCGGCACCGGACAGTGCAGAGGCCTTTGCTCGAGCGTTCGACGGGATGGGGGCGACCGGGGGCGGATCGATGGACGCCGACCCCTTCGATGCCGTAAGGCGCGAGATCGAGCGGTGGCGCGGGCATTTTGCCGACCTCGACAGTCTTGCGGAGACACTCTCCGACGACCTCCGTGCGGGGTCGGGAGACCTTTATGGCGCGATGGCCGAACATCTGCGCGTCGCCCATCAGCTATCGATACGCATCCTGCCGGTGGAGGTCATGCCCGACGCGCTTCGGCGGATCGATATGCACGCGCGCCAATTGCAGCTTTCCGAATTACTCGATCCCGCAAGCCGGACCTTTGCCGTTGCTTTCCAGATTGGCCAGACCGAGGCGAAGGCGGAGATTGACGCCTTGGTCAAAGGTGCAGGTTTCTCCGACCGCAGTTCCGAACGCCTGTTCCGGCGACATTTGACCAGCTACTTCGCGGCAGCCGTGATGATGCCCTACGCCCGGTTCCTCCGCGCCTGCGAGGCAACTGGCTATGATGTCGAATTGCTCCAGAAACGCTTCGGGGCCGGGTTCGAACATATTGCCCACCGCCTGACCACGCTGCAACGCGTCGGTGCGCGCGGATTGCCGTTTTTCATGATCCGTATCGACCGTGCGGGACAGGCGTCGAAGCGGTTTGCCGGGGCCAGCGGGTCGCCGCTCGTTGAAGCGGAAGGGCGGTGCCCGTTATGGCAATTGCACCACGGCTTCGATCGTCCCGGGCACCTCGTCCGGCATCTTGTTGCGCTGGAGGGCGAAGGGCGCTGGTTCACAATGTCGCGCACCGTGCATCCGCAAGGCAGGCAGGTCGGAGGCGTCGGAGCAGAATTCGTCGTCGGTCTGGGGATCGAGGCATCACTCGCCGCGCCATTGGCGGCTGCACGTGGCGTCGACCTGAAACAGGGCGAAGCCACGCCGATCGGTCTCGGCTGCAAGGCCTGTACCCGCCCGCACTGCCCGCAACGGAGCGCGCCCCCACGGTCCCGCGCGTTGATCTTCAACGACCGCGAACGTGGTGTCAGTCCGTTCGTGTTCGCGGGCGATTAGGCACTTGCTGCGTCCAGCCGTTCGAGTTGCTCGGTCCTCAGTGCCAAATGCGCTCCCGCTATCAGTTGCTCCAACTGAGCAACTGTCGTCGCGCTCGCGATCGGGGCCGTGATACCGGGCTGCGCGCGCAGCCAGGCCAGCGCGATCTGTGCAAGCGATGCGCCGGTTTCCTCTGACACGATATCCATTGCCGCCAATATCGACCGGCCGCGGTCATCGAGATATTTGAGCGCCGTTCCCGCGCGGCTTCCGGTCGATTCCTTATGGCGGTATTTGCCGGTCAGAAATCCTGCCGCCAGCCCGTAATAGGGCAAGACGTCGAGGCCGCGCGCCACCGCCAGATCCTGCAACGCCCCCTCATATTCCCCACGCTCGACAAGGTTATATTGTGGCTGGATCACAGCATAGGGCGTGCCGAGATCGAGTGCAGAAGCAAGCCGGTCCGCCGTGAAGTTAGAGGCGCCGAGCGTCGCGACTTTCCCGGCTGCGATCAGCTTTGCGAACGCTTCGGCGACAGGTTCGAGCGGCGATGCGGGGTCATCGTGGTGCGCGTAATACAGGTCGATCTGCTCAACGCCCAATCGCATCAGCGATTCGTCGCAGGCCGCAGCAATCCGCGCCGGCGCCAGCTTCTCGCCGCCAACTCCGGGCAGCAAGCCAACCTTGGTCGCGATCCTGATCTGGTTTCGCTTGCCCGAAGACTTCAGCCATCTGCCGATGACCGTCTCTGATTCGCCGCCCTTGTGACCGGGGACCCATGCTGAATAGGCGTCGGCGGTGTCGATCATGGCGCCGCCCCCGGCAACGAAGGCGTCAAGGATCGCAAAGCTGGTTGGCTCGTCGATCGTCCAGCCAAATACATTGCCCCCCAACACGTGAGGGATACCGGCGATGGCTTTACTCGTCATTTTTCCTTGTCCTTGATGGCCTGAACGATTCGCTTGACGTGCTGGCTCTGCCCGCGCGGAAGTATCAGAACCGATCCGCCGCTGGCCACGATGATGAGATCGGACACCCCGACCGCTGCTATGCGGATGCCGTCGCTGCGGATCAGGCAATTGCTCGTGTCCAGCGCAATGACGTCGCCATGATGTGCGTGACCGTCATCATTGGCCCCAAGCGTATGAAGCGCGTCCCAGGACCCGACGTCGGACCAGCCCATCGTCACCGGAACGACCGCGACGCGTTCAGTTTTTTCCATGACGGCATAGTCGATCGAATCGGATGGCGACGCGGCGAATGCCTCGGTGTCGGGCAAGATATGCTTAGCCGTGCGAACCGCCTTGTCCATTGATGACTGTGCCGCCGCCAGCATCGCCGGAGCGTGCAGGGCCAGCGCCTGGAGATAGGCATCGGCACGAAACATGAAAATGCCGCCATTCCAGACGTAATCGCCTGCAGCGAGCATCGACTGCGCTGATGCGGCATCGGGTTTCTCGACAAAGCGCGCGACGCGGTGGATGCGGGCGCCGACTTCCTCGCCGATGCTGATATAGCCATAGCCGGTCTCCGGCGCGTCGGGCGTGACCCCGAACGTCACCAGCCAGCCCTGTTCGACCAGCGGTATCGCGGCGTCGATGGCGGCATTGAAGGCTTCGACGTCGGTAATCACATGGTCGCTCGGCATGACCAGCAACGGGGCGTCGCCTCCCCCGGCAGCGATCGCCGCGAGCGCAATCGCAGGCGCGGTATTGCGGGCGAGCGGTTCGAGCACCAGCAATGCATCGCGGCCATCGAGTTGTTCATCGATCAGGTCGGCATGGCGCGCATTGGCAACCACGATCGCTCCGCCGAAGCGTTCGGGATCGGCCGCGCGGTCGAGGGTCAGCTGGAACATCGTCAGTTCGGCGGTCAGCGACAGGAATTGCTTGGGACGGTCCTCGCGGGACATCGGCCACAGCCGCGTCCCCGATCCCCCCGATAATATGACAGGTATGATACGCGGTCGCTCGGTCATACGGCTCCTTTACACAGCATTTTTGCACAGATTCAGGAAAAATTCGTCAATTTGGCCGACAGGTGTTTTCGGGTGTCGGGATTCTTGACGCCGGATGTCGGAAAACGGGCAAGACGATCAATGTTCAGGCTGTTCAAACATTACGTTCCTTATCCCGTGCTGCTGCTTGCCGTGTTCGATTTCATCATCCTGTTTTGTTCAGCAGAGATCGCATGGGTCATTCGCGCGCACCAGATCGGAATGGCCGTCGGTTCGCTGTTCGATCGCCTGCCACCGCTCATCAGTTTCGCCATAGCCTTGCAATTGGCGATGATTGCAGTCGGCGTTTACGGTGTCGATAGTTTTCTATCGCTGCGCTTTGCCGCGGCGCGTCTGCTGGTCGCCATCTGTCTTGGCGTGATTTTCCTGTCGGTTACTTATTTCATGATTCCGGGCAAGACATTGTGGCGATCGAATTCACTTTACGCGATGGTGATTGCGTTCGCATCGCTGGTCGTCGTCCGGGCGCTCTTGGGCAAGATGCTCGGCAGCGAGGCCTTCAAGCGCCGCGTTCTCGTTCTTGGTGCGGGACAGCGCGCGAATCGACTCAACAAACTGGGCGAGGCCAAGGGCGCTGCGTTCACTGTCGTCGGCAATGTCGATATGGGCGACGTGACCAGCGTGATACCGACCGCCGTGCCCCGGCAGTTCATCCATAACCTTGTCGAATATGTCGCGCGGATGGGAGCGAACGAGGTCGTGCTGGCGCTCGAGGAGCGCCGCAAGGCAATCCCGATGGAGGACTTGCTGCGCGTCCGGACGGCTGGCATCCACGTCAACGAAATCTCGACATTCCTTGAACGCGAAACCGGGCGGGTCGACCTGCGCAGTACCAACCCGTCCTGGCTGATCTTTTCGGACGGGTTTTCTAGCGGTCGGCGCTTGTCCTCCTTCGCCAAGCGCGTTTTCGACATCGTCGCCAGCGGCGTGCTCCTGCTGGTTTGCCTGCCGCTGATTCTGTTCACTGCCATTCTGGTGAAGCTCGATTCACGCGGACCGGCGTTCTACCGGCAATCGCGTGTTGGGCTGTACGGTCAGGAATTTGCCATCATCAAGCTGCGATCGATGCGCACCGACGCGGAAAAGGCGGGACAGGCGGTTTGGGCTGAAGCAAACGACCCGCGCATCACCCGTGTCGGTCGCGTCATCCGCCGGATACGGGTCGATGAACTTCCCCAGCTTTGGACGGTGTTGCGCGGCGGCATGAGTTTTGTCGGTCCGCGCCCCGAACGCCCTTCGTTTGTCGCTGAACTCACGCAGAAAATGCCTTATTATGCCGAGCGCCACATGGTGAAGCCCGGCATCACCGGCTGGGCGCAGATCAATTATCCGTACGGCGCGAACCTCGACGACGCCCGTCACAAGCTTGAATATGATCTCTACTATGCAAAGAACTACACGCCGTTTCTCGATGTCGTCATCCTGTTGCAGACGTTCCGCGTCGTCCTTTTTCCCAGTGGAGCCCGCTGATGCGCAGCCCGCGCGGAAAATTGCGACCCTCGCGCACCGTTGCGCTCGCGATGATCGGCGTTCTGGGCGGGGCGGTCTATTTCCTCGCGATCGTCGGCCTGTCGGTCCTTCTTCATGCACAGGAAGGGACGGGCTGGGCGCTGGCACTGATGATCGTGCCCTTTGCCAGCGCCGTTGTCGCCGCAGTCGTCCTGCCCGCCCAGCGCACCCGTGCCTGGCTGCGTGTGATGACCGCCAAGCATCTGTTCGCGCATCGTTACGATTATCGGGCCGAATGGCTTCGCTTTACTGATACGCTCGGGCGACCGGGCCTGGCTCCCGAACCGCTGGAAAGCCGTGTCGTAAAGGCCATCGCCGATATCGCGGACTCCCCGGGCGGGTTGCTGCTCCTGCCCGACGGTGGCGAAATGCTGGTCAAGGCAAGCTGGAATTGCGGCGTCGTTGCTCACGGCTCGACCGCGCGGCTGGCCGGATTTCTGGCGAGTGGGCGGATCGTCGAACTCGATGCCCTGCGCGCTGACGATGCCGATCCGGATGAAGCGGGGGCGATCCCCGAATGGATATTGTCCTCGCCAAACACATGGGCAATCGTGCCGCTGATTCATGTCGATCGTCTGGCAGGTGCGGTCCTGCTTGAACGACCGATCATCGGACGGACGCTCGACTGGGAGGATTTCGACCTGTTGCGGGTCGCGGGGCGGCAGGTGGCGAGCTATCTGGCCGAGGCGCAGGGTCAGGATGCGCTGTTTGAAGCGCAGCGTTTCGACGAGTTCAACCGCCGTTTCGCCTTCATCATGCACGACATCAAGAATCTGGTCAGCCAGTTGAGCCTGCTCGCGCGCAATGCCGAACGCCATGCCGACAATCCGGCTTTCCGTGTTGATATGATCGCCACGCTGAACAGTTCGACCGCGCGCATGAACGACCTGCTGGCGCGACTGTCGCAGCACAACAAAGCCCGACCCGAGGACCCTCGCGCCATCCGTATCGGATCGGTCGTCACCAGCGTCGCGGCTGCAAAGCGCATAGCGCATCCGGTGATCGTAACGGGTGACGCCGACCTGTTCGCCGTCGCCGACCCGGCAAGGCTGGAAGCGGCACTCTCGCACCTTGTACAGAATGCCATCGACGCCAGTCCCGCGTCGGAACCCGTCACACTGACGATCAGGCCCGAAGCGCACGAAACCGCGATCGAGATCACCGACAACGGCTGCGGCATGACGTCCGATTTTCTGCATGGCCAGCTTTTCCGTCCCTTCGCATCCACCAAGAACGGCGGCTTCGGCATCGGCGCCTATGAAGCGCGCGCGCTGATCGTGGCGATGGGCGGTCGCCTGAGCGTCAGGAGCGAACCCGGGCGGGGCAGTTGCTTCAAGATCATCTTGCCCGCCGCCACCGGCTGGGCGCAGGAGCGCGCGGCATGAGCGAGGTCAAACGCAAACTGCTGATCGTCGAGGACGACGAGGGGCTGCAGCGGCAACTTCGCTGGGCCTATGACGATTATGAGGTGATCGTGGCGGGCGACCGCGCATCGGCAATCGCGGCATTGCGTGCCGAGGAACCAGATGTCGTTACGCTTGACCTGGGCCTACCGCCCGAACCCGATGGCACTGCAGAGGGGTTTGCGACGCTCGACGTGATCCTCGCGTTGAAACCCGATACGAAGGTGATCGTTGCCTCGGGTCATGGTGCCCGCGAAAGTGCGCTGCGGGCAATCGCTTCGGGGGCCTATGATTTCTACCAGAAGCCCGTCGATATCGACGAACTCGGCATGATCGTCGCGCGGGCGTTTCACCTGCACGCCATCGAAGCCGAAAACGCGCGGCTGGCTGAGGTTAGCGGCGGCGGTGTCCTTGGTGGACTGATCACCAGTGCGCCCGAAATGCTGAAGGTCGCGCGCACCATCGAGCGCGTCGCCAATGCCGATGTGTCGGTCATGCTGCTGGGGGCAAGCGGCACCGGCAAGGAGTTGCTGGCGCGCGGTGTCCACGATGCCAGCGGGCGTAAGTCGAAGGCGTTCGTCGCGATCAACTGCGCGGCAATTCCTGAAACTTTGCTCGAATCCGAATTGTTCGGTCATGAAAAAGGGGCTTTTACCGGGGCGGTAAAGACCACCGAGGGCAAGATCGAGCAGGCGGAGGGTGGCACGCTGTTCCTCGACGAAATCGGCGACGTTCCGCTGCCCCTGCAGGTAAAGCTGCTGCGGTTCCTGCAGGAGCGGGTGATCGAGCGGATCGGCGGGCGCAAGGCGATCCCGGTGAACACGCGCATCGTCTGCGCCACGCACCAGAATCTTGAGACGATGATTGCCGAAGGGCGTTTCCGCGAGGACCTTTATTACCGGCTGGCCGAAATCGTCGTGAAAATCCCGTCGCTGGCCGAACGGTCTGGCGATGCCGTGCTGCTCGCCCGGCATTTCGTGACGCGCTACGGTCATATGAACCCGCAGGTGAAGGGAATCGCCCCCGATGGGTTGTCGGCGATCGAACAATGGGGCTGGCCGGGCAACGTCCGCGAACTCGAAAACCGCATGAAACGCGCAATCATCATGGCCGACGGCAAGATGGTGACAGCCGCCGATCTTGACCTTGGGGCGGGCGACCGCGAGCCGTACGTGATCAACCTGAAAGCGATCCGCGACGCCGCAGACGGGCAGGCCGTCCGCCGCGCGCTCGGTCGCACCGAGGGCAATATCTCCAATGCGGCAAAGCTGCTCGGCATATCGCGGCCCACGCTTTACGATTTACTGAAATCTCATGGCATTTCGGCCTGATCTCCGGGCAGTGGGGGCGATTTCGGCGCTCCTGCTGCTCGGTGCCGCGCCTCCTCCGCAAACCGCGACCCAGCTTGTAAACGACGCCCGCGCGCGGCTGGCGGCCAATGACTTTGCAGGCGCGATTGATTTGTCGGGCCGCGCCATCGCCTTGGCACCGACCAATCCGGACGTGTTGCTGCTGTCGGCCAATCTCGTTCGCGATCGCTTTGGGCTGACGGCGGCGCTGCCTTGGTATGACCGTGTGCTGCAGATAAAACCCGATGATATTCCTGCGCTAATCGACAAGGCGGCAACGCTTGGGGATGCGGGGCAGTCGATTGCCTGTCTGGCAGTGACGCGCCAGATCCTTGCGCTCGACCCGGGCCAGCCGATGGCGCTCTATCTACAGTCGGTGCTCGCCGCGCGCGCGGGCAAATGGGAAGTCGCACGCGCGCTGCTGTATCGGACCGATGGTGCGCTCGACGATCTGGCTGGCGTGATGCTGTTGCGCGGGGCAATCGCGCTGCAAACCGGCGCGACCGAGACCGCCATCGCGACGCTCAGTCCGCTTGTGGAAACACAGCCCGGCAACCGCCATGCGCGTCGCCTGCTCGGGCTGGCCCTTTGGCGCAGCGACGACGATCAGGGTGCGCTCGATATGCTCCAGCCGATTGCCGACAACGGCGATGCCTGGGTGCTGACGGTGATGGCGCGCGCGGCGGAAACGCTCGGGGATCGGGCGCGGGCGGCGAACCTGCTCGACCGTGCGGCCAATCCGCCAGCGCACGGCCCGGCCTGGCAAGGGGGCGGGCAGGGCGACGTTATGATGGCCGCCGGGCAATGGCCTGCCGCAGCCGGCTATTACGCTCGCAGCGCCAACGTGCGCTTCACTCAATCGACAGCATTCCGCCTGATTTATGCGCTCGGTCGCGCCGGGCAGGGCGATCCCGCGGGGACGGTCCTGACCACGCTGATCACCCAAAACCCCGCAAGCCTGCCCGCGTTGCGGCTCGCTGCCAGTGATGCGCTCAGCCGTCGCGAGTGGGCGCGGGCGGCGACGGCGCTGGAGGCTGTACGCAACCGCACCGGCAATCGCGATGCGCTGCTGATCGGGAAGCTCAGTTGGGCGCATTATAGACTGGGGCGCAATGCCGAGGCTTTGGAGGATGCGCGTCGGGCCTACGCGGTTTCTCCCGCCAGTGCGCTTGCCGCGGCTGATTACGGGTGGCTTCTGGTCAGGGCCGGTGACAAAGCATCAGGGGTGCCGCTTTTGCAAAAAGCCGTATCGACGGTGCCCGGTTATGCGCCGTTCCGGGCAAAGCTGGCGGAGGCGCAGAAGCGTTAGCCAATTGTGACGCTGGCGAACCGCGCCGGGGTCGCTTATCGGCGTGTTCATGGACGACAACCAACTCCGCCGCATCGCCGACGCGCTCGACCGGCTTGCACCGCCGGCACCCGCCGCTCCGCCATCCGACCGCGCCGCGTATCTGTGGCAGCATGGTGCGCTTGTGGCTGCGGATTTCGCGCCGCTCGCGCTCGATCTCCTGTCGGGGATCGACGAACAGAAGCAAATCCTGGTCACGAACACGCGTCGCCATGCCAACGGTCACGCGGCGCATGATGCGCTTTTGTGGGGGTCGCGCGGTGCGGGCAAGTCTGCCCTGGTCAAATCGAGCATCGGCACATTGCGCGCCGAAGGTTCGGACATCGCGCTGGTGGAAATCGCGGCTGGCGATGTTGCGACCTTGCCCGGCCTGTTCGCTATCCTCAGCAAATGGGCGCGACCGGTCGTCGTGTTTCTCGACGATCTCGGCTTCGACGCCAACGATGGCGTGGCGTCGGCCCGCGCCTTACGCTCGGTTCTCGACGGGGGCAGCGCGGCGCGGCCCGCCAATGTCCGGCTGTATGTCACATCGAACCGCCGCCACATCATCGCCCGCGACATCGCCGAACAGGACTCTGCGATCAACGTGCGCGACGTGGTGGACGACCGCATGGCACTGGCCGACCGCTTCGGTTTGAGCATTGGATTCCACGTCTGCGATCAGGCGACATGGCTGGCGATGGTCGATGGCTATGCGCGCAAGATGGGCCTGTCGTTTGATCCATTGGACGCCGTGTCGTTCGCTACCCAGCGGGGCGCGCGTTCGGGGCGTATTGCGTGGCATTATGTTGTCGAACTGGCGGGCCGCGCGGGGCGACCTTTGAGTTAAGTGTCTGCTCCTGACCGTTGAGCCCGGCCTGCGCCGGTCAGATCGTAACGGCTCGACGGTGAAGCAGATCTCTTGCCATTTGCGGACAGCGTCCCGTCAATATGTCGGCGGAGCAGCTCCCGGCATGGGCGGAATTACTCCGTCATTTTCATGCACTTCGTCCAGCCCCAATCCGACATGGCTGCGATTGCGGCTGTAGAGGAAGTAAACGATCAGGCCGATTGCGCCCCAGACGGGCAACACCAATATCGCAATCAGCGGCAGTGAGAGGTACAGGCCAACGCAGCCGATGATCGCCAGCGGCGCGATGACGCCGACGGCGGGGACGCGGAACGGGCGTTTGCGGGTCGGGTCTTTCTTGCGCAGGACCATCACCGAAATTGCGACCATCATAAACGCGAACAACGTGCCCGAGTTCGAGTAATCGGCCAGCTTGCCGACCGGCAGGAACGCGGCGGCAAAAGCGACCACGACCCCCGTCACAGCCGTCACGACATAGGGCGTCTTAAACTTGGGGTGTACGCTGGCAAGCCGCGAAGGAAGCAGGCCATCGCGAGCCATCACGAAGAACACGCGTGTCTGGCCGAACATCATCATCAGCACGACCGATGGCAATGCCAGCACGGCGGCAAGGCCGACGACGCGGCCCATCTTCGGCCAGCCGATGCTGTCAAGGACGTGAACGAGGGCTTCCTTCGAACAGACCAGCGGTTCTAATACGCCGCTCGACGTGATCGCGGCGCAACGACCGGCCATCTCGGCGGATCCCGGCGACAAGACAGCACCCGCCGCGTTTGCGACAGGCTGTGCACCGATGGCACCGATCGCGCCGCTCGCGACCAGAAGGTAGAAAAGAGTACACACCCCGAGGCTGGCGATAAGGCCGATCGGCACGTTGCGCTGGGGGTTCTTGGTCTCCTCCGCCGCCGTCGAAACTGCGTCGAAGCCGACATAAGCGAAGAAGATCGATGCCGCCGCGCCCAATACGCCGCTGCCACCCGTGGGCATGAACGGCGTGAAGTTTTCGGCTTTCATAACCGGCACCGTGAGCGCGATGAACGCGGTCAGGGCGGCAATCTTTATGGCGACGAGCACGGCATTGAATCGCGCGCTTTCAGTCGTGCCGAGGATCAGCAGGGCGGTTACGAGGACCGATACAAGCACGGCGGGAAGGTTGAAATAACCACCGACCTGCGCCGCCGTCAGCAAATCGGGGGTCGCGGTTGCGCCAAACGCCATCTGGACCTCTGCCATCAGCGCGTCGCCGTTGCTCAACGCGGCCGGGAAGTCGATCCCCAGCCCGCGTATCAACCCGACGGCGTGGTTCGACCAGCCGACCGCAACTGCGCTGGCACCGACGGCATATTCGAGGATCAGCGCCCAGCCAACCATCCACGCGAGCAATTCGCCGGTGACGGCATAGGTATAGGTATAGGCCGACCCGGAGACCGGGACCATCGAAGCGAGTTCGGAATAGCAGAGGGCGGCAACTGCGCAGACGAAGCCAGCCACGATAAAGCTCAGCAACATGCCGGGACCGGCCTTTTGCGCGGCTTCGGATGTCAGGACGAAGATACCCGTTCCAATGACGGCACCAATGCCGAGCATGGTAAGCTGGAAAGCGCCGAGCGAACGGTGCAGACCTTTTTTCTCGGCAGTCGCGAGAATGGCGTCGAGAGATTTGACGCGGTCGAAAATCATGCGGGAGCCCCCTGAATACTTATTATTGGCCGGGAGCCTAACCGGTAATCGCGCGCAGGCAAGCCCCTAGCGTGAGAGCAACGGTCCTAAAAATCTGCCTGCAAAAATATGGACATGGAGGTGGGGCACTTCCTGATGCGAATCGAGCCCGTTGTTGGCGAGCAGGCGGTATCCGGGGGCGACAAGCCCTGCCGCCCGCGCGACTTCGCCGATTGCC
>JAQGKX010000091.1 GCA_028289885.1 Sphingomonadales bacterium
GAGATTTGCCGTTCCTTGACCGCGATTTGGCCCAACGCGTTCCACTTTGAACATTATTTGGCCGCAAACCGCACCCAAATACCATTGCAGGAGAAAATGAACAGGGGCGCGTGTCCGATGCGCTGCCTCCGTCATTATTTGTCGAAGGTAAATTTCGTTGCTGAAGCGTTTCGCCCTTTTCGCGTCCTTCGCCATGGTGATGCCCGCCAATGCCGCAATCCTTGGCAGCGATGCTGCGGTTTGTGACAACCCCACTGCCTCTGCGGTTCTTGTGCGGGTCGAAGGTTTCAAGAAGCGGACGGGCATGTTGCGTGTACAGGTATATGGCGCAAATCCGGCCGACTGGTTGGCAAAGGGCAAGAAACTTCGTCGTATCGAGCTGCCCGTCACGCCATCGGGCTACATGGACGTCTGCATCGAAGTGCCCGGGCCGGGTAAATATGCGATCGCGGTGCGTCACGACCTCGACGGCAAGGGCCAGTCGGGTTGGGACGATGGGGCAGCGTTTTCGCGCAATCCGTCGATTTCGCTGTTCCACCTGAAGCCCGACTTTGCGAAGGTGGTGATCCCGGTGGGCCAGTCGCCGCACGCCATCGCTGTCGTGCTGAATTACCGCGATGGCCTGTCTATCCGTCCAATCGGGAAGAGCTGAATGGCGCGCGTCGCTCTGCTTTCCAATCCAAGTTCGACGGGCAACCTCGCGCTGTTGCCGCGTATTCGTGAGTTTTGCGCCGAACATGGCGAGCTCTTTCACTATGAGGTCGAGCATGTCGGCCAGATTGGGGAAGCGCTGCGGTCGATCGCGCGCGTTCGGCCCCGGGTACTCGTCATCAACGGTGGAGACGGTACGGTCCAGGCGACGCTGACCGAATTGCATCAGGGCGATTATTTCGACGGCAACCCGCCGCCGGTCGCCGTGCTGCCAAACGGCAAGACCAATCTGATTGCGCTCGATCTTGGTTCGACGGGTGATCCTGTTGCCGGTCTGGCGCGAATATTGGAACTGGCGGCATCGGACCTCGATGATCATGTCGTACGCCGCGAACTGATTGCCTTGAGCGAAGGGGAACGCCCGCCGGTACTCGGCATGTTTCTTGGAGGTGCGGGACTGGCAGATTCAATTCTTTATTGCCGCCACGTCATCTATCCGCTCGGCATGTCGAACGGGCTGAGTCACTTCGTCACGGTGCTGGCAGTGCTGCTCTCCCTCATCCCGGGTTTCAGCGCGAAGTTCCTGCCTCCCTTGCCGACCCCAATGCGGATTTCACTGATGCGTGATGGACAGGTTTCGGGCAAATTCGCACTGATGATCGTCACGACGCTGGAGAAGATGCTGTTGGGGAGCAAGACCGAGGGGGGCGTCCGTCCCGGGTTGAAGTTCATGGCGGTCGATCAGTCGGCAATCGCGCTGGTGCGGGCGATCTATGCGGCGCTGATGGGACGGCTCGGTTCGCAACCGATGCACGGCGTCCACGTCGAACATGGCGATCATATCCGTATCGAGAGCGACCGAAGCAGCGTTATCCTCGACGGCGAAATATTCCATACCGGCCCCGGCGCGCCGATCACCTTGCGTCCAACCAAGCCCATGGCGTTCCTGCGCCTGGCGGCGTGACTGCACTGGAGCTGGTCGCGGGCGAACTCGACGCGCCCGTCGAACGGCAAGTTTCCGAAATGGCGGCGGCGATTGCGGCGAAACACGGCGCAGCATCGCGTGCGGTCCTGTTTTATGGGTCCTGTCTGCGCGAAAAGCAGTTCGACGGGCTGATGCTCGATTTCTACCTGATCGTGTCCGACTACCGGCTCGCTTACGACCGGCGCTGGCTGGCGACCGCGAACCGGGTGATCCCGCCCAATGTATTTCCGTTTGCTCATAACGGGATGGCGGCCAAATATGCGGTGTTGAGCGAGGCCGACTTTGCACGGCTTTGTGGCCCGGATGCCGACACCGTATCGGTGTGGGCACGCTTCGCGCAACCATCGCGACTGGTGTGGGCGGCTGATGGCGACGCGCGGGCGGCGGTCTTGATCGCTGTCGGGCGGGCCGCTTCGACACTGCTGTGGCTGGCGCTACCAATGGCGGATGGCGGTGCGCTGGCAGTCTGGAAGCGTGGCTTCGAACTGACCTATGCGGCTGAAATACGGGCAGAAAGCAACGCGCGGCCGGGTGCGGTGGTCGATGCGGACCCGAGGCGATACGAGCGCATGGCCGACGCACTCCAGATCAAACCGATGACACGTGCGGAGGCCGAGCGTCGCTGGGCGGCGTTGCGTCGGCGGGGCAAGATCATTTCGGTGTTGCGGCTGGCAAAGGCGACCGCGACGTTTGCGGGCGGCATCGATTACCTCGCGTGGAAGATCAACCGCCACGCCGGGACCGCCATCGTGATCAAACCGTGGCAGCGGCGTTTTCCGATCCTGGCGGGCATCGCCCTGCTCCCGCGATTGTTGCGGAGTGGCGCGGTTCGTTAAGCGGCTTTGGGGCGCGCTTCGTTGGCGCGGTCGAGGACGCGGTCGACCGCGTCGCCTAGGCTGCGGATGGTGAAAGGTTTGCGCAACACCTCATGCCCGCCGAATGCCTCCGGGTCCTCGATATCGCCAGCAAAGCCGGTGACGAACAGCACCGGCAGTTCGGGATGCAACGTGTGAATGGCGGCGACGAGTTCGGGGCCGGTCACGCCGGGCATCAGCACGTCGCTGACAATCATGCCGATATCGCGGCGTTCGCGTAGCAGGGCGGAGACATCGTTCGCCGATGCGCAGGGGAGGGGTTCATGCCCCAGTTCGCGCAAGGCTTCGACGGTCGCGTTCAAGACGCGCGGATCGTCTTCGATCACCAATGTCACGGTTCCGGCATGGCTCGACCGCGTGTCGGACTGTGCATCGGATTCGGCGATCGAGGTGACGTTGCCCAAATGGCGCGGCAAGTACATCGAGACGGTGCTGCCCTGTCCGGGCGTCGATGTTGCGGCGATGCCACCGCCCGACTGACTGACAAAGCCAAAGATTTGCGACAACCCGAGGCCCGTCCCCTTGCCCACCACCTTAGTCGTGAAAAACGGATCGAAAATGCGTTCGAGCGTCTGTGCGGTCATCCCCGTACCCGTATCCGTCACGGCAATGCGGACATAATCGCCCGCGACCGTCCCCGCGATCTCGCCATCGACAAGGTTCACGTCGGCGGTCGAAATCGTCAACGTGCCGCCGCCTTCCATCGCGTCGCGGGCGTTGACGGCAAGGTTGAGCAGCGCATTCTCCATCTGGTGCGCATCGATGAAGATCGGCCAGTCCGCACCCTCGATAAAGATCACCTTGATCGCGTCGCCTAGCGTACGGTCGAGCATTTCCGCCATGCCGCCGATCAGCGTGTCGGGGTCCAGACCGACCGGCAACAGCGGTTCGGCACGCGCAAACGACAGCAGGCGCTTGGTGAGCGCGGCGGCGCGGCTTGCACCCTCCAGCGCATTGTCGAGATGACGTTCGACTTCGGGTGCCGGCTCCTCGATGCGGCGGCGCGCAAGTTCGATCCCGCCGATAACAACGCCGAGCATATTGTTGAAATCATGCGCGATACCACCGGTCAATTGGCCGATGGCTTCCATCTTCTGGGCCTGCCGAAGCCGCTCCTCGGCCATCTCGCGTGTTGCCATTTCGTCGATCAGCCGCTCGTTCGCATCGCTCAGTTCACCGGTCCGCTGCGCCACTGCATATTCGAGTTCGCTGTTACGTTGCTCCTCTACCTGCCGGTCGCGCCATGCGGCCCATGCGCTTCGGCCCAGCCACGCTCCCGCCGTCAACAGAACCAGACCGAAGATCGACAGGATCGTGGCAATGGTGTTCGACAGCTGAACCGTGTCTTCGGCGGTCTGCGTCCGGGTGGCCAGAATGGCGCGTTCGTTGGCAATGATCCGCGTCAGCAGACGATCGAGGCGGGCGAGGCTCGGAGCCTTTCCAACCGCGTAATAGGTGGAAAGCGCCTGGTCGTTCTGGCCATAGTTGGTGCGCAACGCGACATCGGACAATTCTGCGCCGCGCACATTATAGGCGTCGCGCAGTGCCGCGATCATCGCCGCCTGGTCGGGCCGGTCGCTGGTTTCGCTCTGCAATTTGTCGAGCAATGTGCCCGCACGTCGCCAGGCGTCGAAGTAAACACGCCCGACATCCTTGTTGCTGCTGATGACGAAACGCCCGAGCGTGGCTTCCGACTTGGCCATCGTCGCGTCGAGTTCGCGCGCGAGGATCATCACTTCATAGCTATGTTGTTGCCAGCCAAGCGCCGCATCGCGCTGGCGTGTCGCCGTCACCATGGAGACGATCAGCGCGGCGATGACGGCAACCGCAAGAACACCGGAAGCCACCAAGGCCGCCGTGTGCCACCCGCGGCGTGGCGTATCATCCTCGCTGAGAAATTTCCCCATTGCCCGGCGATCCTAACGCATGCGAACCGAGCTGAAAAGCTTTGCTAAACCGCTGCGCCGATGCAGCCGACCGCCCGTCCGGACTCGGCGAATAGGCCGAGTATGGTTTCCACTTCGTTACCAGAATGTTCGGCGCAGAGCGAACAGCGGAGCAGGAACATGCCCGCCGGCGTTGCTGGTGGCCGGGCAAGGTTCACGTAAACGCCACCTTCGAGTAGAGATTGCCAGAGCGCGACGGCCTGAGCCTGATCGGTCAGGATGATCGCGATGATTGCCGACTGCGGCGTTTCTGTGCCGAGTTTATAGCCGAGTTCGCGCAGGCCATTGTGCAGGCGTCGCGAATTTTCCCACAGATGCGCGCGCTTGTCACCGGCGTGCATCAGCTTGCGGATTGACATTGCGGCAGTCGCGACGACGCTGGGCGGCAGCGACGCCGTAAACACATAAGGCCGCGTAACGAGGCGCAGGACCTCGAACTTCGGGTGGTTGGATACGACGAAGCCGCCGACGGTGCCGACCGACTTGCTGAACGTACCAACGATGAAGTCGATGTCGCCCTCGCAGCCCATTTCCTCGAACACGCCGCGACCGTTTGCGCCGAAAAAGCCCATGCCGTGCGCTTCGTCGCACATGATCATGCAACCGTGTTTCTTGGCTATGGCGACCATTTCAGGGAGCGGGGCAACGTCGCCCATCATCGAATAAACGCCCTCCAGAATGACCAGCTTGCCCGCTTCCGGGGGCAGCCGACCGAGGCGCTTGTCGAGATCATCGACCGAGTTGTGGCGGAAGCGAACGACTTCGGCATTGCCGAGAGCGCAGCCGTCATAGATCGAGGCATGGCTGTCGGCGTCGAGGATGATGTAATCGCCCTTGCCCGCGATGGTCGAAACCAGCCCGAGATTCGCCTGATAGCCAGTCGAAAACACCATGGCATGTTCGGTGCCGTAAAACTCCTTCAGCGCATCCTCGCACTCGCGATGACCCTGATAGGTGCCGTTGAGCAGGCGGCTGCCGGTCGTCCCCGCGCCGAACTGGTCGAGCGCGTCCTTGCCCGCCTGTATGACGTCGGGGTCGAAGGTCATGCCCATGTAATTATAGGTGCCGAGCAGGATGGTCTCCTTGCCCTTGATGACCGCGCGCGTCGGCGACAGCACTTTTTCCATGACGATCGAAAACGGGTCACGGACTCCGGTGTCGAGCAGCGCCTGACGCTCCGCGATCAGCGCGTCGAACTTCGAAAACAGGTCGCTCATGCCTTCAGCTTTGCGACCGCATCGATCAACTGGCCGACATTCTCTATTTCAGCCTGCATGTTCATCGTGATGATGATGTCGAATTCGTCCTCGATCGCGGCGACGAAATCCATCACGGTCAGCGAATCCCATTCGAGATCACCGGCAAAGGTCGTGGCTTCGGTCAGCGCAACGCCCTTTTTATTGAAGGGCGCAATCTGCGCGGCGACGATTTCATAGATTTCGGTGCGGTCGGTCATGCCCGGTCCTTAAACAATATGCGCCCGCACTGCCAAGCGATTGCGGCGGGAGTCAGGCAGGGTGAAGGCACGAACTACAACCAGTGATGATCGCGATACCATGTGGCGGTGGCCGCGAGGCCTTCCGAAGTCTTGATTTGCGGCGTCCAAAGGTCGGGGGGAACGCGGCGTTCAACCGCAATCGTCCAGTCCGGATGCGTAAGGTAGCCAACCCGGTCATCGGTCAGCTTCGCGCCCTTTCCACGAAATATATGGTCGAGCCGCGACGCGATCCTGAGCACCGATTTGGGCATTGGCAGAGCGATGACCTTGCGTCCGACCGCCGTGCCGAGCGCAACCGCAAATTCACGATGGGTCCAGCCACCGGTTACGCCGTCATCAGCTTCATATAATCGCCGCCCTTCGCGGGTTTCCACCAGCGCGAGGATCAGGCGGCACAGATCACCGACATGGATAACCGACATCCTGCCAGCGGGGGGCAGGGCGACGAACCCGTACTTTGCCATGCGGAACGTGTCCAGCATCTCGGTATCGCCCGGACCATAGATCGCGGTTGGGCGGACGATGCGCCAGTCGAGTGCCGACGCGACGACGGCATCTTCTGCGGCCCGTTTGGAAGCGCCGTACATCGACAATTGCGGTTCGCGCGCGGCGAGCGAGGATATGTGGACGAAGCGACTTGCGGCTGCACCTTCGGCGGCTCGCAGGACGGCGAGCGTCCCCAGCCGGTTGCCGGCATCGAAGCCCGCGGCATCGGGAGCATTGACGACGCCGGCGACATGGATGACGCCGTCACAGTCCTTGCAAAGCGTTGCCAGCGCGTCGTCGTCGTCGAGTGCGCCACGAACCCAGGTGACGCCGACGCGATCGGGTTGCTCCTTGCGCACAAGGGCACGGACGTCGTGACCCGCTGCGATCAACTGCGCGAGCAGATGGCCACCGACGAAACCGGTGGTGCCCGTCACCGCAATCCGCATCAGAGACGGACCATATGGTCGCGGTGAACCAATGCGGATCGCGGCGCGTAACCGAGCACGGCGGCAATCGCATCGCTTTTCAGGCCCGTGATCCGTGCGGCGTCGGCGGCATCATATTCACTCAACCCGCGCGCAATGGGCATGCCATCGGGGCCTGCGATATCGACCACATCGCCACGCGAAAACTGCCCCTCGGCGCGGTTTGCCCCGGCAGCAAGCAGCGAGGCTCCCGAGGCAAGCGCGCGGGCCGCTCCCGCATCGACGTGGATGGTGCCCCTGACTGTCAGCCGACCGGCGAGCCAGGCCTTGCGCCCCTTGGTCCGCGCCGACGCGACGAAGATCGTGCCATGTTCGCCCGAATCCATGCGTGTCAGTGGGTGCGGTTCGTGGCCCGATATGATGATCAGATCGGCCCCGGCTCCATTCGCAATGCGCGCGGCCTCGATCTTGGAGGCCATGCCGCCCGATCCCATGCCCGACGATGTTCCGGCCTGCGCC
>JAQGKX010000112.1 GCA_028289885.1 Sphingomonadales bacterium
CACCGCCTGCCGTCGACGACACAGATGTCGAGCCGATGGATGCTCGCCCGCCGTGCCCATGCTGCGGCGGGCATATGGTCATCGTCGAGATCATCGAACGTCGATATCAGCCGCGTGCTCCGCCGCCAGTTGCCAACCCATCCGGACGACAAGCGTCATGACCCGGCATGGCTCATCCCCGATCCACCTCACAGCAACCACGCTCCGGGGAACGGATCGGTTTGCGCCGCACCTGCGCAAAAGCAGACTCGCGATTGCCAAAGTCAGACATTCCGATTTTAAACAGCCGCTCGGACGTCCCAAAAACAGCCGGTCCGCTTTCAAATCCGTCTGCATTTCGGAGCCCTCGATCAGCGCATCGAGCTGCCCAAAGTCGAAATCCCCATAAGCCTACGCTTGTTGCCCCGCGGTTCGGGCACCGCCGACTTTCGTGCGCCTAGCGGCGTCCGAAACTCGAAACGCTCGCGGACAGGCTGCTTCTGTTGTTGAAACCCACGATCAAGGATAGGACGGCTCGGATTCGATCGAGGAACCGCCATGACATTGACCGTTTACGGTATCCCCAACTGCGACACGGTCAAGAAGGCCCGAACATGGCTCGATGCGCACAACATCGCCTTTGCATTTCACGACTATAAAAAAGCCGGCGTCGACCGGGTCTCGCTCGAACGCTGGTGCGACGGGCTCGGCTGGGAGGCCGTACTGAACAAGGCTGGCACCACCTTCCGCGCCTTGCCTCCCGAGGACAAGGCCGACCTGACACGCGACAAGGCGATCGCGCTGATGCTGGCCAATCCATCGATAATCAAGCGTCCGGTCGTCGAGGGCGAAGGCGTGCTGCTCGTCGGGTTCAAGCCCGATTTATGGGCCACGACCTTCGCCTGAACTGGACACTCCGCGCGCCAGCCTCCACACGCGCGCCATGACACGTAAACTTATCTCATCGGGATCGCCCTTCGAAGCCACCGTCGGTTATAGCCGCGCCGTCGTGCAGGGGGACTGGTGCTTCGTCGCCGGGACCACCGGCTACGACTATGCGTCGATGACCATGCCCGAGGACGTCACGGATCAGGCCCGCAACGCGCTCGCCACGATCGCCAAGGCGCTGGGCGAGGGTGGGTTCGCCGTAACCGACGTGGTTCGCGCGAGCTATTATATATCGGATGCGGCCTATTGGTCGGTGATCGGTCCGGTGCTTGGTGGCGTGTTTGGTGATATCCGCCCGGCCGCGACCTGTCTTGTAACCGGTCTCGTCACTCCCGAAATGAAGATCGAGATCGAGGTCACCGCGTACAAAGGATAGAAGATGGTCAAGGCAGTCTGGAATGGCGTCACGATCGCCGAAAGCGACGATACCGTCGTGGTCGAGCGGAACCATTATTTTCCAATCGAATCGGTCGCCCCCGGTGTCCTGACCGAAAGCGCGACGACTTCTGCTTGCCCATGGAAGGGCACGGCGAACTATTATTCGGTGCAGGCTGGGGGTGCCGAAAACCGCGACGCCGCATGGTATTATAAGTGTCCCAAGCGCGAGGCGTCCGAGATCGCGGGACGAGTCGCATTCTGGAAGGGTGTCGTCGTAAGCTAGACACGAGCGGCGGCAGTGGCCATGCCCGCACCACCGCGCTAGAAGTCGCGTCATGTCCACGACTTACACGATCGACACCTCGACCAGCCGCGCAACGCCGACGCCCGCGCCGATGAAGCGATTGACCGTGCCCGCGATTCGCAAGGCAAAGGGCAAGACGCCGCTCGTCATGCTGACCGCCTATACCGTGCGGATGGCGCAACTGCTCGACCCCCATTGCGATCTGCTGCTGGTCGGTGATTCTCTGGGGCAGGTCATCTATGGCTTGCCATCGACCATTCCCGTGACGTTGGAGATGATGTGCGCGCACGGTGCCGCCGTCGTCCGGGGCAGTTACCATTCGGTCGTAGTCATCGACATGCCCTTCGGCAGTTACGAGGCATCGCCCGAGCAGGCTTTCCTCAGCGCCGCGCGTATCCTGAAGGAAACCGGAGCGGCGGCGGTCAAGCTGGAGGGCGGCGAGGCGATGGCCCCGACGATCGCTTTCCTGTCGGCGCGCGGTATTCCGGTGATGGGCCATATCGGGCTGACCCCGCAGGCAGTGAACCAGCTTGGCGGCTATGGCGCGCGCGGTCGCAGCGATGCCGAACGCGCCAAGATCATCGCAGATGCCAGGGCCATCGACGAAGCGGGAGCCTTTGCGATCGTGATCGAGGGTGTGGTTGAACCGATCGCGGTCGAAATCACCAACAGCGTTTCCTGCCCCACCATCGGTATCGGTGCATCCGGGCAATGCGACGGCCAGGTGCTGGTGGCCGAGGACATGCTCGGCCTGTTCGACCGCACCGCGCGGTTCGTGAAACGCTATGCCGATATGGCCGCTCTGGTTGGTGACGCCGCGCAAAGCTATGCCAGCGACGTCCGCGATCGGAGCTTCCCCACGCCCGAACAGACCTACGCGCCGAAGGACTAGCCGAGCGCGCGCACCACCGCTAAGGATGCGGCGGTTTACCCTGAAAGAGACGTGAAAATTGGCCTCGACGCCCCCGACAAACCAAGCCTTCCTGCGCGAAGTCGATGACGAACTGCGGCGCGACCAGTTCGCCAGCGTCTGGCAGCGTTGGGGTATCCTGATCGTCGTTGCCATCGTCGCGGCGCTGGTTGCCCTTGGCGGTTTTCTATACTGGCAATCGCGGCAGGCAGAAGCGGCGGGCATCGAAGGCGAAAAGCTGTCGGCTGCGATGGACGACCTTGCGGCGGGCAAGACCCAAGCGCCATTGCCTGTGCTGAATGCCCTGGCGACGTCGAGAGTCGCCGGCTACAAGGCGTCGGCCAAGCTGACGCTTGCCGATATCGCCCAGCAAAAAGGCGATGGCAAAAGCGCGGCGGCCCAATTCGGCGCGGTTGCCGCCGATACCTCGCTTGCCCAGCCTTACCGTGATCTTGCGCTGATCCGGCAAACAGCGACCGAGTATGACACGCTGAAACCCGAACAGGTCGTGGCGCGCCTGAAGCCGCTGGCCATCCCCGGCAATCCGTGGTTCGGCAGCGCGGGCGAGATGGTCGGGGTTGCCTATATCCGCTTGAACAAGCCCGACCTCGCGGGTGCGACATTCAAGGCGATGATCGCCGACGAACAGGTGCCGAGCACGATCCGTTCGCGTATCGTTCAGCTTGCTGGCATATACGGCATCGACGCCACGACTGCAGCCAGCACCGTCACCGACAAGGGTAAGAACTAGCATGATGAAGACCAATCGTGGCGCTTTGGCGCTGGCTCCCGTTCTCGGTCTTGCGCTGGTTCTGGGCGGCTGCGGCGTGTTCAAGGCGTCCAAGCCGAAGTCCGCGCTCGTCGGTGAGCGCGTCCCCATCCTGACGAGTGAAAACGGCATCGAGGTCGAACCGGCACTCGCTGGCGTCACAGTCTCACTTCCGGCCGCCGCCCCGAACGACAGCTGGGCCCAGCCCGGTGGCAGTGCGACCAAGTCGATGGGGCATCTTGCGCTCGGTGCGACGTTATCACGGGCATGGGAAGGGCGCGTCCAGGGGTCGAGCAAGAAGGCGCGCCTCGCCGCAAGCCCGGTGATCCTCGGCGGCAAAATGTACGTTATGGACACCGAATCACGCATCACCATGTTCGATGCGGCGACAGGCGCAAAGGGTTGGTCGGTCGAGTTCGGTGATAATGCCCTGACAGGTGCTGCTCCGGTCGCGGCGCCTTCGCCCGCTAGCGACGACGGCAAGAAAAAGAAGAAAAACAAAAAGAAGAACAATGCGTCCATCATGTTCGGTGGCGGCGTCAGTGCCGACGGCGCGTTCCTGTATGCCACGAACGGTTTGGGCGATGTCGGGGCGCTCAACATCGCCGACGGCTCTGTGGTCTGGAAAAAACGGCTTAGCGCGCCCCTGCGTGGTGCGCCGTCCGTTGCGCTCGGCAACATCTATGTGATGAGTCAGGACAATCAGCTGTTCGCGCTTCGGGCCACCGACGGCAATGTCGAATGGACCGAAGCCGCCGCAGTCTCCGTTGCGGGCGTGTTCGGGGTCGCGGCTCCCGCGATCGGGC
Organism: Sphingomonadales bacterium; assembly: GCA_028289885.1. GTDB lineage: Bacteria > Pseudomonadota > Alphaproteobacteria > Sphingomonadales > Sphingomonadaceae > Sphingomonas_O. The sequence goes on from JAQGKX010000112.1 coordinate 4,095, forward strand.
AGGGAACCGTAGTTGCGGGTTTTTCGTCGGGCGATCTGACGGCCTACCGGTACGAAAATGGCCGTAATGTCTGGCAGGATACGCTCTCGCGCACGAGCATTACGACTTCGGTCGGATCGCTGACCGACATCGATGCCAGCCCTGTGATCGATCAGGGCCGCGTGTTCGCAATCGGCGAAGGCGGTCGCATGGTCAGCCTCGAACTCGTGACCGGCCAACGCCTGTGGGAATTGAACGTCGCGGGCCTTTCGACTCCGTGGGTGGCGGGTGAATGGCTGTTCGTTGTCACGGACGAGGGCAAGCTGCTGTGCGTCGCCCGCGCGACAGGCAAGATTCGCTGGGTCACGCAGTTGCAGCGATATCGCAAGGACAAGGCCAAGAACGGGTCGGTCATATGGACCGGACCGGTGCTGGCTGGTGATCGCCTGGTGCTCGCCAATTCATCGGGCGAGATGGTCACGGTCTCGCCCCTCGACGGCAAGACGATTGCCACGACCAAGATTGGCCAGCCGGTGTTCCTGCAGCCAATCGTTGCAAATTCGACGCTTTATATATTCGATGACTCGGGGCGTGTTACCGCGTTCCGCTAGGCGAGCCATTCGAGCAGCATATCTGTCATCGTGTAATGATGGCGGGAAGGGCCTCGATTTGCTACGCGCACTCAACAATCCCTCGCTTACCCCCTTTCCATTGACGGCAAGGGGCGGAAGATAAAACCCATGTCGCTACCCGTCGTCGCCATTATCGGACGTCCCAATGTCGGGAAATCGACGCTGTTCAACCGCCTCGTCGGCAAGAAGGTCGCGCTGGTCGATGATCGCCCCGGCGTCACGCGCGACCGGCGCGAGGGTGACGCCGATCTGAGCGGGATGAAGTTCCGGCTGGTCGATACTGCCGGGTTCGAGGAAGATGACGCGGCAACCCTGCCGGGCCGGATGCGCGCGCAGACACAGGCTGCGGTTGCGGGAGCCGATGTCGCATTGTTTGTCATCGATTCGCGGGCTGGCCTCGTGCCGCTCGATTCGGAGATCGGGCGTTGGCTGCGCGGCACGAACACGCCGGTCATCCTGATCGCGAACAAGGCCGAGGGGCGCAGCGGGGACCATGGCGTCTACGACAGTTTCTCGCTTGGCTTCGGAGAACCGATCCCGTTTTCGGCTGAACATGGCGAGGGACTGGCCGACCTGTTCGACGAATTGCTGCCCCATCTCGACCGGATCGCGCTCAATGCGGTGATCGAGCAGGAGGAAGAATTCGACGAGGAATCGCCTGACCGGCCGCTGAAAATGGCCATCGTCGGTCGCCCTAATGCGGGCAAATCGACGCTGGTGAACCAGATGCTCGGCGAGGAACGAATGATCACCGGCCCCGAAGCCGGCATCACGCGCGACTCCATCGCTATCGAGTGGGAGTTCGAGGGCAGAGCGGTCCGCCTGATCGACACCGCCGGATTGCGGCGGAAGGCCAAGGTCGAGGACAAGCTGGAGAAGCTGTCGGCTGCCGACACTGCCCACGCGATCGACTTTGCCGAGGTGGTCGTGCTGTTGCTCGACGCGACGCGGGGGCTCGAGTCGCAAGATCTTCGCATTGCCGACCAGATCTTCGAAGAAGGTCGCGCCATGGTGATTGCGCTTAACAAGTGGGACGTTGCCGAGGGTCAGTCGGCGCTGTTCAACGGCGTCCGTCACGCGCTCGATGAAGGGTTCGCGCAGGTCAAGGGCGTACCACTGCTGACGGTCTCCGCTGCCACGGGCAAGGGCGTTGACGTGCTGCTAAAAGTGGCTTTCGAGACGCGTGACGCCTGGTCGAAGCGTGTGCCGACGGGCGAGCTCAACCGTTGGTTCGAACGCGCGTTGGAGGCCAACCCGCCGCCGGCACCGGGCGGACGGCGTATCAAGCTGCGCTATATCACGCAAATCAAGTCGCGCCCGCCGAGCTTCGTTATTTTCGGGACGCGCGTCGATCAGCTTCCCGAAAGTTACCGCCGCTACCTCGTCAATGGCATCCGTCGCGAACTCGGTTTTGGCGCAGTGCCGGTTCGGCTCACGTTTCGCGCACCGAAGAACCCGTTCGCGCCCAGTTAAGCGGCGCGCGCGTAACATAGTATTTACCCGGATGGTTTACGCCGGTCGCTTGTGGTGGGACACAAATCGATACCGGGGAGCAGTAAGACGTGTCCGAAGAAGCCGAAACGATCATCGATTGGGCAGCATTTTCGGGCGCGCGGAGCGAGCTCGGGGCGGAATTCGTTCGGATACTCGGCTATTTTCGTGAAGACGGTGCAAAGTCCGTTTCGGCGATCGAGGGCGCGATGCGGGCGCTGGACGCCGTTGCGATGGTGTTGCCTGCGCACACGCTGAAAGGCGAAGCATCGCAATTCGGCGCAGAGGCGCTGGCTGACTTGGCCGAGAACATCGAGACGATCGCGCGCCAGAGCGTCGAATGGCGACAGGCCCCGGACGAGGCGCTGCCCGACGTGGTCAAGCTGCGTGGATTGTTCAACGACACAATGTCGGCGTTCGAACGGGAAACCAACCCGCTGGTCGAACGCCGTCGCTTTGGTCGAAAGGTCGAGGCCGCGAACCAGCGGTTCGGGCAGATTTAGCTCTCGACCTCGGCCTTCGACTGCAACTGGATGTAGTTTTCGATTC
>JAQGKX010000122.1 GCA_028289885.1 Sphingomonadales bacterium
AAGAGCATTCGCCTTCGCAAGCGTTACCTCGATCCGAACGAGCGCAAGCGCGCGAGCCGCGCCAAGGCCGCCTGATCAAGATTAGGGCTGAGTGATCAAGACTGGCTGAAATAGCACGCCGCTGCCCTTACGGGCGGCGGCGTTTTTCTTTGGCTTCGGGTTGCAGGTCGGCTTTGCCCGCGGCATCAATCATCCGCTTGCCCATTTTGGCCGCAGCCCTAGGCGTCATCGAGAGTGCCACGGAATCGGGACCATCGATGATGACAATGCCTTTCTCGGCCTGCGCCTTTCCCGCCCGACTTTCGGTCTTGTAACTCATGCGCGTTACTCCTTGCTGTGTTTCAATGCGCGGAGGGGTAAAGGTATCCGTCGTCGAACTCGGCAACCGTGCACAGGGCACGAATATCGGCGACGACCACCTGCCCGCCCTTGAATGTCACGATCTTGCGTTCTCGCAGCTCGCGGAGCACGCGATTGGCGTGAACGGCGGTTATCCCGCAGGCTTCCGCCAGATCGGATTGATGGAAGGGCAGCGAGAAATTGCAGCCGTCGCTTAAACCCACCATTTGAAGCCGGCGCCCGATCTCCGCAAAGAAATGCGCAACGCGCCCAATCGCTCCGAGCCGCCCTAGTCGAAATATCCACTCACGGTGCATTGCTGCGTCCAGCAACGTGCTGAACCATAGCATCCGCCCGAGATTGGGATGATCGATAATCAGCTGTGAGAGCGTATTATGTGGGTAATTCGCGACCTTCACCTCGGTCAGCGAGGCGACGTCATGGTCCAGTCGACGTAGGGCAAATCCATGTAGATCGACGAAATCGCCAGGAACATGCAGCGCCACCAACTGCCGCTCGCCGTCAAGGCCGTCCATGTATCGACAGACATATCCCTCGACGAGCAACATCGAATGGGTGACCTCGTCCCCGTGGTGAACCATTTCCTCACGCGCGCCATAGCTAGTGACCGACCCTGCGGCTTCTTCGAGTGCAACAATTTCGATGGCGCTCAAATCCTCACGATGTCGACCCATCAGGAACTTGCTACTCAGCATTACGACCCCCTTGTTTGTACGTTTTATGGCAAACGAACTGCGGGTCAGTTAGCTCCATTTTGCCGAGTTTCGATTGATCGAAGTTATTTGAGAGGGTGCAAAACCCGTGCATTTTGTAATGTACGGTGAGGGCCCTCTATATGGATGAGTATAAGGACATGGAATATTATCAGATCCGCGCGCTACGTGAGCGCGAATTGGCGCGGACATCAGTCGATGCATCCGTGGCGCGTATTCATGCCGAAATGGCTGAACGGTACGAGCAGATGATCGAGTCCGGGCAAGCCGATATGGCTTCGGGTGACCGCGTGGCGGTTGCCCGATAGTTGAGCGTCCCATTTCGCGGCAATTATTTTGAAAGTGCGGGCGATCGATTAATAGAATTGCTGGTAACGCCGCTTCCACGGTAGGCGCATGGGCGTCATCCCGAGGAAAAGCAGTTTCTGAAATATGCCGGGCGTCGATGAAATCAGCCATCATGGCCCCATCCTTTCCCCCGATGACCTGCCGACTCTGGAAACTGCCGCCCTCGGCTCGCATGTCGTAAAAAGCCTGGTCTGGCGATCGGGCAGCCAGATTTTCGCGCAACTTTTCACATGGTCGGCGACCTTCATCGTCATCCGCCTGCTCGCACCCGCCGATTACGGCGTGTTTGCCATGACATCGAGCGTGCTGGTCCTGTTGAGCATGCTCAGCGGCGGCAGTTTCGCCAACGCCCTCATTCGCGCGCCAACGCTCGACCGGCATCATGTCCGGCAGGTGCTTGGCCTGTTGATCCTGCTCAACGGAACGCTGGGGGTGTTGCAATTTGCCTTCGCGCCCGCCGTTGCCGCCTATTACCGCCAGCCCATCGTCGCCGACCTGTTGCGCGCGCAGACGCTGATCTATGTCGCGAACCCCGCGCTCGCGCTCTCTGTTGCCCTGCTCAGTCGCAAGATGGACTTTCGTGCGCAAGCGATGGCCAATTTCGCCTCTGCCTTTGCCGGAGCGGGTACGGCGCTCACGGGGGCTCTATCGGGCTGGGGCGTGTGGACCTTGGTGTTCGCGCCGATCGCGATGATCTGGACACGCACCATCGGCATGTCGATCGCCATACGGCTGAACTATGTCCCAAGTTTCCGGTTCAAAGGCGCGGGCGCGACGATGAGCTTTGGCCTCGCGGTCATCACCAGCCAGCTTTTATGGTTCGTCCAGACCCAGTCCGACATCTTCATCGGTGGCCGTTTCCTCGATGCCCGCCATCTCGGCCTTTATACCACCGCCCTGTTCCTGGCGCAGTTGCTGACCAGCAAATTCGTGCCGCCGATGAACGAGATCGCCTATTCCGCCTATGCACGGCTACAGGACGACAAGCCCGCGATTGCCGCCGCCTTCGTGCGATCGACCGGCATGATCATGCTGGTCTCGCTGCCATTCTATGCCGGCATGGCGCTGACTGCCGAGCCGCTCGTCCTGACCATCCTCGGGCCGCACTGGGCGGAGGTTGCGCCGCTGATCCGTACGCTCGCGTGGGTGATGCCGTTCGTGACGATGCAGATCCTGTTCGCGCCGGTCACCAATGCGCTCGGGCGGCCCCGGATGGCAGTTTACAGCTCGCTGGCCGGGGCGATCATCATGACGACCTGCTTTGCGATCGGTGTGCATCGGGGCGCGGAAGGTCTGGCGGACGCGTGGGTGATCGGTTTCCCGATCCTCGCGATCATCACGGCCGCCATGTCATTACCGGTGATGGAGCTCCCGCCGCTGACGTTGCTTAGTCAGATCGCGCGGCCCCTGTTTGCGGCAGCGGCAATGGCATTGGTCGTCGCTGTGGCGGATGCCGCGCTCCCGACAATCCCGGTGTTCGCTCATTTGTCGATTTTGGTCGCTACGGGGTTGGTGGCGTTCGCCGCCGCTGCACTGGTTTTTGCCCGTCCGATACTGGGCGACATCCTGCAACTGGCACGGCGAACGCGTCGATAGGCTAAACCGTCCGGCGACCGCTGACGAAGTGGATGACGACCATGATGACGGCGAGTACCAGCAAAAGGTGGATCAGCCCGCCAGCGACGTGAAACGCCAGAAATCCGAGCAACCACAATACCACCAGCACCGCTGCAATTGTTCCGAACATAATCTTACCTTCCGTGTGTTTGAAAAACGGGCGCTAAGCGGCGACACGACGAGTGGCCCTTCGCCGATTGTAGTGTGGTCGCGTTGCGTAAGCGCCATGCCGATAGAACGCGTTGACCGGTAACCCGTTCCCGACCAGCAACGATCTCAGGTCGGGCGCTTGTCCCTCAGGGGCAGGTCATCGGCTTCGACAGGGAAGTCGCCTTCTTCATCGGCACCGAAGGTCGGTTTGGGGGTGCGGTCCTTGGCCTTGCGCTTGCGCAGGTTTTCACGGAGCGCCGCTGCCAGTTTTTCGGGATCTGCACGAGCCATTTCACATTGATAGTCGCTCACGCCTTGACCCGTCCACCCGCTTTGTCCATAGGCCCGCCTCTATTGACGGGTTTTACCGGTCAATGTGCTGCCGTAGCTCAGTGGTAGAGCGCATCCTTGGTAAGGCTGAGGTCCGGAGTTCAATCCTCCGCGGCAGCACCATTTTCTCTTCAGATCAGATTTCCCCTCGGGGACCACGGTCAAGCGCTGCATCGACAAAGCGCGCCCTCCTGCGTATTTGCAGGCGATGGACTGGGGAAAGCTGCAAACGTTCATCGTGCTGGCGCGCTCGACCAATCTGGAGCGCGCATCGCGGACGCTCGGCATCGACGGCACGACGGTCAGCCGGAAAATCCGCAGCCTCGAACTCGAACTCGGCCACACATTGTTCGAACGCACGCGCGATGGGCAGGTGCTGACCGCCGATGGCCGACGGCTGTTCACCCAGGTCGAAACGATGGAGCGTGCGGCGCTTGAATTCCAGGAAGGCGCAGGGGTGGCCGGTGCCGAACATGGCCTCGTCCGGGTCAGCGCGGCGGAGGGTTTCGGCACGCGTTTCGTTGCCCCCCATCTCCGCGATTTTGCGAACTTGCATCCGAACATCTCGGTCGATCTTTATGCGAACAGCGGTTTCCTGAACCCGTCGCGCAAGGAGGCCGACATTGCGCTCCTGCTCGCCCAACCGCGTAAAGGGCCGCTGAAAACCCGTAAGCTCACCGATTACGGGCTGGGCCTCTACATCGCGGCGAACGAGCCAAAGCGGCCCGAGGATGTCGCCCTGATCGGCTATATCCCCGACTTCATCTATGCGCCCGAACTCAACTACCTCGACGAACTCGCGCTCGGTCGCGAACCGACGCTGCGCAGTTCCAGTATCAACGGCCAGCTGGAAATGATCGCCGCGGGGGCGGGGTTCGGCGTGCTGCCCTGCTTCATGGGCGACGCCGACGCCAGGGTCCGGCGCATTTATCCGGAGAAATTCCTGAAGCGCACGTTCTGGCTGGCGGTGCATCAGGATGTTAGTTTGTTACCGAGGGTGCGGATATTTATCGATTGGCTGGTGGGGGTTGCTGCGCGGGAGCGGGGGTTATTGCTTGGGGGTTAGGTCGGGACCCCCAGCGCCTCGCACTTTCGGGGGCGGGGCTTAGTCGTGACTATGATGCGCGAGGATAGTAAGCCTTTTTATGGTCCCGAACCTTGATATGGATATAGGCTAAGGCAAGCTCTTGGTCCGGGTGACGTGGCTCCGGGCCACTCATGAACGCAGTCAATTTGCTGAGTCCCGGTGTCGCTTGCTTTGCCTCCACAATATCGGGTTCCAAGTATAGTTCTTCCTTCAAGTTGCCGCTCATCAGGAAAAACGTCACCATCGCGTTGTCGTATCCCCGAGCAAATTCCGCGCCTTTTGCTTCTGAAAACGTCAGCGAGCGTTCTAGATCAGATTGATCTGCTCCAAGGCTTCTCATTGCATCAAGCATGACGAAACCTTCGTCTGCCATGCTGAGCTTCCGCCCCGTCAGCGGTAACATTTGTGCGCCAATTGAACCATGAATCAAGCCGACTACATACGGGTCTGACCAGATGCGCTTGTCGAACGCACGGTCGAACATATCCCAGAATGGCATGATCGCTACTCGAGCAGCCGCTGCTCCCACGAGAGTCGCTTCTTTCTTTACTTTTCCGAATCCGAACATAGGCCCCCTAGCGTAATGTCGCGAGGGACAGCTTTAGCGACCGCTGGCCGCATCACAAGCGGCGCGGGTGGCATAGTGCTGGCATGAAGACACAGGCACCGTTCGGTTCGAGCATGACCTGTAATTGCCTGAAGTTCTGGTCGGGACGACAGGATTT
>JAQGKX010000197.1 GCA_028289885.1 Sphingomonadales bacterium
TCGAAGGCCTATTTGTTTGCAGGCGTGGAAATCCGTTGGAAATGCGCGCCCGAACTGATCACCGACGACACCCCCGCCGAAGCGGTGTTCCAGTTTCCCGGTGGCTTGTCCGATCACTTGCGCGAACAGGTCGGCGGCCGTGAATGTGCGACGGCGGAGTTTTTCTCAGGCCGTCAGGATTTCCCCGACTCACAGGGCCGCGCCGAATGGGCGATCGCATGGCCGTTGTGGAGCGAGGGCAGCTTCAGCTGGTATTGCAACACGATCCCCACCCCCGACGGCGGCACGCACGAAGCTGGCCTCCGCGCCGCCATCGTCAAGGGCATCCGCGCGTTCGGGGTGCTGACCGGCCAGAAACGCGCCGACCAGATTCAGCCCGAGGATGTCATCTCCGCCAGCGAGATCATGTTGTCGGTGTTCATTCGCGACCCGCAGTTCCAGAGCCAGACGAAGGACCGCCTCACCTCGCCCGAGGCCGCCCGCTTTGTCGAAAATGCGGTGAAGGATCATTTCGACCATTATCTGACCGACAATATGGAACGCGGGCGGGCGCTGCTGACGTTCGTGCTCGACCGCATGGACGACCGGCTTGCGCGACGGGCCGAGCGCGAGGTCAAGCGCAAGACGGCGACTTCGGCGCGGAAATTGCGGCTGCCGGGCAAGCTGACCGATTGCTCGACCGACGATCCGGCTGGCACCGAAATCTACATCGTCGAGGGCGACAGCGCAGGCGGGTCGGCCAAGCAGGCGCGCGACCGCAAGACGCAGGCGATCCTGCCGATCAGGGGTAAAATCCTGAATGTCGCGAGTGCCACCGCCGAAAAGATACGCGGAAACTCTGAAATTGCCGACCTGACGCTGGCTTTGGGCTGCGGGACGCGCGACCGATGTGTTCCGGAAAACCTGCGCTACGAACGCGTTATCATCATGACCGACGCCGATGTCGATGGCGCACACATTGCGACGTTGTTGATGACGTTCTTCTTTCAGGAAATGCCCGAACTGGTGCGGCAGGGGCATTTGTTTCTCGCCCAGCCGCCGCTCTATCGGCTGACCGTGGGGGCGAAATCGCTCTATGCGCGCGACGACGCCCATCGCGCAGAGATCGAGGCCAAGGAGTTCAAGGGCAAGAAGGTCGATGTCGGGCGTTTCAAGGGTTTGGGCGAAATGAACCCCGGCCAGTTACGCGAAACGACGATGGACCCGAAAACCCGCACGTTGATCCGTGTGACGTTGCCGCAGGAATATGAGGACCGCGCGGGCGTTCGCGATCTGGTCGAACGGCTGATGGGGAAGAATCCCGAGCACAGGTTCAACTTCATCCAGGAAAATGCCGCGCGGGTCGACGAGGAAGCGATCGACGCTTGATATCCTGTCACCCCGGTAAAGGCCGGGGCCTATACCGATGTAAGAAGAAACGCACCCCTGCGGAAAGCCGTATAGGCCCCGGCCTTCGCCGCGGTGACGATACTAAACCGACAGCGCCTCGACCAGCCCCTTGACCTTTTTTTGCCGCCACTGGGGCAGCGGGGCGACCAGCCAGTAGCCCAGCTCGCTCTCCTCGGTCCCGAACTCCACGACGCGCCCCGCAGCGATATCCGCCGCCGCCAGCATGGCAGGCACAGTTGCCCGCCCCAGCCCAAGCGCCGCCGCATCTATCGCCAAACCCGCATCGGCAACCGTCAGCGCCGGAACCTCGTCACCGCCCGGATGACCCGGCCAACCGACTGGCCCAGTTTCGCCATCGGCAATACCGACGATCACGAACCCGCGTGGACCAATCGCAATACCCTCATGTGCGCCCGGCCCCTTGTCGAAACAGATCGCGAGATCGAGGTTAGCTTCGGTGAAATCGAGGCCAGCATCAGTGGCGACCAGTGCAAAGCGCAACTCGGCATCGGTCTTGCGATACCCTGCCAGCCGCCCCGCAAGCCATTTCGCCGAGAAATCCCTCGGTGCCGCGATCGCCAGCGACTTGGACGATTGTCCCGCCTGCATCGCCCGCACGGCGTCCTCGAAATTCAGGAACCCCCTGCGCAACTCGATCAGCCCAGCCTCGCCCTCGGGAGTTAACTCCAGCCCCTTAGGCGTCCGGCGAAACAGGACCACGCCCAGCGTGTCCTCAAGCGCACGGATCTGCTGGCCAACCGCCGCCGGCGTCACGGCCAGCTCGTCGGCAGCCCGCGTGAACGACAAATGCCGTGCCGCCGCGTCGAACACGCGCAACCCATTCAGCGGCAGATGCGTGCGCTTCATCGGGCCGTGACCGGCGTTAGCAACTCGAAGTGGGGAACCGTGACGTCGAAGGTCGACCCATCCTCGCCAACCATGCCGAAACTTCCAACCATCGACCCGCTCGGCGTCGATAGCGGGCAGCCCGACACATAGTCGTAGCTCGCGCCTGGTGCGATGACCGGCTGTTCACCGACCACGCCATCGCCCTCAACCTCATGCTTGTTGCCGCGCCCATCGGAGATGATCCAGTGGCGCGTCATCAACTGCACCGCCATCACGCCATCGTTCTCGATACGGATATGATAGGCCCAGAACCACCGCGCGCCCGACGGGTTCGACTGTTCGGGCAAATAGCTGACCGACACCCGCACCGTGACCCCGCGCGTCTCCGCCGCAAAGGGGAACAGCGCCTTCACAGGCCGACCTTCGTCAGCGCACGGTCGATGTCGGCGATGACGTCGAGCGGGTCTTCGAGGCCGACGTTGATCCTCAACATGCCCTCGACCACGCCCATCGCCTCACGCCCTTCGGGGCCGACGCCGTGATGCGTGGTGGAGGCGGGATGGGTCATCAGGCTGCGACTATCCCCGATGTTGTTCGATATATCCACCAGTTCGAGCGCGTTCAGCAAATCCATCGCCTGGCGACGTCCACCGTCGACGATGAAAGAGAAGATCGGCCCGCAAGCCTTCATCTGCGCCATCGCCAGATTATGCTGCGGATGGCTCGGCAGGCCGGGGTGGAGCATCTTTGCCACGCGACCTTCCATCGACTTGCCGACCGCCAGCGCATTCTCCGACTGCCGCATCGCGCGCAGATCGAGCGTTTCCAGTCCCTTCAACACCACCCAGGCATTGAACGGCGACAGGTTCGGCCCGGTATTGCGCTGAAAAGGCAGCAGTTTCTCGTTGATAAACTCGGCGGTCCCACAGACTGCTCCGGCAAGGACGCGCCCCTGCCCGTCCATCATCTTAGTTGCGGAATAGGCCACGACATCGGCCCCGAATTCCAAAGGCCGCTGCAGGACCGAAGTCGCGAACGCATTGTCGACGACCGAGGTGATCCCATGCGCCCGCGCCAGATCGCAGACGTAGCGCAGGTCCACGATATCCATCGTTGGATTGGCGGGTGTTTCAAAAAAGAAAACCTTGGTGTTGGGCCGGATCGCCGCCGCCCAAGCATCATTGTCGCGCGCGTCGATCGTCGTCGTCTCGATCCCGAATTTCGGCAACAGTGTGTCGGTCAGCCACCGGCATGACCCGAAAGCCGCACGCGCCGCAACGACATGATCGCCAGTCTGCAACTGGCACAGCAGGGCAGTCGTCATCGCCGCCATGCCCGTCGCCTGAGCGCGACAAGCCTCCGCACCCTCCATCAGCGCAATGCGTTCCTCGAGCATCTGCACGGTTGGATTCTGCAGGCGCGAATAGGTCATGCCATCGTCTTCGCCATTGAACCGCGCGGCGGCGGTTTCGGCATTGTCATAGGCATAGCCCGAATTCAGGAACAACGCCTCCGACGTTTCCCCATATTCACTGCGTGCGGTTCCTCCGCGAACGGCCAGAGTGGCGGGCCGCCATGTGGAGGTTATCGATCGATCCTGGCCGGTTTTGCGCTTCATGCGAACGCTTTGCCGTCACCCGGTGGGTCAGGTCAACCGATCGCGCGAATCAGCCGGTCGATAAGCCGCTCGCGGGCCGCCATCACATCGACCCGGCGGCCTGTAAAAAGGTCGGCTGACAGACGTTTGCCGTTGTCCTTCAAACTTTCGATCAGTGAATCGCTGGCAAGATCGTCGGTGCCGAATCCGAGTTCCGCCAGCACCAGCACCTCGTACCGCGCCAGTCCCCCTGCCCAGTCGCGCGCCACCGACGCCGCCTCGATCGCGGAGATCACCCCATCCAGCGCCGCATGGATTCGCGGATAGGGATGCCCCTCCGGCAAAGTCGCCGCCGCCAGTGCCGTCGCCCAATCGAGCGCCGATGCCGCAAGCGGTTCGGCCAGCAGCGCGGCGCGGCTCGTAACGAGTTCGACAGTCAGCGCCGCCAACTGGTCCTCAGTCCGCGCGCGAAATTCCGCCTGCACGATGTTGCCGGGCGACAACACCGGTCGCAGCCGCCGCGAGCGTCCGCCACGCACATAACCCGCCAGCAAGCCATGTTCGACCGTCAGCCCGCGTACGATCGCGCCATGTTCACCATGCGCGCGCACCGCGCAGACGATCGTTTCGGCGCGGATCAGCATAATGGCTTTATGACGGGAGGTGCGCCGTCGCGAAAGGGATGGCACGCCAGAAAACGCCAGCGGTGCTAACCAAGCGTCAATATGACGATGATAACGGTTGGGAATCGAATTAAGGGAATGATGATCGACCGGGCGGCAACAGATTTGGAAAGTGCGCGGCTCGATCTGCCGCCACCCCTTGGCGCGCGCATCGTCCTGCCGCACGATTTCGGCCGCCGTTTCGCTATATTTGCCGATGCGGAGGAGGAATTCGACTGGACCGGACCGTTTCGGCGAGATGCCATCGAGACTTCGGCAATGGCGGCGCTGCCCGAGGCCAACGCGAGGCTGGTCGCGGCAGGCTGCGTCCCGACGCACATGGTCGACTGGCCAATCGTCGATTGCCCCGCGACTGCCGCGATCATGCAGGGGATGGTCACGGACGATCAGTGCGATATCGGGACCCAGCTTCATCCTTGGGTCAATCCGCCGTTCGACGAGAAGGTCAGCGATCACAATAGCTACCTCGGAAACCTGCCCGTTGGCCTGCAACACGCAAAACTGTTCGCGCTGACCGATCGCATCGAAGAGGTGTTCGGCAAGCGCCCGACCGTCTATCGCGCGGGGCGTTACGGCATCGGGCCCCACACTGCCGCCCTGCTCGCCGAGGCAGGATATCGTCTCGACGTCTCGGTGAGATCACTGTTCGATTACCGGCGTCAGGGTGGCCCCAATTTCGCGCATCACCCGGTCTGGCCGTATCGGGTCTCCGAAACATTGAGCGAGCTTCCCCTGACCGCCGCGTTCACCGGCAGGTTGCGCCGTTTTCCCAATATCTATGAGAAGTCCATCGGCGGCCTGCTCGCGCGAACGGGGATCATCGGTCGCGTTCCCTTGACGCCAGAGGGCGTGCCGCTGGCTGACGCGCTCGACGCGATCCGGTGCCTGCTTGACGACGGCCACCAGCTTTTCAGCCTGTCGTTCCACACCCCCAGTGTCGTGCCTGGCCATACCCCCTATGTCCGCGACGCCGCCGACCTGCGCCTGTTCTGGCAATGGTGGGACGGCGTGTTCGACCTGTTCGCACGGAGCGGAGTCCTTCCCATCAGGTCGGGCGAGATCATGACCGCTCTGGCCGCCGGATGAGCTACGTCGACCACCCGCGCGCAGATGCAATCAGCGTAGGGACCGTAGCGCTTGGGGCCGTTCCCACTGCCTGGGACGGTGCGTGGGACGACTTGGCAGCGCGCGCGGCAGAACCTGCCCCCTTCATGGAACGATGGTTTCTGAGGCCCTCGATAGCGCATTTGTCACCGAATGCCGGGACGCGGATGCTTTCCGTCTGGCGGGGGCCGGTTCTTATCGGGATGATGCCCGTCTGCATCGCGCCGGAATATGGTCGTATCGCCATCCGCCATGTGCAAAATTGGCTGCATTACCACGCATTCCTCGGTACGCCGCTCGTTCGCGCAGGCAACGAACGTGCTTTCTGGGCTGCGGTCCTCGACGAACTCGACCGGGCGGATTGGGCACCTTCGTTCCTGCATCTCGATGGGTTGGTGGCCGACGGTCCTTTGCTTGCGGCGTTGAATAAGGAACGCCGCGCCGACGTGGTCCACCGCACCGAACGCGCCTTCCTGAAAAGCGACCTGTCACCGCAAGCCTATTACGAAACTCACATCCGTAAAAAAAAGCGCAAGGAAATAGCGCGCCTCCAGTCGCGTCTCGGCGAACTCGGAACCATAGATTTCGAACGTATCGCACCGGATGGGCCGGTCGCGGAATGGATCGCGGACTTTCTCGCTATCGAGGCATCGGGCTGGAAAGGGCGCGGTGGGACGGCCCTGCGCGACGACCCGGCGACGGCACGGTTTTTCGGGGAAGCGATTAAGGGGGCATCCGTGGCGGGCAGACTCGAAATGCTGCGGCTCGTGCTCGACGGCAAACCGATAGCGATGCTGGTCAATTTCATTTCCACCCCCGGCAGTTTCAGCTACAAAATAGCATTCGACGAAAACTATGCGCGCTATTCGCCGGGCGTCCTGATCCAGCTCGAAAATCTGAAGATACTCGACCGGTCCGACATCGTCTGGATGGACAGTTGCGCGGTCGAGGACCACTCGATGATCAACAGCATCTGGGCTGAACGACGCGTTATCGTGCGCGTGACTGTGCCACTGAAAGGCAGTCGGCGGATGCTGGCGTTCAGGGTGTGCCGCGCGCTGGAAACGGCGTCGGCCTTTGTTCGGAAATTGAAATGATCACCTTCCCCGACCTTGCGCCGTTCGAAGCCTTGTATCCCGAACAGACCGGAAAGCTGCGGCACGATCTGATCGGCCACGCAATGTTCGAACTCGAAGCGCTGGTAGCGCTCGCCGGGCGGATGCGACCGACCGACGTCGAATATAATCGCGGAGACCTGCCTGTTGGCGTCGACGAAAATGCCAGTATCGGAAACGGTCTGAGCATAGCGGAGACGATCAGGGGTATCGAACAGAACGGATCATGGATGGTCCTGAAGTTCATCGAACAGGACCCCGAATATAATGCCTTGCTGGACGGGGTGCTTGACGAATTGATGCCCATCGTCGGCAACGTCACCGGTCCCATGCTGAAACGCGAGGGCTTCGTCTTTATCTCAAGCCCCGGATCGGTGACGCCCTTCCATTTCGACCCCGAGCACAACATCTTGCTGCAACTTCGGGGCACCAAGTCGATGACCGTCTTTCCAGCCGATGACGAAGCGATCGTCGCGGGGATCGAACACGAACGCTACCATATCGGTGGCCACCGCAACCTGCCGTGGCGTGAAGAGATTGCCCCCAAAGGGCGGGTGTTCGACCTTACGGCAGGTGAGGCCGTCTATGTACCCGTCAAAGCTCCGCATTGGGTGCAGAACGGGCCGTCAGTGTCGATCAGCCTGTCGGTCACCTGGCGCAGCGAATGGAGCTATATGGAGGCAGACGCGCGCGGGATGAATTCGGTCTTGCGGCGGATTGGGATGTCGGCGGCGGCACCCAAACGGTTTCCCCATCGCAATCTGGTGAAGTCGGTCGGCTATCGCGCGATCCGCCGGGTGCGGGGCTTGTTCGCCAAAGCCTAACTCGGCTCCACCCCGCTGGCGTGGAAATAGTCGTAAAGTCCCTGGGCCATCGTCCCCGATACCCCCGGCGCTTTCCGCAAATCCTCCAGACTCGCATTCTTGACCGCCCGAGCCGTCCCAAAGTGCATCAGCAGCGCCTTCTTCCGCGCCGGTCCGATCCCCGGCACATCGTCAAGCGTCGATGTCACCAGCGCCTTCGCCCGCTTGGTTCGGTGCGCGCCGATGGCAAAGCGATGTGCCTCGTCGCGCAAACGTTGCAGGTAGAACAGCACCGGATGGTTCATCGGCAGGTTGATCTCGCGTCCGTCGACCAGATGGAACGTCTCGCGTCCGGCGTTGCGGTCCGGCCCCTTGGCGACGCCGACCAGCGGCACGTCCTCTACCCCCATCGCATCGAGAACGCCCTTCACCGCCGACAATTGTCCCTTGCCGCCGTCGATCAGCAGCAGGTCGGGCCAGCTTCCGTTCTCGCGGTCCGGGTCCTCGTCCATCGCGCGTGTAAATCTGCGTTCGAGCACCTCACGCATCATACCGAAATCGTCGCCCGGCACAGTGTCGGGATTCTTGATGTTGAACTTGCGATACTGGCCCTTGATAAAGCCCTCCGCCCCGGCAACGATCATCGCGCCCACCGAATTCGTCCCCTGGATATGGCTGTTGTCGTAAACTTCGATCCGCTTGGGTGGGCCGTCGAGTTCGAATAGTTCCGCCACGTCGCGCAGCAATTTGCCCTGCGTCGTCGATTCGGCGGCGCGGCGGTCCAGCGCCTCCTCGGCATTACGCGTCGCCTGTTTGACGAGGCGCACCCGGTCCCCCCGCTGGGGATTGGTAATCGCGACTTTATGCCCGGCGCGCTCGCACAGCGCCTCTTCCAGCAACGCGCCCTCAGTCAGCGTGCGGTCGAGCAGGATGTTTCGCGGTGGCGGCACTTCCTCATAGAATTGCATCAACAGGCTGGCGAGAACCTCATCCTCCGGCACGTCGTTGGTGTGCGCCGGGAAGAAGGCGCGATGGCCCCAATTCTGCCCGCCACGAATGAAAAATGCCTGCACGCAAATCACGCCCGACCGACAAGCCAGCGCGAAAATATCGGCGTCGCCCAGGCCGTCGGCGTTGATCGCCTGCGACCCCTGAATGAAGGTCAGCGCCCGCAGTCGGTCGCGCAGCATCGCCGCGCGTTCAAAGTCCATGGCCTCGGCCGCGCCCTGCATCTGGTCGCCCAGCTTCGACTGGACCGACGTTGCCTTGCCCGACAGGAACGACTTCGCGTCGCTGACCAACTCGCTGTAATCTTCCTCGGATATCCGCCCGACGCATGGCGCCGAACAGCGTTTGATCTGGTAAAGCAGGCAGGGCCGGTCGCGATTGCTGAAAAAACTGTCGGTGCAACTCCGCAACAGGAACAGCTTTTGCAGCGCATTGAGGGTCGTGTTCACCGACCCTGCGCTGGCGAACGGCCCGTAATAATTGCCCTTAACCCGCCGCGCACCGCGATGTTTCGATATGCGTGGAAACTTGTGGTCGGCGCGCAGCAGAATGAAGGGGAAGCTCTTATCGTCGCGCAGCAGCACGTTGTATGCAGGGCGGTAGCGCTTGATCAGTTGCGCCTCAAGCAGCAGCGCCTCAGCCTCGTTGTTGGTCGTGACGATTGTCATGCCGCGTGTCTGAGAGACCATGCGCTGCAATCGTCGCGGCAATCGGCTGACTTGCGTGTAGTTCGTCACACGGTTCCGCAGCGATCGCGCCTTGCCGACATACAGCACGTCGCCCCGCAGGTCGGTCATTCGATAGACGCCCGGATTTTGGGGCAGCGTCTTCAACACGTTGCGGATCGCGGCGATGCCCTCGTTCAGGTCGGGCACGTCTCCACCCTTCACCGTGAAGGTCGCGGCGTCTTCGTTGAAACGATCGGGGGATTGCGGCGAGGACATTCACCCTCCAATTAGGATAGCGCGCGTGACGGGACAACGGGCACCGATCAATCAACGCGAGAATTACATGGCCGAGATACCAGAAGTCGCCGAAACCAGCGATCGCACGCTGAACCGCATGGTCGGCGCAACCGTCGTCGTGTTGAGCGTGCTGCTCACCATCGGCAATATCAAGGACGGCAATATCGTCCAGAACATGCAGGGCGATCAGGCGAGCAAGATCGACCTGTGGAACGAATATCAGGCGACCAAGATCAAGGCGCATCTGTCCGAGGACACTGCGTCGATGCTGGGTGCGATGGGCCAATCACCCGAGAGCGCCGCCGCAACGAAGACGGCCGTGCGTTACCGTTCGGAGTCGAAGGGTTTGCAGGATCAGGCGAAGGCCGCTGAGGCCGATTACGACGTCCAGGGTCGCCGCGACGATCAGTTCGATCTGGCCGAGGGTTTCATGTCGATCGCGCTGGCCGTCAGCGGCATCTCGGCGCTGACCGAAAGTCGGCGGCTGTTGATGATCGGCTGGGCCGCGGCGGGGCTTGGGCTGTTGTTCCTGGTGTCCGGATTTCTGGAACTCCCGATCCACCCCGATGTGCTGGTGGCATTTCTCACCTGAGACCGCCAACCCCATCCGTCGTCCTGAACCCTAAAGATTAATTCAGCCGTGAAATCGCGCTGTCGACCAGCCCGCGATCTGCCGCAGCATCATGCGTCTGGGCAATCACCTGCGCCGCGATACCTGCCGCTGCACTGGCCGCCTTGGCACGAACGTCGGCAATTGCGCTGCGTTCGGCAGCACCGATCTTGTCCTCGGCCATCTTGGCGCGACGTGTCGTCAGATCGACGGCATGAGCCTGCGCCTCGGTCAGCAAATTCTTGGCTTCGGCCTCGGCATGCGCAATAATTGCCGAAGCATCCCCCGCGCTAGCCGCGGTCTGTGCTTTTGCCTTCGCGAGCATTGCCTCGGCCTCGGTGCGGATTGCCCGCGCCTCGTCGAGTGTCCGCTTCGCTTCGGCAATGCGCGCATCGAGTATTTCAGTAATGACCTTCGGAGCCTTGGCCACGAATATGGCGACCAGCAGGAAGATGGTCAGGCCGACATAGACCCAGCCCTCCGCACCAAGGCCGAGCAGCACAGGTTCGGCATGTTCGACACCGCCATGGGCCTCGGTCGTCGCGATGGTTTGTTCAGCCATGGTGTTCAGCCCGCAAATGCAGATATGGCGGCACCGGCCACCAGCGCCGCGTCAGGGCGACGCCCCGTCAACCGCTCGACAATGTCGGCAGCGGCATCGGCGGCGACGCCTTCGATTTCGCCCATGGCCCGTACGCGGGCATCCGAGAGAGAGGCATCTGCCACGGCAGCCTTTTCGGCTAGAACCGCATTGGCCGCAGCGACAGCTATCTCGACGCTGACCGCCGCCCGGGCTTTCGCCTCGGCAATGGCGGTACGCGCCGATTTATGAGCTTCGTCGATGCCTGCCGCATAGGTCGCCGACAGCGTGTCGGCTTCCCCCTTGGCGCGTTCCGCCATCGACAGATCGCCCGAAATACGGTCTTCGCGTGCGTCCAGGGTCTTGGCCAATTTGGGCAAGGTCAGACGCACGATCCCGAAATACAGAATCGCGAAAAAGATCGCCAGCCAGACCAGCTGAGGGACGAAATTGTCGAGGTGGAACTGAGGCATCTTGCTGACTCAGTCTTACGAAGAGAACGCCAGAGCAAGCGCAACGACGGCTGCGATCAGTCCGAGAGCTTCCGTAACGGCGAAACCGAAGATCAGGCGTCCGCCCATCTTGGCATCGGCTTCGGGGTTGCGAAGCGCACCGTTGAGATACTGGCCGAAAATCGAGCCAACGCCGATAGCTGCAAGACCCGCACCGATAGCGGCCAAACCTGCGCCGATAACTTTTGCCGAACCGAGATCCATAGTAAATTCCCTTGATTAAAGTGTTTAGAAACTAGTGAAGGTTGACCGCGTCGTTCAGGTAGATCGACGCGAGCAGGGCGAAAACATAAGCCTGCACGACCGCAATCAGCACTTCGAGCGCAGAGAGCGCCACGTTGACCGCCAGCGGCAGGATTCCAAAGACATAAGGCAAAGCGCCGAACGAGCCGAGCGCGACGACGAACGTACCGAACACTTTCAGCAGGACGTGCCCCGCCGTCATATTGGCGAACAGTCGAATGGCCAGCGTGAACGGGCGGCTGAGGAAGCTCAGAAACTCGATCGCGGCAACGAAGACTGCGAGTGGGAAGAAGGTATTCTTCGGCCAGAACAGGCTGAAAAAGTGCAGGCCGTGCTTGGCGAAACCAACAACGCAAACCAGCACGAAGACCAGCACCGCGAGGCCGAGCGTAACCGCGATGTGACTCGTCGGCGTAAAGGCACCGACCCAGGGGATCAGGCCCAGCAGGTTGCAGGCCAGCACGAAAATAAAGACCGAGAAGATCAGCGGAACGAAGCGCTTGCCCTCTGGCCCGACATTGTCATCGAGCATCTTTCGGACAAAGTCGTAGAGATACTCGACGGCAGCCTGCGCGCGGGTCGGAACCAGCTGCGGCTTGGACGTGCCGATGAACAGGAATGCCGCGATGCCGATCATGGCGACCAGCATCCACAGCGACGAGTTGGTGAACGAAACATCGTAGCCCATCGCGCTCATCGGATGGATCTTTACGATCTCGAACTGTTCCATTGGGTTTGCCATCGGCGTTCTTTAATCTTTCGGATCGGCGTCGAATTGCTTCGACGTCTGCA
>JAQGKX010000145.1 GCA_028289885.1 Sphingomonadales bacterium
CTTCATCCTGATCCCGCCGCATCAAATCGCGGACGTAATCGCTGGTGCTCGCATAGCGGCCATCGGCCACCCGCTGGTCAGCCCAATTCTTCAGTGCTTCCGGAACGGAGATGTTCATCTGTGCCATGCGGATAACCTACTGATCCGCACAGATTTGCACAAGCCTATCGCGTCAGCTTCTTATAAGCCAACCTTGTAGGCCGATCCGCCGCTGCCCCAAGCCGCCGCCGCTTGTCCTCTTCGTAGGACTCGAAATTCCCCTCGAACCACTCGACATGCGAATCCCCTTCGAACGCGAGGATGTGGGTCGCCAGTCGATCGAGGAAGAAACGGTCATGCGAAATAACCACGGCACAGCCTGCAAACGACTCGAGAGCCTCCTCCAGCGCCCGCAGCGTCTCGACATCCAGATCGTTGGTCGGCTCATCCAGCAGCAGCACGTTGCCACCCGCTGCCAGCATCTTGGCCATGTGAACGCGGTTGCGCTCACCGCCTGACAGTTCGCCGACCTTCTTCTGCTGGTCGGTGCCCTTGAAGTTGAATGCACCGACATAAGCCCGCGTGTTCACTTCATGCTTGCCGAAATAAAACCGGTCGTTTCCACCCGAAACTTCCTGCCAGACGGTGTGCGAGGGATCGAGGTCGTCACGGCTCTGATCCACAAATCCCAGCTTGACCGTCGAGCCGATTTTGATCGACCCGGCATCGGGCTTTTCCTGCCCCGTAATCAGTTTGAACAGCGTCGACTTACCCGCACCGTTCGGCCCGATGACGCCAACAATCCCGCCCGGCGGCAGCGTAAAGTTCAGCCCCTCGAACAGCAATTTGTCGCCATATGATTTGCTCAGACCCTCGGCGTCGATGACATTGCCGCCAAGCCGCTCGGGGATCTGGATCAAAATCTGTGCGCCACCCGGACGACGATCCGCCTGCTTCTCGACCAGTTCGTCGAACGCCCGGATACGCGCCTTGGACTTGGTCTGCCGTGCTTTCGGAGATTGCCGAATCCACTGAAGCTCTTCCTTGATCGCCTTTTGACGACCCTCGTCCTCGCGATCCTCCTGCTCCATCCGCTTGGCCTTGGATTCGAGCCAGGCGGAATAATTGCCCTCGAACGGCAGCCCACGGCCACGATCGATTTCCAGCACCCAACCGACGACGTTATCCAGGAAATAACGGTCATGGGTAACAAGGATCACGTTACCCGCATATTCGATCAGATGGTTTTCCAGCCACGACACGCTTTCGGCATCCAGATGGTTGGTAGGCTCATCGAGCAGCAAAATTTCCGGCTTTTCGAGCAGCAACCGGCACAAAGCCACACGACGCCGCTCACCACCCGACAAATTGTCGACCAGCGCATCACCCGGCGGGCACCGCAGAGCCTCCATCGCGATTTCGAGCTGGTTATCGAGCGTCCAGCCATCGACCACGTCGATCTTTTCCTGCAGCTCGCCCATCTCGGCCAGCAACGCGTCAAAATCCGCGTCTTCCGGAGGATCGCCCATCAGGTTCGAGATTTCGTTGAACCGGTCCATCATGTCGGCAACGTCGCGCACGCCGTCCATGACGTTTTCGCGCACGTTCTTCTTCGGGTTCAGGCGCGGTTCCTGCTCCAGATAGCCGACGCGGATGCCCTCGCCCGCCCATGCTTCACCGTTGAATTCGGTGTCATAGCCCGCGATGATCTTCATCAGCGTCGACTTACCCGCGCCGTTGACGCCGATGATCGCGATCTTGGTGCCCGGCAGGAACTGCAGGTTCACATTGTTGAGGATCGGCTTGGCGGCTCCGGGAAAGGTCTTGGTCAGGCCCTTCATGACATAGGAATATTGCACGGCCATCGGGGTCGGTTCTCTTACGGTTCGAGTGTAGTGATTTCGTGCCGCCGATAACGGGTGACAGCGATATTGGCAAACAAATGGGAACGCGATAGCCCGTTGTCCATGAAGCATATTGCACTGATCGCCGCGATGCTGCCCGCCATGGCCCCATTCGCCCCCGTAAACGCCGTTCCTGCAAAACCTGCCACGTATGACGTGGTAGAGCTGCGGGAGGCTGCGCTGGACGACAGGATCGCTTATAATATCGTCGAGGGGCTGACGACCGAAGTCGGCCAACGCCTTGCCGCCACTGAAGCCGAGGCTCGCGCGCGGAGCTGGGCGGTCGCCAAGCTGAAGGCGCTGGGCTTTTCGAACGTCCATGTCGAGCCGTTCGCCATGCCGGTCTGGACACGTGGCGTGGAGACCGCGGAGATCGTGTCGCCCTTTCCCCAGAAACTGACGCTGGCAGCGTTGGGTAACAGCGCTGCGACCCCGCCCGCGGGGCTGACCGCGCAGGTCGTGCCCTTCGATGGGCTGGATGCGCTAAAGGCGGCGGACCCTGAAACCGTGCGCGGCAAGATCGTTTATGTCACCCACCACATGATCGCGACGCAGGACGGTTCGGGCTATGGCTATTTCGGCGATGTCCGCCGCAAGGCTCCGCTGGTCGCGTCGCAAAAGGGAGCGGCGGCGATCATCATCCGCTCGATCGGGACCGATGTCAGCCGCGCGCCGCACACCGGGGTGACCGAATATGGCAACATCCCGCCCCTTCCCGCTGCGGCGCTGTCGATCGTCGATGCCGAACAGCTCGACCGCATCCTGAAACGCGGAAAACCTGTCGTGATGAGGCTCGTCCTGACCCCGCAACACGCGCCGAGCGGTCAATCGGGGAACGTTGTCGCGGAAATTCCCGGCAAGGACCCTGCCGCCGGTATCGTGCTCGTCGGTGGTCATCTCGATAGCTGGGACCTCGGCACCGGCGCGATCGACGACGGCGCGGGCGTCGCGATCTCGACGGCAGCCGCCAAGCGCATCCTCGACAGCGGTATCAAACCACGCCGCACGATCCGCATCGTCTGGTTCGGCGCGGAGGAACCCGGCCTGTTCGGCGGTCTGGCCTATCGCGACAGGCATAATGACGAACCGCATGCCCTTGTCTCTGAGTCCGATTTCGGCGCGGACCGGATCTGGAAATTCGATACAAAACTCCCTGCTGGCGCGGAACCCGTCCGCGCCCGGCTGATCGCGGCATTGGCGCCGCTCGGCATCGAACCGGGCAACACCGCCGCACATGGCGATTCGGATGTCGGCCCGCTGGTTGAGATTGGCATATCTGCAATCGATATGAACCAGGACGGGCGGCGCTATTTCGATTTGCACCATACGCCCGAGGATACGCTCGACAAGATCGATCCCGCGCAGCTTCGCCAGAATGTTGCTGCATGGACCGTTATGCTCGCAATTGCTGCTAATGCGCCGGAGAATTGGGTAAAAACACCTGCCCCAAAGTAGGAATTATGGTGGAACCCGCGGATTTCTGCGGTTTTAACTTGTAACGCTTCTGCAATTTTACGTTGACGCGTCGTATTGTGGCGTTATTGGGGCAGGCAGCGACGGCAATCGGGCCGGCCGTTTCCTATCCATTTTGGAGCACCTGAATGAAGAAGCTTAGCTT
>JAQGKX010000158.1 GCA_028289885.1 Sphingomonadales bacterium
GATCAACACTCCGTTTGGCGAGCGTGCGTTTTCAGTCTTGTTGTTTCAGGATTTATCGATCGTTCCGCTGATCACGATCATCGCCGCATTGTCGCGCGCGCCGGTCGATCCGTCGGTGCCGCCGGGTTGGCTGATGGCAATTTATACCGTGGGTGCCCTCGTCGGGCTGGTCGCTGCGGGTCGTTATATCATCGGGCCGGTGCTGCGTCTGGTGGGCCGCGTCGGCGAACAGGAATTGTTCATCGTCGTCGGGCTGTTCACGGTCTTCGCCAGTGCGGCGGTCATGGAGGCCCTCCATCTCTCGACGGCACTGGGCGCGTTCGTCGCGGGCGTCATGTTGGCCGATTCGCCCTACCGGCATGAGATAGAGGCCGATATCGAACCCTTCCGGGCGATCCTGCTGGGGTTGTTTTTCATTGCGGTCGGCATGGTGCTCGACACCAATGCGGTGATGGAAAATCCCGGGCTGGTCGTGGGCATGGCGCTGGCGCTGGTCGCGACGAAGATCCTGTTGATATTCGGCATCGGGCGGTTGTTCGGCATGGAGACGCGGCCGGCGTTCGGACTTGGGCTATTGCTGAGCCAGGGCGGCGAGTTCGGTTTCGTCCTGTTCGCGCAGGCTCAGGCGGCGTTGCTGATCGAACCACGGGCAGCAAGTATCTTTGGCGCGGTTGTCACCCTGTCGATGGCGACGACGCCGTTCCTGCTGATGATCGCGCGGCGGTACGAGCATGTGCCGGCAAAGGGTGAGAAACCCGAAGGTCCCGCAGCAGCGCCCGATTCGAGCGCGATCATTATCGGCTATGGCCGGTTCGGACAGACGGTTGCCACCATGCTGAAGGCGCAAGACGTGTCGGTCACGCTGATCGACCTCAAGCCCTCGCAGATCGAACGGACCGCAGAATTCGGGGCCAAGGTTTATTATGGCGATGGGCGGCGGATCGACCTGTTGCGCATAGCGGGTGCCGAACAGGCGCGGCTGATCCTGTTCTGCACCGACGACCAGAATCTGGGACCAAAGGAACTGTCGCCGATCCTCGGTGCATTCCCGCAGGCGGCGGTGCTCGTGCGGGCCTTCGACAGGCTCCAGATGATCAAGCTCGCCCCGCTGGACCTGACCATTGCGGTGCGCGAAGTCTATGAATCGGCGATCTATATGGGGGTCGAGGCGCTGAAGTCGCTGGGCGTCGATAGTGACCGCATTCAGGAGATCGAGCATGGCTATCGGGAGAATGACAACGCCCGACTGGAGGCGCAGACGGTGACCGGCGATATGCACGTCCGCGACGATATATTCAGCCGTGAACCCGTGATCGTCCGGCGCGAGGCGTGAAGCGCGACTGGCTGATCGTCGCGGCGGCGCTGTCGGCTGCACTCGCGATCGGGGCCGGAGCATTCGGCGCGCACGGAGCCAGCGGCGAAGCGCGCGAATTGCTGAAGACCGGCGGGCTGTATCAGATGGTGCATGCGGTCGCCGTGATTGCATTGGCCGGGCGGGCGCGGGGGGCGGCGTGGCTGATGCTGGCGGGCGCAGCGGTGTTCGCGTTCAGCCTGTATGGACTGGCGATCGGCGCGCCGCGGATTATTGGCGCGATTACGCCGGTTGGCGGGCTGGGGATGATTGCGGGGTGGCTGTGGGTTGCCTGGCGGGGCCGGGTCTAGAGGGTTTGGGAGGTGCATTTGAGGGGTGTCGACAAACCCCTCGATCAGGGTTGTCGTACAGTTTCTCAAGGCGGCAGGGTTTGTCGTACAGTTGTGGCCGGTTTGATGCCTATATCGGGTGTTTTGGCGGCTTTTGCCGAGAGAAGGTGACGACAAACATGTGTTTGGCGTCAGGCGATGCCGCCAATAGCCGTCGTTATGAAATTGAGTATAAGCGACAGATGAGATCGCACCCGACCAACATCATTACCGCAATGCTTGAAATGCTGGCTGTCTTCGGGAGCGCTTGTAAGGACGTTGAAACGCTCGACGGTCTTAGCAAGATAGCCTCAGATCGTGGGAAGTGGGTGGAGGGCCATTCGCTTTTCCAAGACATCCGCCAAAAGACATTGAGGGCAGAAAAACGCGGTGATCCGCTGGCCATGGCGCAATACGCTTTCGAGGAGATATGCGCGAAGACGCTTTATAATCTTAGCGGCTCCGCCGCGCCCTTCGACGCAGATTCGGCCTTCTGGGTTGTGCCGCTTGGGGTCGCACTCGGTCGTGAGTTGGGTTTTGATGATCCGTCCCAGGTCACCGCCCTTTTGAAAATGTAGCGACCTAAAGACGGCAGCTTAACAAGTTTCGCCTTTTGTGGTGACGACAAACATGTGTTTGGCGTCAGGTTCGCGCAGACCCGCATCAGCGCAGATCAACGACTCCAATGATGGTCACCAAGGTAGCTCGCAAGGCGTCAACATCGGCAGGGTCGAGCGCACCGAGCCGACGAAGAATGAGATGCTGTTCGAGGGTGGCAACGACAGGTTTGACGGCAGACGGCTTGAGCAGGCCCGCCTTCAGCCATCGAGCCAACAATAGCTCGCCATACACTTTGGAGGCATGAAGCTGACTGGTGATGGCCATGAGAATGACGTCAGGCCGCGCGGCGTTGCGATATGCTGTGCTGATGACGACGGCGGGGCGCTGCTTGGATGCGTTCTGGTTGGTGAATGGAAATGGTACAAGGACGACATCGCCAAAGGAAAACCCGATGGCGTCAGATGGCATCGTAAACATTGTCCTCAGGGTTGTTCCAGACAGCGGCAAAGGCCGGTCCGCTGCTTGCAGCCGCTACACGAATGAGCGCGCGTTAACCGTCTTTCATAGCGATGAAATCCACGAAATCCTCGACCTCCGCTATGCGTTCGCGAGGCAACGCTCCGATCTTGTGGATCAGGGCTGCGGGAACTGATGTCGGATCATAGGCGGTTGCCATGCGGCGCTCCTTTCGCACCCTGTTATCCTCTATGGTCGATGATGTCATCGCCCACAAACGAGCTAGGCTTTCCCCGACCTGCACCTGTCCGAACAATAAATCACCTTGTCCCAGTCGCGCGCCCATTTCTTGCGCCATGCAAACGGTCGCTGGCAGGCCGGGCAGATTTTATCGGGCAGGTTGCGCTTGGCGACGCCGTTGGGCATCAGCCTTCGTCGTTGTCGAGGAAATCGGCCACCTCGGCCAGAGTGACCGTCTTATCGACGAAAGTCTGCCCGATCCCGCGCGCGAGGAGGAAGGGCACGGTGCCGCTTTCACGCTTTTTGTCGTGGGCCATGTGCGCGGCGAGGGTCTTGCCCGATGCGGTGACATGCGCCGTCCGTGCGCGGGTGGGCAGGCCCATCGTTTGCAGATGTGCGGTGACGATGGCGGCGTCCTTTTCCGAACACAGCCCGCGCGCCGCGGAAAAGCGGAATGCTATCGCCATCCCGGCAGCAACGGCTTCGCCATGGAGCAGCACGTCGCTGTAGCCGGTTTCCGCCTCCAGTGCGTGGCCGAACGTGTGGCCGAGGTTGAGCAACGCGCGCCGTCCGCTGGTTTCGCGTTCGTCCTCTCCGACGATGGCGGCCTTGGCGCGGACGCTGGTTTCGATGGCGTGAGTCCGCGCGGTGGCGTCCCCGGCGAGCAGGGCAGGGCCGTTCGCTTCGCACCACGCGAAAAACTCGGGATTGTCGATCAGCCCATATTTGACGACCTCGGCATATCCGGCGCGGACTTCGCGGATGGGCAATGTGTCGAGCGTGGCTGGGTCGATCAGGACGAAGCTCGGCTGATAAAAGGCTCCGATCAAATTCTTGCCCGCGCGGGTGTTGATTGCGGTCTTGCCGCCGACCGACGAATCGACCTGCGACAACAGGGTGGTGGGGATCTGGACGACGGGGCAGCCGCGCTTGACGATGCTGGCGGCAAATCCGGTCAGGTCGCCGATCACGCCGCCACCCAGTGCGACGATCGCCTCGCTGCGTTCGATCTCGAGCGCCAGCAGCGCATCGCAAAGCTGTTCGAGGTGCGCCCACGACTTGGTCGATTCGCCCGCTGGGAGGATGATCGGATCGATGCGGACCGAACCGAGCGCCGTGGTCAGTGTCGCCAGATGACTGGCCGCGACATTGGTGTCGGTGACGACGATCAGGCGACCTTTTCCGGTCCACGGCGCGAGGTGACGGGCGGCGTCGGCGAGCGCGTCGTTCGCGACCAATATGTCATAGCTGCGTGATGCAAGGCCGACGGTGACGATACTCATGCGCGCAATTCCTTGAGGATCGCATCGACCGTCGCCTCATGCGGCGCGGGATGGCTGAAAACATGGACGGGGGCCAGCGCATAGACCGGATTCCTGATCGCGGCGAGGTCGCGCAACACGGTTTCGGGATCGCGGTCGAGCAGCAGGGGCCGGTCGCCGCGCCGCCCGACGCGCTGGACCAGCGTTTCGATATCGGCCTGCAGCCAGACGGTCGTCGTCCGCGACAGGATCAGCGCGCGGGTGTCTTCCTGCATGAACGCGCCACCACCGGTCGCGATGACTTTTCGCGAGCCGTCGATGAGGCGGGCGATGACGCGGCGTTCGCCATCGCGGAAATGCGCCTCGCCGAACCGTTCAAAGATTTCTGCGACGCTCAACCCCGCAGCGGTTTCGATCTCTGCATCGGCATCGACGAACGGCAGGTTCAGGCGGCTGGCGAGGCGACGCCCAACCGTGGATTTACCAACCCCCATCATGCCAATCAGCACGATCGGCAGCTTGGGGTTGATCGGGGAGGTCTTGTTCGGCGTTCGTACCGGTGGCGCTATGGTCATGTTATCGGGGGCTATACAGGGACGGCGTCAATCGGGCAAAGAGCGACAACGGTTTTTCGAATGAAGCGGGTGTGAGTG
This sequence comes from Sphingomonadales bacterium, assembly GCA_028289885.1. Lineage (GTDB taxonomy): Bacteria > Pseudomonadota > Alphaproteobacteria > Sphingomonadales > Sphingomonadaceae > Sphingomonas_O. The sequence continues at coordinate 4,853 of JAQGKX010000158.1, forward strand.
CAATGAGAAATGTAATCTGGATCGTCGTTGCAATCGTGCTGATCGGAGGCGTGGTTGCTCTGTCACGCAAGGATACGTCGAAGCCACTCACGCATGTCGAGAAGATCGTTCCCGATAATGCCCTCGCGCATTAAACTATCGCTTGCCGCGCTGACGGCGGGGCTTGCGGTTGCGGCGCTCTATCCGGCGCTGGCACAAAAATCCCCCGAATCGATTTTGCCGCCTGGCTTTGGACAACCTGAGCCCGACGCGCCCAAGCCCGTAGCGCCCGCCGGGGGACCGACCGACCTGATGCCGGAAGCCGCGTCGGGGCCGGTCGTGACCCCGACGATGGACGACGCGCTGAACACCGCGGAAGCGGTGGACGATGGGCTTGGCAACGACATGACGGCGGTCGATCCCACCGAAATGGCGGAGGAGGCGCGGCGGTCGATCGACCGGGTCGGGTTGATGACGCCAGAGAGCGGTGGGCTTGGTGCCGATGCTTTTGGCAACGCCAACGGTGTGTTCCTGACGAGCGTGATGGGCCGGATGAAAGCGCCGGTGGCGTCGCGATGGGCTTCAATTCTGTTGCGTCGCGCATTGTTGTCGCAAACCGATACGCCGCAGGGGGTCGGGGGTGCCGACTGGATTGCCGCGCGGGCATGGCTGCTCGTCCGGATGGGCGAAGCGGACAATGCCCGCAGCCTCGTCCAGCGCGTGGACCCGATAAATTATACACCGTGGCTGAACACGGTGACGATGCAGGCGGCGCTGGCGACCGGCGACCCGGCAGCATTATGCGCGATTGCAGAGGGCGCGGCCCAGACGAACAGCGAGCCGAGCTGGCCACTGGCCCGCGCGATGTGTGCCGGTCTCTCAGGTGAAGCCGGAACCGCGAGTTCGCTGATCGATCAGGCGCGGTCGATGCGGGGGGTGGCCAGGTTCGACGCCTTGCTGGCCGAAAAAGTGGCCGCGGTTGGTACGAATACCCGACGCGCGATCACGATCCAATGGGATGGCGTCGATCAGCTGACGGCGTGGCGCTTTGGACTGGCTTCGGCAACCGGCGTTGTAATTCCGGATACGTTGCTGGCGACTGTCGGGCCGCAGGTTCGGGCCTGGCAGGCGAGGTCGCCGCTGCTTGCTCCCGGTGCGCGGGCGACGTCGGCGGACTGGGCGGCGGCGCTCGGCGTGTTTTCCAACGCGGCGCTGGTCGATCTTTATGGGCAGATTTTCGATGATGCCGACCCGGCCGATCGTGGCGGTACGACAGCGGGGATGCTGCACGACGCCTATGTCGGAGAGCCTTCGGCGCGTCTTGCAGCCCTGAAATCATTGTGGGGTGACGGTGGAAGCCAGTCGGCGCTGCAACATTATGCCCGGCTGATTCTGGGCGCGCGGGCGGCGGCGATGATATTGCCTGCCGACGGCGCAGCGCAGTCCGATGAGATCGTTGCGTCCATGCTCACCGCCGGGTTCGATACTCAGGCGTCGAACTGGGCTGGTACAGTCAGTTCGGGGTCGCTTGGCTGGGGCTTGCTCGCGGTCGGAGCACCGCGCGCTCCGTTTCGTGTCGATGGAAGCGGCGTCGGATCGTTCCGCAGTACGGCGGGAGACGGTGGAGTCCTCCGGTCGCAATTTCTGTTTGCCGGGCTGGCAGGGCTGGGGCGTCTTTCGGCGAGCGATGTCGAGCAATTGGCGAAGGATTATGGCGTACCCGTCAGTCGGCAGAATTCATGGACCCGCGCTCTGGACAAGGCCGTCGCGGATCGCCAGCCGGGAACAGTCGCGCTGCTTTGTGCGGCGGGAATGCAGACGGCATCATGGACCCGGGTACCCGCCGCCCAGCTTTACCACATCGTTGCCAGTTTGAAGGCGGTGGGAATGGAGCCCGAAGCGCGCATGATCGCGGCGGAGGCGCTGACCCGGTCGTGAAGACCGACGGCCAGCGGATCGCGGATTTCCTCGCGATGCTGGCCGCTGAATCGGGGTCATCGGCAAATACGCTGTCGGCTTATGGATCCGATCTGCGGCAGGCGTCCGAATTGCTCGGATCGGCGCTTGTTCAAGCTGGCCCGACCGAATTGCAGAAGCTTTCCGCCGAGTGGGAGCATCTGGCGCGGTCTAGTGTCGCCCGAAAGGCTGCGACGCTGCGCCGCTTTTTCGGGTTTCTGCAGGATGAGGGGGTTCGCGAGGACGATCCATCGCATTCTTTGCCGCGCGTAGGGGGCGGACGGCGGCTGCCCCGGACGTTGGATCATGAGGCGGTCGCTGCCCTGTTTGCGGCTATTCCCGCGACCGATCTGCGGCTGATGGCACTGGTCGAATTGCTTTACGGATCGGGCCTGCGCGCGACCGAACTGGTGTCGCTCGATGTGCGCGCGATTGCGCCGGATCGACCCTTTACAATTTTGAAAGGCAAGGGCGGGCGTGAGCGGATGGTGCCCGTTTCCGACCGCGCGCGGCGGGCCGTTGCCGCCTGGCTGGCGGTGCGCCCGCAGGTTCCGCGCTGGCTGTTTCCATCGGGCAAGACGCATATCAGCCGGATAAGACTGTTCCAGATGATCAAGGCATTGGCGGCGAACGCGGGTATCCCGCCCGAGCGAGTCAGTCCGCATGTCCTCCGCCATGCCTTTGCCACCCATTTGCTGGAGGGCGGGGCCGATTTGCGCGCCCTGCAAACCATGCTCGGTCATGCCGACATCGCGACGACCGAAATCTATACCCATGTCGATACCGCCCGGCTCGTCGAACTCGTCAACACGAGACACCCTCTTGTTGACCGTGCGCGTTGACCTCGCGCGTTGACCTCTGGCTTGGGCGAACCTAGTCGCATTTCATGACAGTCTATCTTGAATTTGAAAAACCCGTTGCCGAACTTCAGGCGCGCATCGCCGATTTGCGCGAAACCGCGGATGGGGGCGGGGCCGATATCTCGGTCGAAGTGGCGCGGATCGAGGCCAAGGCCGACAGACTGCTGCGCGATACCTATGCGAAATTGACACCGTGGCAAAAGACCCAGGTCGCCCGTCACCCTGACCGTCCGCATTTTCGCGATTATGTTGCAGGGATGGTCAGCGATTTCACCCTGCTGTCTGGCGATCGCGCCTTTGGTGACGATCAGGCGATCCTTGGCGGATTTGGGCGCATCGGCGGGCGACGCGTGATGATCATCGGCCATGAGAAGGGCAATGATACAGCCAGCCGCATCCGCCACAATTTCGGCATGGGACGCCCCGAAGGTTATCGCAAGGCGATCCGCCTGATGCAGCTGGCCGACAAATTCAACGTGCCGGTCGTCACGCTCGTCGATACTTCGGGAGCGTTTCCGGGTGTTCAGGCCGAGGAACGTGGCCAGGCCGAGGCGATTGCGCGCTCTACCGAGCAGTGCCTTGCGCTCGGTGTGCCGATGATCGCGGCGATCGTTGGCGAAGGCGGTTCCGGGGGCGCCATCGCGTTGGCCGCCGGGAACCGGGTGCTGATGTTCGAACATGCGGTCTATGCGGTGATCTCACCCGAGGGCTGCGCCTCGATACTGTGGCGGAGCGGCGATCGCGCGCCCGACGCCGCAGAGGCAATGAAGGTAACGGCGACCGACCTGCACCGATTGAAGGTCGTCGATCGCGTCGTCAGGGAACCGATCGGTGGCGCGCACCGCGACCCGGCGACGGCGATTGCGAACCTAAAATCGGCGATCGGCGATGAACTCGACATACTGACGCCGATGACGGGACAGGAATTACGTTCTGACCGACGCGACAAGTTCCTCGCGATCGGAACGCTTTGACCCAAACGAAATCAGGCGGCAAACCGAAGTCTGCCGCCTGAGATTGAAAACTTTTGGTCCGCCGTGATCGACGGACCAGAAGTATTACTTCATTGCCGACGATACGTTGTTGAACGTGGTCGTGAGCTTCGAACCAAGTGCGCCCATTGCGCCGATGGCAGCGACAGCGATCAGAGCGGCAATCAGGCCATACTCGATTGCAGTTGCGCCCTTGGTATCCTTGAACATTTTGCGAACGAACTTCATAACTGGTCTCCTGTAAGTGTCTCTACTACCCGACTGTCCCCGCCAAAACCGGTTCAGTGATGTTCGTAATATGGAGTAGAAGTTTCTAAATGTTTAAAGCGATTTACTGTTATCGATTCAATGTGCGCTGACGTTGGCAGCGACATTATTCCACATGCCGATCGTGACACTGGCGAGACCGTTCAAGGCACCCATCATTGCCACAACGACAAGTGCCGCGATCAAGCCATACACGATCGCGTTAGCTCCCCGATTGTCCAGCGCAAGCGCGCGTATCAGTCCCAACATGGCCTTGTCCCCGGTCCCGTTGTCCCCATAAGGGTCGGGCCAGATTACGGCTTGCGGAGTTAACAAAGTCCTTATGGAGCCGGAACAAATCGTAACCGACATGTTGCTTGTCGTCGCGGCGGCGCTGATCGATGCACAGGGGCGGGTGCTGGTACAGCGTCGGCCCCCCGGGTCGTCACTGGCGGGGTTGTGGGAGTTTCCCGGCGGCAAGCCGGAAGCGGGCGAAAGTCCAGAGCGCGCGCTGGCCCGCGAACTCGACGAGGAGTTGGGCATTTCGGTCGAGGCGGCAGACCTGACGGCTGTGACCTTTGCCAGCGAGCCGCTTGGACATCGGCACTTGTTGCTGCTGTTGTTCACCTGCCGGGTTTGGGAGCGCGATCCACAACCGCTCCACGCGACCGAACTGCGATGGGTTCATCCGGCGAAGCTGCGGGAAATGGAGATGCCGCCAGCCGATTACCCGCTGATCGCGGCGCTCGAAAAAATGCTCTAGTCGCGTTTTGCCAGTGCAGCGGCGAGCGATGTCGTCGCGCTCCCCCGCTTTGCCGGTTGGGGCTGGTCGGGTGACGGTGCCCAACCGGTGAGCGTGACGAGGCTGAGCGTCTCGGCAATCCGGCCATCGGGGCCGGCGCGGGCCGCAAAAGCGTCGATCGCCGCCGCAAGCCACGCCCGCGTTACGCCGTGACGTTGGGCAAGGACGTTGGTGGCCGCCGCTGCGCGCAGATCGTCGATCAGCGAGCCGAAACCGCGATAGCTCAGGTCGAAACTGTCGAGATCGGCAACGGATAGAGCGAATCCTGCGCGGACGAGCAGATCGCCCGCCGATGCCACGTCCACCTGCGGGTGGAGTCGCGCGACGCTTGTGCCGGCCGCTGCATCGGCGGCAGCAATTGCGGCGCGGGCGCTCGGCAGGCTCGGGGCGGCGACCATGCAGCCGAGGAACAGTCCGTCGGGTTTCAGCACGCGCCTGATCAGCAAAAGCGCGCCAGGCAGATCGGCGACGGTGTCGAGCAACCCCGCCGCCATTACCAGATCGAAGGATTCGGGGGCGAACGGCAGGCGGTCCTCCTCGATCCGGACGCCGCCATGGAGTTCCGCGCGCCTGGCTGAGGGATCGGCGACGGTGACAGAAATACCCTGCGCCGACAGGGCCGCAACCAGCCGGGCTTCCGCACCGATGACCAGTGCCGATCTGAACGTGCGCTTCACCATGGTCAGCCGGTCGAGCAATTCGTCGATGATCAGGCCCGTCAGAAAAGCCTCGGGCATCGCCGCAGTCCGGTCGCGCCGGATGCTCCGTGCGTTACGGTCGAACAGTTCGGGCGGGCTGTGTGTCACGCGTGGCTTGTGCCAAGGATCGCCAGCGGCGACAAGGACGCCGTGCATCCGTTCCTCAGCCCCGCGCGATCCGTGCTCGACTATGTCCTGCCACCGCGCTGTCCGGGGTGCGGGGACGTGGTCGATGCGGACCACCGGTTTTGTGCCTTGTGCTGGGATCGACTGGAGTTCCTCACTGGAGCGGGTTGCGCGCGCTGTTCGATACCTTTGAGGCTCGACGACGGGCTAACGTGCGGCCCCTGTCTCGGTACGCCGCCGTCCTTCGACGGCGTAATTGCCGCCGTTGCTTATGGGGATATCGCCCGCCGGGTCGCCCTGCGGCTTAAATATGGCCGCCGAACGGGCCTTGCGCGGACGATTGCGAGCGTCCTGTCGCCACGGCTCGATGCTATGGATGCGCTGTTCATACCCGTGCCGCTGCACCGCTGGCGGCTGTGGTCGCGCGGGTTCAACCAATCGCAGGCGATCGGCGCGGCGCTGGCGAAATCGCATGGCACGGTTTGCAGGCCCGACCTGCTGACCCGGACGCGCGCCACGCCTGCCTTGCGGGGCATGAATGCGTCCGACCGGCGTCGAACGGTCAAGTCCGCATTCGGGATGACCGCCCGACTGGACGGGCAGGCGGTCTATCTCGTCGACGACGTGTTCACGACGGGTGCCACCGCGGACGCCTGTGCGCGGGTGTTGAAACGGGCCGGGGCGGGTCGCGTTACCGTCGTCTGCTGGACGCGAGTCATCCGCGACGATTGACAAGCGGGATGGCCGACCACAATTCTATGACTTGAAGGAGTTTGAACGCGTGCCCAAAATTCAGGTCTACACCAAGCCATATTGCCCTTTTTGCGACCGTGCGATGGCGTTGCTGGCCAACAAGGGCGTGGCCATCGAGCAAACCGACATTTCGCGGAGCAGCGAGGGCCGCGCCGAAATGCTCGCCCGGGCGAACGGGCGAACGACCGTGCCCCAGATTTTTATTGGCGACCGTCATATCGGTGGCTCGGACGATCTTGCCGCGCTGGAACGGGCGGGCGAACTCGATGTCCTGCTCGCCGCCTGAAGTCTCTCGACGAAAATGAAGATCGCACTCCTCCAGATGACGTCGGGCATCGATCCGGCGCGGAACGGACGGACGATCGTCGATGCGGTGGCGGAGGCGAAACGCGGCGGGGCAACAATGCTGTTCACGCCCGAGATGTCGGGCCTGATCGACCGTAACCGCACGCGCGGGCGGGCGAATGTTCGAGACGAGGCCGATGACATCGTGTTGGAGGCCGTCCGGGCCGCAGCGGCGGAACATGGCCTGTGGGTTTCCATCGGTTCGCTGGCCATTTCAGGAGCGCGCGACGATGGCAGGCTGGTCAACCGAAGTTTCCTGATCGACGCAAACGGCGGGATCGCGGCGCGTTACGACAAGATCCATCTGTTCGATGTCGACCTGCCGACCGGAGAAAGCTGGCGCGAATCGTCAGCTTACGCGCCGGGCGAGCAGGCCGTGATCGCCGAAACACCCCTGGGCGCGCTTGGTCTTTCCATCTGTTACGACATGCGCTTTCCCGCGCTTTATGGAGCGCTGACCGGGGCGGGGGCGACGATCCTCACGGTCCCGGCGGCGTTCACCGTACCGACGGGACAAGCGCACTGGCACCTTCTGCTCCGTGCCCGCGCGGTCGAGGGCGGCGCTTTCGTCATTGCCGCCGCGCAAACCGGGCTGCATGAGGATGGCCGGGAGACGTTCGGCCATTCGCTCGTCGCCGATCCTTGGGGAAATGTGCTGCTCGATATGGGAACCGAACCGGGACTGGGTTTTTGCGACCTTGATCTCGACGACGTCGGCAGGGTGCGCAACCGCATCCCTGTGATAGCGCATCGTCGCGTGTTTAGCCTGCCTGTTGCGACACCATGATCGTCTTCGACCTTCGATGCGATCAGACGCACGGCTTCGAAGCTTGGTTCGGGAGCACCGCCGCGTTCGAAGCGCAATGCGATGCGGGGCAAGTCATGTGTCCATATTGCGGCTCGGTCGAAATCGAAAAAGCCGTCATGGCACCACGCATTGCCACAAAGTCGTCAATGGCGCGCGGTAGGTCGATCACGCCTGCCGAGGCTATGCAGAAACTGGCGTCGCTGCAGACCGAAATGTTGAAAGACTCAAAGTGGGTTGGCAGCAGCTTTGCCGCAAAGGCGCGCGCAATGGCGGACGGCGATACCGCACCCGCGACGATACACGGAACGGCCACGCCGAAGGAGGCCATCGCCCTGCGCGAAGACGGCATCGGGGCGGTGGCATTGCCCTTTCCCGTGATCCCTCCTGAAAAGCGTAATTAAGCGCCGACTGAAAAGTGCAATTGACCACTGGCACCCGACGCCGGTACGAGCGGTGCCGTGCCCCGATAGCTCAGCCGGATAGAGCGTCGGTTTCCTAAACCGTAGGTCGGGAGTTCGAGTCTCTCTCGGGGCACCATCAATTCTTTTGCGCCTGCTCGACGGCGGCAGCGCGGACGGCTTCGGCTCCGTTCGTCAGGTCCGCCTGACCGAAGCCACCACCCAGCGCCTGAACGAGCGCGACCGTGGCGTTCTGCCGATCGACCTGCGCCTGTATCAATGCGCGCCGGGCGGACAGGGCGGTCGCTTGCGCAGTTACGACATCGGTAAATCCGATGATTCCCGACCGATACTGGTTGCGGATCGATGCTTCCGATTTATCCGCGGCGACCGACGCGATACGCAGGAACGCCTCTTGTCGTGCCAGTATCTGCTGGGCGATCAGATTGTCCTGTACGTCCCGAAATGCGGTCAACGTGACCTGTCGGTAATTCGCGACCGCCGCGTCATAGGCGGCGCGCGCCTGTGCGACGCGGGCCTTGCGCGCGCCGAAATCGAAGATGGTCTGCGCGACTTGTGCGCCGAGCGACCAGAAGGACGACGCGGAGGAGAACAGGCTCGACAGCATATTGTCGGTAACGCCACCGTCCGCAGACAGGTTGACCGTCGGGAAAAAGGCGGCGCGTTCGACGCCGATCTGGGCATTGGCGGCGGCGACTGCGCGTTCGGCGGAGGCAATGTCCGGGCGACGTTCGGTCAGCGACGACGGGATGATGACCGGCACTTCGGGCACCACCGGTTTCCACCCAGCACCGAGCGAGGGTAGGGTGAAACTCGCGGGATTTTCACCGACCAGAACCGCGATGGCGTCTTCAAACTGGGCGCGCGTGCGGCGTTGCCCCTCAAGATCGGACTGTGCCGATGCAAGCTGGGATTGCGCCTGAAACGTGTCGGTTCTCGCGACGATGCCTGCGTTATAGCGGTTGGTCGCGATCGTCAGCGAGCGTTGATAGGCTTCGACAGTCGCGGACAGGCTGGCAATCTGGGCGTCCGCCGCGCGCAGCGACAGATAGTCGGTGGCAAGTTCGCCCTGCAGCGCCAGCCGTGCATTGGCGAGGTCGGCGAGCCGCGCCTGTTCGGTCAGCCGTGCGTTGCGGACGGTGTAGGTGATCTGGCCGAACAGGTCGGGCGTCCAGCTTGCGTTGGCGCTGAGCCTGTAGCTGGTCGAAGCCTTGCCGCTGCCCGAACTGGTCGTCGTGGTCGTGCCGCCGGTCCCCGAGCCGCTTGAAATTACCGAACTGCTGCCGCCCGAATAGCTGTGCGTGACCTGACCGTCGGCGGTAACGGTTGGGAACAGGCTGGCGCGGGCTTCCCGGGTGGTTGCCGTTGCCTGCCGATAGGTTGCGGCTGCCTGGGCCAAAGTCTGGTTGTGCAGGACGGCGCGCACCATGAGATCGTTTAGCTGCGCGTCGCCGTACGCGGTCCACCAGTCGGCGCGCGGGGCGTCGTCGGAGGGGGCGGCAATCCGCCAGCCCGGCGCGGTCTTCCACGTCGGCGGGGTCGGCGAAGCGAGATTGGGGCGGTGATAGGCGGGGGCAAGCGAACAGCCTGCGACGCCGAATGCGGCACAAAGGGCGAGTGTCTTTCGGTATGTCATGCTGGAAGCTCGCGAAGGCGTCGTGCCGCGACTCGATTTTCGCGGCGGCGCGCGAGATTATCGAGGACGACATAGACGACAGGTGTGGTGATTAGGGTCAGCAATTGACTGGCGATCAGCCCGCCGATGATCGCGATGCCGAGCGGACGGCGGAGTTCGGCTCCTTCGCCGAAGCCAATGGCGAGGGGCAGCGCACCGAGGCCCGCGGCGATGGTCGTCATCAGGATCGGCCGGAAGCGCATGATGCTGGCCTCGCGCGCCGCAGCTTCGGCGGAGATGCCGCGCGTTCGCTGGGCGTGGATGGGGAAGTCGATGATGAGGATGGCGTTCTTCTTGACGATGCCCAGCAACAGGAACACCCCGATGAGGGCGATAATCGAGAAATCCATGCCGAAGATCATCAGCGCCAGCACGGCCCCGATCCCTGCGGAGGGCAGGGTGGACAGCACCGTCAGCGGGTGGATCAGGCTTTCGTACAATATGCCAAGCACGATGTAGATCGTGACGATTGCCGCGAGGATGAGCAGCGGCTGCGATCCCTGCTGTTGCTGATAGGTCAGTGCGGTCCCGGAAAATGCGCCGTGGACGGTGTTGGGCAAGGCGATCTTTTGTTCGGCCTGCTCGATTGCGGTCGCGGCGTCGGACAGGGCTTTTCCGGGCGCGAGGTCGAAGGAGACGGTCGACGATACCTCCGTCCCCTGATGGTTGACGCTGGCGGCAGTCGCCTTCTGGCCATAGGAAGCGACGGCATCGAGCGGCACCATATTATGCGCAGTGGTTGCGAGTGCCGATCCGGTGGAGGGCGACCGCAACGCCGGATTGGTCGGCACCGCCGCCGGTGTCGCGGTGCTGGTGGCCCCGCTTGTCGTTCCCGTTGTTACCGCGTTCACCGACGGCGTCGCCGCGGGTATGCGGACATCCTGCAGGTTCACGGGACCGACCGTCGATCTCCGGTCCCATCCCATGATCACGCTATACTGGTTGATGTCTTCATAGATCGTCGCGACGTTGCGCTGGCCGAACGCATCGTAGAGCGCATTGTCGATGTCGCCCGGCGATATCCCGATCCGCGCCGCTGCATCCTTGTCGATGGTGACAAAACTTTCGACACCGTTTTCCGCCAAATCGCTGTCGACATTCTTCAGCACGGGACTGGCACTGAGCGCCCCGGTCAGTTTTGCGGACCAGAGTTTCATATTGGCGGCGCTGTCGGCCATCAGCGTGTATTGATAAGTCGAGTTGCCCTGTCGCCCACCGACGCGCAGATCCTGTACCGGGTTCAGGAACAGACGAATCCCCTTAACCGGCTGCAGGTGTTTCTGAAGCCGCGCGATGACGACGCTGCTCGTCTGTCCGCGGCGCTGGTTGACCGGTTTCAGCGCGACCATCATGAACGCGCCGCCCGACCGGCTGCCCCCGGTAAAGCCGACGACGCTTTGCACGGCATGATCGGATTTGATGATGCCGACGACCTGTTGCAGCTTGCCCTGCATCGACTGGAACGACACGCTTTCATCGGCGCGGACGCCCGCCATCAGCAACGGCGATTCCTGCTGTGGGAAGAAGCCCTTGGGCACGACGACGTACAGATAAGCGGTGAGGGCAATCACGCTGGCGAGCAGCAACAGCACCAGCGGTTTCATCGCCAGCGCCCAGTCGAGCGACTTCGCATAGGTGCGCTCGGCCCGGACATAGACGCGTTCGAGGGTGCGTGAGAGGCGACCGGGCGGGCGGTCGTTTTCCGGGTCCTTCGCACGCAGGAACCAGGCGCAAAGCATCGGCGTGGTGGTCAGCGACAGGACAAGACTGATGAGCACCGCGATCGACAGGGTGACGGCGAACTCGCGGAACAGACGCCCGATAATGCCGCCCATGAACAGCAGGGGGATGAAGACGGCGACCAGACTGATCGAGATCGACAGGACGGTGAAGCCAACTTCCGACGCACCCTTTAACGCGGCTTCCACCCGGCCCATACCGGCCTCTAGATGACGGGTGGTGTTTTCGAGAACGACGATCGCGTCATCGACGACGAAGCCGGTCGCGACCGTGATCGCCATCAACGACAAATTGTTGAGGCTGAACCCGAGCAGGTACATCACCCCGAACGTGCCGAGCAGCGACACGATAGTGGCGACCGCCGGGATCATCGTCGAACGCAGGTCGCGCAGGAACGCGAACACGACCAGCACGACGAGGATCAGCGCGATCAGGACGGTGATCTCAATCTCCTTGATCGAGGCGCGGATCGAACTCGTCCGGTCCATCGCGACGGTGACGCCGATGTCGGCGGGGATCTGTGCACGGATGCTCGGCAATTCGGCCATGATCGCGTCGGCCATCTCGATCAGGTTCGCGCCGGGCTGCTGGGTGATGTTGACGATGACCGCGCGCTTGCCGTTGAACAGGCCGAGCGTCCGTGTGTCCGCCACGCTGTCGCTGACCGTCGCAATATCCTGCAACCGGACGGCGGCGTTGTTGCGCCATGCGACGACGAGCGCGCGGTAATCGGCGGCGACGCGGCCCGGCGCGTTGGTGTAGATTTGCCACGATCGTCCGTTGGCACCCTGCACCAGACCCTTTGGCCGGTTGGCGTTGGCGGCCTCGATCGACGCGCGGACGTCCTCCATCGAAATGCCATAGCTGTTCAGCCGATACGGATTGATATCGACGCGCACGGCAGGCAGCGAACCGCCGCCGAGCTCGACATCGCCAACCCCCGGAATCTGGAGCATCCGTTGCTGGATGATGTTGGAAACAGCGTCATAGACCTGGCCCGGCGTCCGCGTGTCGGAGGTCAGGGCAAGCGTGATGACCGGCTGGTTGGCCGGGTTGACCTTGCGATAGGTCGGGTTCTGCTTGAGCGTCGCGGGCAGGTCGATCCGCGAGGCATTGATCGCCGCCTGAACCTCTCGCGCGGCTCCGTCGATGTTCTTCGACAGGTCGAATTGCAGCGTGATCCGCGTCGAGCCGAGCGAACTCTGCGAGGTCATCTCTGTCACACCGGCGATGGTGGACAGGCGGCGTTCGAGCGGGGTCGCGACGCTTTGCGCCATGACATCGGGACTGGCCCCCGCGAGGCTTGCCGACACGCTGATCGTCGGGAAATCGACCTGGGGCAGGGGAGCGACCGCGAGCGAAAAGAAACCCGCGATGCCCGCCAGCGCGAGGCCGATCGTCAGCAGGACGGTTGCGACCGGCCTCTGGATAAAAGGCGCGGAGAGGTTCAAGCCTCGGCTTCCGGACCCACTGGAGCGGCGGCGCGAACGCCCCATCCACGTTTGGCGAAATACTGTTGGGCGCGATCGAAATAGAGGTAGATGATCGGTGTCGTGAACATCGTCAGCAACTGGCTGACCAGCAGACCGCCGAAGATCGCGATGCCGAGCGGACGGCGCAGTTCGGCTCCTTGGCCAAATCCCGCCATCAGCGGAACCGCCGCAAACAGCGCCGCAAGCGTGGTCATCAGGATCGGCCGGAAACGGAGCAGCGCCGCCTGACGGATCGCCGCGACGGGAGCCAGCCCCTCGTCGCGTTCGGCGGCAATCGCAAAGTCGATCATCATGATCGCGTTCTTCTTCACGATGCCGATCAGCAGGACGATGCCGATGATGCCGATGATGTCGAGGTCATGGCCCGTCACCCACAGGGCAAACAACGCACCCAGCGCCGCCGACGGCAAGGTCGACAGGATCGTGATCGGGTGGATGAAGCTCTCATACAGCACGCCGAGCACGATGTAGACGCAGACGATCGCGGCGAGGATCAGCCAAAGCTGGTTGTTGAGCGAATTGGCGAACGTACCTGCCGCGCCGAGGAAGGTTATCGTCACGCCGCGCTTCAACTGCAGGCCGTCGACGACTTTCTGGATCGCACCGGTCGCGGTGCCGAGCGACACGCCCGACGCCGTATCGAAATTGACTGTGGCCGAAGGAAACTGACCGACATGGTTGACCGCGAGCGGCGACTGGCCCTCGGTGATCCGCGCCACCGCGTTCAACGGTGTCGCCCCGCCCGATGCAGGCAGATGCAATAGCCCCAGCGATTGCGGGTCGGTGACGAGGCCCGGCGCAGCTTCGAGGATGACGCGATATTGCGTGGTTTCGGTGAAGATGGTCGAGACGATCCGCTGGCCGAATGCGGAGTATAAAGTGTCGTCCACGCTCGAAGCGGTGATGTTCAGGCGCGCCGCCGTGTCGCGGTCGATGTTGACGAAGGCCGCCGCACCCATCGCACCGGCATCGGTTGATACGTTGGTTATCTTGGTCGCGGACTGCAGCGCGGCGGTGATCCGTTTAGCCTCGGCGTCGACATCGGCGGTGTTCGAACCCTGCACCGAAAAACGATATTGGGTCGGGCCGCTTTCGGCGTCGATGGTGAGATCCTGCGTCGGCTGGAGATAAAGCGTCAGGCCGGGAATCTGGTCGACCTCCTGCTTCAGCCGGTTCATCAATTTGGCCTGATTGCTGTGGCTCGGCTTCAGGTTGATCAGCATCGTGCCGCTGTTCAGCGAGGCGTTGCTGGATCCATCGACACCGACATAGGAGGACAGCGTCTCGACATCCTCGTCCTTCAGGATGATCCGCGCGGCCTGCGTCTGCAGTTCGGCCATGCGATCATAAGACACGCCGGTGCTGGCGATGATCCTCGCCTGAAGCTGGCCGGTATCCTGCGTCGGGAACAGCCCCTTGGGAATGATGAGATAGACCAATACGGTCAGGACCAGCGTCGTGATCGCAACGACAAGTGTGGCAAACCGGCGGGCAAGCACGAAGTCCAGCCCGCGCTCATAATGATGTTCGACCCAGGCAAAGGCGGCGGCAGACTTCTGCGCGATGCGGCTCTTCTTTTCCTCACCGGGCGATTTCAGCCAGCGTGCCGAAAGCATCGGCGTCAGGGTCAGCGAAACCACGGCCGAGATCAGGATCGTGATCGCCAGCGTGACCGCAAATTCGCGGAACAGGCGACCCACGATGTCGCCCATGAATAGCAACGGGATCAGCACGGCGATCAGCGAAATCGTCAGCGATATGATGGTGAACCCAATCTCCTGCGCACCGCGAAGCGCGGCATCGAACGGCTTTATGCCGTCCTCGATATGGCGCTGGATATTCTCGATCATCACGATCGCATCATCGACGACGAACCCGGTCGCGATGGTCAGTGCCATCAGCGACAGATTATCGAGGCTGTAGTTCAGCAGATACATGACGCCGAAGGTGCCGATGAGGCTGATCGGGACGGCAAGCCCGGCAACCAGCGTCGCGCGCGCGGAATGAAGGAAGAAAAATATCACCATGATGACGAGCACGACGGCGAGAACGAGTTCGAATTCGACATCGTGGACCGAGCTGCGGATGCCGGTCGTGCGGTCGGCAAGCACAATCGCGTTCAGTCCGGCGGGCAGGCTTTTCAACAGTTCGGGAAGCTGGGTCTTGATTGCGTCGGTCGTGGCGATGACGTTGGCACCAGGCTGGCGCTGGACGTTCAGGATGATCGCCGGTGTGTCGTTGGCGAGTGCCGCCAGCCGCGCATTTTCCGCACCCTGAGTGACCTGAGCGACGTCCTTCAACCGGACAGGCGCATTGTTCTGGAAGGTGACGATCAGGTTCTTATAGTCATCGACGCTTTCCAACTGGTCGTTGGCGTTGATCTGATAGGACGTGTTCGGGCCATCGAAGCTGCCCTTCGCCGAATTGGAGTTAGCATTGTCGATCGCGGTGCGAAGTTGCGCAAGCGACAGTCCATAACTCGACAGCGCCTGGGTATCGGCCTGAATCCGCATCGCCGGTTTCTGCCCACCGGCAAGCCCGACGAGCCCGACTCCGGAAATCTGGCTGATCTTTTGGGCAAGCCGGGTATCGACGATCGACTGGACCTGCGTTAGCGGGATCGTTTTCGAGGTGATCGCGAGCGTCAGGATCGGCGCGTCGGCGGGGTTAATCTTTGCGTACAAAGGCGGGGCGGGGAGATCGGCGGGAAGCAGCGCTTGCGACGCATTGATCGCCGCCTGCACTTCCTGTTCGGCAACGTCGAGGCCCTCGCTCAGCGTGAATTGCAGCGTGATGACCGAAGCGCCCGACGAACTGGTCGATTGCATCCGCGACAGGCCGGGCATCTGGCCGAACTGGCGTTCCAGTGGTGCCGTGACGGTCTGGCTCATCACCTCGGGACTGCCACCCGGATAAAGCGTCGTCACCTGTATCGTCGGATAATCGACCTCGGGCAGCGCGGAGAGCGACAGCAGCCGGAAGCCGACCAGCCCCGCAAGCACGATCGCAACCATGAACAGCGCGGTCGCGACCGGGCGCAGGATGAAGATGCGTGACGGACCCATGACGGTCGTCAGCCGCCCTGCGCGCCGCGGCGACGTCTGCCGCTGCCGGTTCCGGCCGCTGGCTTGTCACCGGGGAGCGCGACCTTTCCGCCCTCCGTCAAGCGGTCGCCGCCATCGGTGACGACGGTTTCGCCGAGTGCGAGGCCCGTCGTGATCTGCATCCTGTCATTGTCGGATATGCCCGTCGTCACCTTGCGCTCGGTGACGGTGCGGTCGGGCTTCAACAGCCATACGAAATTGCCGTTCGGGCCGGAGCGCACGGCGGACGGTGGCACCGTGACCGCATTGCGCACCGTGTCCACCGTCAGGCGCATGTTGACGAACTGGCTCGGGTAAAGCTGGTAGCCAGCGTTCGCAAAGCGCGCCTTGCCCCTGATCGTGCCGGTCGTCGTATCGACCCGGTTGTCGAGCGTCGAGAAGCGTCCGGAATCGAGTTGCTGGGTGCGCGTGCTGTCGAGCGCGATTGCCGCGATGGTTGCGCCCTGTGCGATGCGCTTCTGGATGGCGGGTGCCTGCTGTTGCGGCACGGCGAACTCGACGTCGATCGGTTGCAAGGTGGTGACGACCGCGATGCCGTTGGTGTCGCCCGCAGCGATATAATTGCCGACATCGACTACTTTTAGACCGACACGTCCAGAGACCGGCGAGACGATCCGCGTGAAGCCCATGTTGATCTGCGCCTGCTGGACGGCTCCCTGATCGACGGCGATCGTGCCCTGAAGCTGGTGGACGAGTGCCGCCTGCGTGTCGCGGTCCTGCCGCGCAATCGAATCCTGCTGCAACAAGGTATTATAACGCTGGAGCTGGACGCGGGCATTCTCAAGCTGCGCACGGTCGCGGGTCAGTGCCCCCTGCGCTTGCAGTAGCGCGGCGCTGTAAGTGCGTGGGTCGATGATCGCGAGCGTCTGACCACGCGAAACGCGCTGGCCTTCGGTATAAAGGAGTTGCGTGATTGTCCCCGAAACCTGTGGCCGCACGGTCACGGTAGCGGCGGGCGTGACGGTGCCGAGCGCTTCGACCAGAACGGGCAGGTCAGCGCTGGTTGCCTTGGCCGTTCCGACCGTCGTTGGCTGGTTCATCCCGCCCGCGCCGCCACGACCACCGGCCCCGCGCCCTCCTGCACCGCGCGCCCCACCGGCTCCCTTGGATGCCGTGCTCTGATGCGAGAGGTAGTAGGCAAAACCAATCAGCAGGAGGATGCCGATGATCCCGCCGATCCAGCTCAGTCGGCGCGTCCTTAGCGACAGGCGACCAGGCTCATCCGCTTCAACGCTCTCAATGCGATCGCTGCTGCCGTCAGTCGCCATATGGTCTTCCCGGAATTATGCCGAAACGCGGCCGTGGTCGTATGTCAGTCTTAGCGGCTTGCCCCGTCGTTACGATAGGCCTAGCCCAAAATCCGTCGCCCATCTCAGAGCGGACTTTTGCAGGGGCATCCCTTACAACGTCCGATGCTGAACAATGGCCGAACGAGACCCTTCCGGGCATGGCATTCTTGCAGGTAAATATGCACCTAACGAACTTCGACATCGATGTTTTCCTGCGCGATTACTGGCAGAAGAAGCCGCTGCTCATCAGGAATCCCTGGGGCTCATGGACCAACCCGCTCGAACCGGATGAGTTGGCCGGCCTTGCTTGCGAAGACGAGGTCGAGGCGAGGCTGGTTGTCCAGAAACGCCATCGCTGGAAGGTCGAACATGGCCCGTTTCCCGAAGCGCGATTCGGAAAACTCGGGAAAAAGCCGTGGACCTTGCTTGTGCAGGCGGTCGATCATCATGTCCCCGAAGTCGCCGCGCTGATCGACCCGTTTCGCTTCATACCGAACTGGCGGATCGACGATGTCATGGTCAGCTATGCCGCCGACGGGGCCGGTGTCGGTGCTCATTTCGACCAATATGACGTCTTTCTCGTACAGGGCCTTGGTACGCGGCGCTGGCAGGTCGGCGGCCTGTGCGATGAAACCACCGAATTGCTGCCCGACCAGGAGCTGCGGCTGCTCGCCACTTTCGAACCCGTCGAAGAGTGGATATTGGAACCCGGCGACATTCTCTATGTCCCGCCGCGCATTGCGCATAACGGCATCGCGGTCGGTGATGACTGCATGACCTATTCGATCGGCTTTCGCGCGCCCGCTCGCAACGAACTGATCGCGCACTGGTGCGATGATTTGCTCGGCGGAATGGACGACGACGATCGATATGCCGACCCGGGCTTGCAGGTGCAGGACAATCCCGGAGAGATTTCGGCGGGGGCCATCGCCGAACTTCACGCGATGGTGGCCGAAAAGATGCTCGACCGTGACGCGTTTGCGCGGTGGTTCGGCGGCTATTCGAGCACGCAGAAAAATCTGGACGGGGTTTGGGCTCCCGAACAGCCGATCAGCGATAGTGATCTGCAGGCGTCCGTCGCCGGTGGCGCACAGCTGGTCCGCAATCCCGCAAGCCGGTTCACCTTCATCCGGAACTCACCCGAATCGACCCTGCTCTTTGTCGATGGTGAATGTATCGAATGTGCCGGGGATACCATTGCCCTCGCCGAACAGCTTTGTGCGCTGACCCGTTTCAAGATCGACCCAGCATTGCAAAACTCGACCACCGCAATGACGCTCATCGCCCGGCTCATCGATCAGGGCAGCGTGAGTTTCGACGCCGAAGCGCCGTTCAGCGCATAATATCGACCTGCCGCCATGTCCCCGGCTGCATCGCGTCGATCGTCCAGTCACCGATGCTCCACCGGACCAGCCTGAGCGTCGGAAAGCCGATCGCCGCCGTCATCCGGCGGACCTGACGGTTGCGACCCTCGCGGATCGTGACTTTTAGCCAACAATCGGGAACGTTCTTGCGAAAGCGGACAGGGGGCGTGCGCGGCCACAGGTCGGGCGGGTCGATGCGTTCGACTTCTGCCGGAAGCGTCGGTCCGTCCTTCAGCACGACACCATGCCGCAAAGGGGAGAGATCGCCATCACCCGGATCGCCCTCGACCTGCACCAGATATGTTTTCGGCATCTTGAATTTCGGATGGGCTATCCGCGCCTGCAATGCGCCGTCGTCGGTCAGCAGTAATAGCCCCTCGCTGTCGAGATCGAGCCGCCCCGCGGGATAGACTCCCGGCACGTCGATGAAATCTGACAGCGTACCGCGATCCGCCGCCGCCACCCCCTTGTCGGTGAACTGCGACAGCACGCCATGGGGCTTGTTGAACAGGATCAGCCGCGACATCATCATCCCCACGCCAAACGGGCGTCAGGGCTCCGTAGCGCGACGGCGCGCCACCCGCTATGGCCGCCACGATGTTACGCCTTACCGAACTCCGCCTGCCGCTCCACCATGCTGACGAGGAATTGCCCGCCGCGATCTGCAAGCGACTGCGCATCACCCCGCGCGAGCTGGTCCGCCATGTCATCGCCCGCCGCGCCCATGACGCGCGTGACAAGGGCAATATCCTGCTGGTCTATTCTGTCGATGTGAACGTGAAGGACGAGGCAGCGGTGTTCGCCCGTTTTGCAAAGGACCGTAACGTCCAGCGCACGCCCGACACGCGCTATCACTTTGTCGCAAAAGCACCCGAAGGCGGAGCGTCGAAGCGCCCCGTCGTCGTCGGTGCCGGACCCTGCGGGCTATTCGCCGGGCTGATCCTCGCACAAATGGGATATCGCCCGATCATCCTCGACCGCGGCAAGGTCGTGCGCGAACGGACCAAGGACACATGGGGCTTGTGGCGGCGCGGCGAGCTTAATCCCGAATCGAACGTCCAGTTTGGAGAGGGCGGCGCAGGCACCTTCTCCGACGGGAAACTCTACAGCCGGATCAAGGACCAGCGGAACCTCGACCGCAAGGTGCTGACCGAATTCGTCAAGGCGGGCGCACCTTCGGAGATACTGACCGAGGCGCATCCGCATATCGGCACTTTCCGCCTCGTCACGATGGTCGAATCGATGCGCGAGACGATCGAGGCGCTCGGAGGCGAATACCGTTTCTCCACGCGCGTCGATGGTCTGGACATCACGACGGACTCGACCGGCGAGCGGCGGGTGAGGGGGCTGCACCTCCAAACCGGCGACTATCTGGAGGCCGATCATGTCGTGCTGGCGGTCGGTCACAGCGCGCGCGACACGTTCGAGATGCTCCATGCGGCGGGCGTCCATGTCGAGGCCAAGCCCTTCTCCATCGGTGTGCGGATCGAACACCCGCAATCGTGGATCGACAAGGCCCGCTTCGGGGTCGATGCGGGCAATGCGATCCTCGGCGCGGCGGATTACAGCCTGTCACACCACTGCGCGAACGGGCGGACCGTCTATAGTTTTTGCATGTGTCCGGGCGGCACCGTGGTCGCGGCAACCTCGGAAGTGGGGCGCGTCGCCACCAATGGCATGAGCCAATATTCGCGCAACGAACGCAACGCGAACTCGGGGCTGGTCGTGGCGATCGATCCCGCGCGCGACTTCCCGGGCGATCCGCTCGCCGGTATCGCCTTGCAGCGCCACTGGGAATCGCTCGCCTATATCGCCGGTGGTTCGACCTATCAGGCTCCTGCCCAAAAACTCGGCGACTTCATGGCGGGACGCGCGTCGCGGGCGTTGGGCGAGGTCGTTCCATCCTATCAACCCGGCGTCCACCTGACCGATCTGGCCGAATGCCTGCCCGATTACGCGGTCGCGGCAATGCGAGAGGCACTTCCTGTGTTCGGTCGGCAGGTGCCCGGATATGATCACCCCGACGTCATCATGACGGGCGTCGAAACGCGTACATCCTCGCCCGTCCGGTTCACCCGCGACGAAACATTCCAGAGCCTGAACACGGCGGGCCTGTTTCCGGCGGGAGAGGGGGCGGGCTATGCGGGCGGCATCCTGTCGGCGGCGGTCGATGGCATAAAGATTGCCGAAGCAGTGGCACTGAGCATGAATGGATAGGGTTCAGTCGCGCATTAACACCGGATCAATCGAGGGAGGCCGAGACCGTACCGATCTCCGCAAATTTCGTGTATCGATGCGCCGTGGATTGATCGCAAGGAAATCGCAAGGAAACAGCCGACATGAACCAGACTATTCATCGAAACGCACCGGGCCGCTCGTCGTGCCTGAAGATTGCGGTCATGATCCTTGTTGCCCTCCCCGGCGCGGCCTCGGCACAATCAGCCGGCCACATCGTGACCCAGCCCGCGCGCGACGTAGGCATTGAAAAGGACGAAATTCCGCCGTTGCTGGTCGAGGTCGGCAAGAACCCGTATTCGACAGCGGGTGTCACGAGCTGCGGCCAGATATCCTCTGCAATCGACGCGCTGACAAAGGTCATCGGCCCGGACTTTTCCACATCGCCCGCCGTCAACAAGCGCAACCTTGCCGCGATCGGCGGCTCCGCAGTGGTAAATTCACTCATCCCGTTTCGCGGCATCGTTCGTGAAGTCAGCGGTGCGAGTGCCGCCGAACGTCGCATGAGTGCAGCCGTTGATGCAGGCATCGCGCGGCGCGGTTTCCTGCGCGGACTCCAGTCTGCGCGGAAGTGCAGGCGGTAAAAACGAGGCGAGGTCGGACGGATGGAATTTCGCCAGCGGACAGTGGATATTTCCCCCCGCGGTCCCATATCTGACAGGAACGGAGGTACTTCATGGCAAATTATAGCAAAACGGCTGAGGCCGTCGCAGCGCTTTCGCCCGAGCAATATCGCGTGACGCAGGAAAGCGGCACCGAACGGCCCGGCACCGGTAAATATCTCGGGAATAAGAAGCCCGGCATCTATGTCGACGTGGTTTCGGGCGAGCCGCTGTTTGCCTCTGCTGACAAATATGAATCGGGCTGTGGCTGGCCCAGCTTCACCAAGCCGATCGAACCCGCGAACGTAAACGAAATCCACGACCGTTCGCTCGGTATGGTGCGTGTCGAGGTTCGTTCGGCCAATGGTGACAGTCATCTAGGCCATGTGTTCGAGGACGGTCCGCGCGATCGCGGTGGCCTGCGTTATTGCATCAACTCGGCATCGCTCCGCTTCGTGGACCGCGATGACATGGAGGCAGAGGGCTATGGCGCATATCTGCCCCAGGTGGAGGACGTGGCATGAGCACGGAAACCGCAATCCTCGCCGGAGGATGTTTCTGGGGCGTGCAGGATCTGGTCCGCCGGCAACCGGGCGTGATCTCGACCCGCGTCGGTTATTCGGGTGGCGAAGTGAAGAACGCGACCTATCGCAATCATGGCAGCCATGCCGAAGCGATCGAGATCGTCTTCGACCCCGCCGTGACCAGCTTCCGCGCGCTACTCGAATTCTTTTTCCAGATCCACGATCCGTCCACGAAGAACCGTCAGGGTAATGACGTCGGGGTCAGCTATCGTTCGGCCATTTTCTATACCAGCGCCGAACAAAAGGCGGTTGCCGAGGACACGATCGCCGATGTCGATGCATCCGGTATCTGGCCGGGCAAGGTCGTGACCGAAGTCGCCGCCGCAGGTGACTTTTGGGAAGCCGAACCCGAGCATCAGGATTATCTCGAGCGGATTCCAAACGGCTATACCTGCCATTTCGTCCGACCGAACTGGAAACTGCCGCACCGGGCGCACGCGGCATGAACCTTGGATTTGATTGAACTGTCTTAAAAATCCAACAAACCCGGTTGACGCCATTCAGACTTGCTTCTAAAGGAGGGTCATCGAGGCGGTGAGCGGTTAGTTCATTGTTTCGGTCAGCAATTCAGTAGACGCCCGGTCCTCCCGGTAAAACGGGGGTGGATTTGGCGTCGGCATTTTGCGCTCTTTCTCATTGTTGGTTTAAGATGAAGGGACATGTGGGCAGCGGCTCCAGGTCCGACGGTTTTAAGGCGTCGGGTGCTTGGTTAAATTAGTCGTTACTCACAAGTCCTTTATATGTATTCCATACGTAAAAATGATTTGTGCAGA
>JAQGKX010000192.1 GCA_028289885.1 Sphingomonadales bacterium
TCTCTTCGAGACGGGACCGCCCCTCCCCAAAAGCGGAGGGCTAGCTCATCCAACTACGCCGCCACCGCCACCTTACGCTGCGCCTCCGGCAACACCGCCGCAGCATAATCGCTCTCCGCCAGCCCGATCAGCGCGCGATCATCATGATTCCACGGATGAAAACCCGGCAGGAAGAACGCCAGCCATGCCGGGATCATCCGCCGCACCACCCCCGGCGACCCGAGCAGATACCAGGCGAGCCGCGCCTTGACCTTCCAGCCGGTCAGTCCGTCCTGACGCAGCAACTCAAGCGTTCCACGCCAGCGCGCAGGCCAGAACGTCTTTGACACGACAAGCATCATGATCGCCTTGACCTTCCACCGTTTCCACGCCGACCAGTCGCGCGTCGCGTGGAGCCAGGTGTCATAGGCCACGCCCTTATGCTCGATCTCCTCGATGGCGTGCCAACTCCACATGGCCTTCAGTTCGGGATCGAGGCCGGGAAAATAATGCGGATTGGCCAGCATCTGGTGCGCCATCATCGCGGTATAATGTTCGAGCGCCATCGTCACCGCCAGGTTGAGTATCCCGGGCCGGTCCTTCGTCATTTCCAGACTGTCCACGACGACCTGTTCCAATTCGGCGATATGATATCCGGCATCGACGAGGCGATTGTTGAAAGCAACATGCTCGCGGCTGTGCATGACCTCTTGGCTGACGAAGGACCTGATCTCCGCAGCCAGCCTGGGCGGCGCATCGTCGCGAAACGCCTTGACCGATTCGACGAAGAACGCCTCGCCACGGGGAAATGTGATCGACAATGCATCATGATAGGTGCTCGCGATCGGGTCGTCGTTCAGCCACCAGCGCTTCTGCGCCGCCCCACGCCCGAAACGTCGGTCGCGCGGCGTGATGGTTAGGTCGGTAGGCGTTTTGTCACGAGCCATGCTAGACACTCCTTGAACCAAAACCTAAAGCTTACTAACATTCATGTCAATAGAACGAAAACGCCTGTCTCCCGATGAAAGCCGCAGCGTCGCGCTTGAAGCCGCTCGGGAACTTCTCATAGCCGAAGGTCCGCAGGGCGTTACGTTGAAGGCGGTATCGGCCCGAATCGGCAGGACTCATGCCAATCTGCTCCACCATTTCGGGTCGGCGCTGGGTTTGCAAAAGGCGCTGGCGGCGATGCTTGCCGAAACCGTTTGCGACAATATCGCGGCCACCGTGCTGAAGGCGCGTCGGGGCGAAGCGACTCCGAAATCGATCGTGGATATGACCTTTGATGCGTTCGACCAGCAGGGCGCAGGGGCGCTTGCCGCATGGATGCTCGCAACCGGCGACCGCGATGCGCTGGACCCCGTTTTGGCTGCGATCCACCGGCTCGTCGACGAACTCAGCGTCGATAATGAAGACGGGTTGATTCGTGAGGATACCCTTACGCTCGTTTTTATGGCATTGGGCGACGCGCTGCTCGGCAAGGCGATGGCGGATGCGCTTGGCCTCCCCCGGGAAGCCGCGCGTGAGATCGCCTGCCGCCAACTCCTTTCCTCGCCGGGCGTGCAAGCGCGCATGGCGACTGCAATCTGAATTCTGGAAGTAAAATGCATTTTCTCGATCAAGCCAAAGTCTTTATCTCCTCGGGCGCGGGTGGCCCCGGCGCGGTCGCTTTCCGGCGTGAGAAGTTCGTCGAATATGGCGGCCCCGACGGCGGCAATGGCGGCAAGGGCGGCGACATCATCTTCGAAGCCGTCGCCGGCCTCAACACGCTCATCGACTTTCGCTACACCCAGCATTTTCGCGCGCCACGGGGCAAGGGCGGTTCCGGCAGCAACCGCACAGGGGCTGGCGGCGACGACCTCGTCATCCGCGTCCCCATCGGCACGCAATTGCTCAGCGACGACCGCGAACACGTCCTGGCCGACTTCACCAAGGTCGGTGAACGCCGCGTGTTCCTGCGCGGCGGCGATGGCGGCCGCGGCAATGCGACTTACAAGACTTCGACCAACCGCGCCCCGCGCCAGCACGGCGTGGGCTGGCCGGGCGAAGAAATGTGGGTCTGGCTGCGGCTGAAACTGCTCGCCGATGCGGGGCTTCTGGGGCTTCCGAACGCGGGCAAATCGACCTTCATCAATGCCGTTACCAATGCGCAGGCAAAGGTCGGCGCATATCCGTTCACAACCGTTCGCCCACAACTGGGCGTCGTTACCCACCGGGACCGTGAGTGGGTCGTGGCCGATATTCCGGGCCTGATCGAAGGAGCGGCGGATGGCGCAGGCATTGGCGATCGCTTCCTCGGTCACGTCGAACGCTGCCGCGTGCTGCTTCACCTGGTCGATGCGACCGGAGACGATCCAGTCGGCGCATATCGCATCGTCCGGAAGGAACTGAAAAACTATGGCGCGGGCCTGATCGACAAGACCGAAGTGATCGGCCTCAACAAGATCGACGCACTCGACCCCGCCGACGTGAAAAAGCTTGTTACCAAGTTGAAGCGGGCATCGAAGGCAGAGGTTTTCCCCATGTCGGGTGCCGCCGGGACCGGCATCGACGTCGTGCTCGACCGGTTGGCGGACGCGATACCCTCGGTCGGCATCAGTCCGGTCAAGGTCGATGCCGGGGAAGCTGAGTCCGAATGGTCGCCGATCTAAAGATCCGGCCCGTTCAAGAGGGCGATGCTAAGGCGATTGCGGCGATTTATGCCGCGAACGTCGCAAACGGGATCGCGACCTTCGATGTCGAGGCACCATCCGACGCGGCGATACGCGACAAGATCGGCGGGATCGTTGTGCGAGGCTGGCCGTATCTGGTGGCCGAGATCGGCGGCGCGGTCGTCGGATATGCTTATGCCGCGCAATATCGCGACCGTCCTGCCTACGGCGCGACGTGTGAGAAC
Organism: Sphingomonadales bacterium; assembly: GCA_028289885.1. GTDB lineage: Bacteria > Pseudomonadota > Alphaproteobacteria > Sphingomonadales > Sphingomonadaceae > Sphingomonas_O. Next base: position 2,873 of record JAQGKX010000192.1, read on the forward strand.
AGCATCTACGTCGCTGACGACAGTCAGGGACGCGGCGTCGGCAAGGCCTTAATGACCGCGCTGATCGAGGCATCGACCGCCTGCGGCTTCCGCCAGATGCTCGCCGTTATCAGCGAGCCGGCGTCGGTGGACTTTCATGCACGGTTCGGATTTCGCCAAACGGGGCACATGCACGCGGTCGGACGCAAGTTCGGACGGTGGCTCGACACATATTACATGCAGCGCGAACTCGGCGTTGGCGACACCATGCCTCCGGACGGCGAATAAAGGGCTGACGCGGAACGATTGCTGGCGGCAGCGGTCGCGGCTAAGCGCTCCCTTGTGAACCATGCGCTGTCCCCCGCTGCCTGCCCCCGCCTGATCGTCAAGGTCGGATCGTCGCTGCTCGTCGATAAAAACGGTGCCGTCCGGCGGGAATGGCTGGCGACACTGGTTGCCGACATTGCGCAACGCGCGCGGGCCGGGCAGCAGGTTGCGGTGGTTTCCTCCGGCGCGATTGCGCTCGGGGCACGGCGGCTGAAGCTGGCCAAGGGCGGTCGCGCCAACCTTGAAGACGCGCAGGCTGCGGCGGCGGTCGGCCAGATTGCGCTGGCGGGCGTGTGGGCGGATTTGCTCGGCGATCACGGTCTGACCGCGGCGCAGATGCTGGTGACGCTCGACGATCTGGAGGACCGGCGACGCTATCTCAACGCGTCGGCCACGCTGGAGCGCCTGTTGTCGCTGAAGGTCGTGCCGGTCATCAACGAAAATGATTCGGTCGCGACGCATGAGATCAAGTTCGGCGACAACGACCGACTAGCCGCGCGTATCGGGGCAGCAGCAAGGGCGCAGGGCGTGGTGCTGCTGTCCGACGTCGATGGCCTCTACACCGCCGATCCGACGCGCGACCCGACAGCAACCCGCATCGAACGCGTGACGCGGATCGACGCGAAAGTCACCGGAATGGCGCAGGCGGGAACATCGTCAGGCATGGGATCGGGCGGCATGGCCTCCAAGATCGAGGCCGCGCGCATCGCGAATGGAGCCGGGGCCGATCTGATCATCATATCGGGCCACGAACCGAACCCGCTGACACGCATGGATTCGGGCAAACATGGCACGATCTTCGTCGCGTCGGCACGGACCAAGGGGCGCAAGGCCTGGCTCGCCGGTCGGCTGACAGTCAG
>JAQGKX010000016.1 GCA_028289885.1 Sphingomonadales bacterium
TTCGCGCGGACCTCGACCGGATCATCGCCTTTATCAGCGCACTCGCCGATTACGAAAAACTCGCTGACGAAGTGCGGCTCGACCGCGAGACACTTTGCGCGCATCTGTTCGGCGATCGTCCGATGGCCGAAGTTCTGATTGCCGAACTCAACGCCGAACCAGTCGGGTTCGCGCTGTTCTTCCACAATTTTTCGACGTTCGAGGGGAAGCCGGGCATCTACCTCGAAGATCTGTACGTCGATCCGGCGTCGCGCGGATCGGGAGCGGGCAGGGCGCTGCTGTCACGCCTTGCAGCACTCGCCATCGAGCGGGGCTGCGCGCGTCTCGAATGGTCGGTGCTGGACTGGAACGAACCCGCGATCCGCTTCTACAAGTCGCTCGGGGCCGTTCCAATGGACGGCTGGACCATCAACCGGGTCGATGGACCAGCCCTGATCGAGCTCGCCGGTTAGGCTGGCGTCTTGTACCGCTCGATCGCTTCCATGACTATCTTGTGGGCGTAGGCTGCATTTTCCCATTTGCCGACGCGGACCCATTTCTTGGGTTCCAAATCCTTATAGTGGGTAAAGAAATGTTCGATCTGCTGCATGATGATCTCGGGCAGGTCGTCGCTCTCGTTGACCTTGGTATAATATGGGAAGGTCGCATCGACAGGCACTGTCAGCAGCTTTTCGTCGCCGCCGGCTTCGTCCTCAAGCATCAGGACCGCGATCGGGCGAACGCGGACAACGCATCCGGGGATGAATGGCGAGCGCGCCACGACCAGCGCGTCGAGCGGATCGCCGTCGGGTGACAGGGTGTGGGGAATGAACCCGTAGTTGGCGGGGTAACGCATCGGCGTGTGCAGGATGCGATCCACGAACAACGCGCCCGACTTTTTGTCGAACTCGTATTTTACGGGCTCACCGCCGACCGGCACCTCGATGATGCAGTTCAGTGAATGCGGGACGTTGTCGCCAACGGGAATCATTTCAATGTTCATTTTGGGGCGAGTAGCTTGTCGAGCGGCGTATCGCCAGTCCCCGTTTTAACGAACCGTGGATAACGCAGCCCTTGGTTCCACGAAACTGCAACATCGCGGACGCGGGTGCCCGCCTTCACGGTCAGCCGGATGGGCGCGGAGCTGCCCTTGGCCGCCGTGACGGCCGCCGTCATCGCGTCGTCGGTATAGGCAGTGCCGTTGACCGCCACGATCGTCTGCCCAACGGTGAGGCCAGCGTTATAGGCCGGCCCCTCCCAGATCAGGCCGTTGATCTTGGCTTCCTTGCCCACGTTCAGGCCAAGCGAATAGGTCAGGTCGAGATATTTATTCGCCTTCATGCCGGTCTTGGTGAAGTTCGTCGGCGTGTCGGTATAGGTCAGTTTATATCCGCTGCGCTCGAACCCGCCCAATGGCGCGTGGTCCGACTTTTCGGTGAGCCGGGTCTTCAGGAAATTGGCCCAGTCATAGGGCATCACCCCGTTCAACGTCGCTGCGACATCGTCGATCGTATAAGTCACCTCGCCAAAATCGCCGTCTGTCATGCCAAAGAAAGCCCTGGCAAAATCGTCGAGGCCTTTGGTGCCCTTTGTGCCCTGCCGGATAATCGCGTCCGCTTCGACCCAGACCAGCAGGCCTTCGTTGTAATAGTCCTCCGCGCGCTGCCAGCTGGTCCAGCCCTTTGGACGGCGATTGGCGATGACAGGATCGTTGGTCGTATCGTCAAGGCTGCGCCAGGTGCGACCCTTTCGGATATCAAGCCCGGCGGCAATGCTGGCGAGCGCGTCGAGCATATCCTGCTTCGACGCCAGCCCCGACCGCGCCTCCAGCACATAGCCCCAGAATTGCGTCTGCCCTTCATAAACCCACAGCAAACTATCCCGCATGGGAGTGCGGAAATCGGGTGTCCACAGATCGGCCCCGCGCCGGAACTTGCCATTCCAGCTATGGGTGAATTCATGTGGCAGCAGATTATGGTCGAGCAGGCTGTCGTTCCATTCGGTGAAATAGGCCGGGTCGACGCCATTTTCCGAACTGCGGTGATGTTCCAGCCCGTTGCCACCCATCCGGTCCGACAGCGAAAACAGGAAATCATAATGGTCGAAATGACGCGCGCCGAACAGTTTGACGGCCTGCGTCACCAGATTGCGGTGAAGCTGGATCTGTGCAGGCGTGGCCGCGAGGAACTTCGGATCGTCCGCCACCGTGTTCAGCGTAACGCCCTGACCGAGGTCGTCGGCACGGAAGTACTTGCCTGCATAGATCGGTGAATCGACGAGCACTTCGTAATTCGTCGTCTCGTAAGTGGTGGTTGCACCCGAAGACGATGCCGCTCGCAGCGCCGTTGCCGCTTTCCAGCCTTTTGGATAGGTCACAGTCGCGCTGATCGGAATTTGCCGCGTGAAATATCCTGCGGGATAGAGCGAGACGCCCTCCCACTGGATGTTCAGCATTTCCTGCGTCATCACGATGCGGCCCTGATCTTCGGCGTTTGGTGTCAGATATTGAAAGCTGACGTCGAGCGTCTTGACGCCTGCAGGCACATCGACATGGAATGCGAAGACGTCGACGGTATCGCGTGTCCACGTCAGCGTCTTGCCGCCTGCCTTGATGACCAGTCCGGCGAGCTTGTCGATCGGACCGCGCGGGCTATGGTTGCCCGGGAGCCATTTCGGCATCAACAAGACAAGCGGGCCAGCGCCGGCGACGGGGATCTGCTCCTCGACACGCATGATCGCGCGGTCGAGGTCGGTTGCATCGACCTTCAGCCGAATCGTGCCGGGATAGGGCTTGTCAACCGCCGCAGGGATCGTGTCGATGAACGGCACCGGCTGTGGCGCGCTGTTCGCGGCCAGGGCAGGCGTGGCAACGGAGGCGAGCAGGGCAACAAGCAGAACATGGGATTTCATAGGAAACGCAACTTTCGATAAGCAGCACGATAGATTATTCTAAAACGAAAATTGGCCGCGAGACAAGGAGCGTTGCTTGAAGCCTGTCCACTCCGATCAGCCACCCCCCAGCACGTTGATCGAAAATGCCAGCACGCCGATATTGAAGACAAACGCGGCCAGGCTGTGCGCCGTGACGATCTTGCGCATATGACGTGACGTGACGGCGGTATCCGACGTCTGGAACGTCATTCCCAAGGTGTACGAGAAATAGATGAAGTCGCTATATTCAGGGCCGGTATCGGGGGCGTCGTCGTCTTCGCCCGAGAAATCGAGGCC
>JAQGKX010000067.1 GCA_028289885.1 Sphingomonadales bacterium
GTGACGTCGGCGATCTGCAATTTTTACTTGAAGGGAGTCTCCTGACGCGCAGGGCCATCTGGGCTGTTGCGGATCTGCTCCGGCTGCCTCATCGCGGTCTCCCCGGGGCCGTCCAACTCGATGGGAGCTTGCGCAGAGCTTTAGCGCACGTGGCCGCCAACAGCACGGCCATAGCCCATCTGCGAGCGGTTAACTTCTTACCTTACCAATCGGAAGGTCGGTCATGAGCCGCCAGCCCCCCCTTTATGCCTCCAAATTACCGGTACATTCATGGTACATTATGCTTGGTACACAAAGAGAAGGGAAACGTAGTAAATACAATAGCCTATGGAATAATTGTTGGTCGGACGTCCTTTCCCTGCCTCTCCGCCAATCGGGCCTCCACAGCAGTCCATATCCTTCCACTGGGATTGACATTTTCTCCGGAAAACCGTGAGTTTTGCGCTTCAGGCCGTTCACAGTCGTCCGCTGCCTTCCACCCTGCAATGGGGTATAAAATGGGGTATCGACGGCAAAAAACGGGGTATCGGAGGGTGTAGTGCTTAGCGACGTCGAAATCATAAATGCCAAACCAAAGCTAAAGCCGTTCAAACTGGCGGACAGCAATCAATTGTATCTTGTCGTTACGCCCAAAGGGTCGAAGCTATGGCGGATGAAGTACGTCTTCGATGGCAAGGAGAAGACCCAGTCGTTCGGACCTTATCCCCTCGTCGGCCTGTCTCTGGCACGGCAGATGCGGGACGATGCACGCAAGCTGTTGCTGAATGGCGTTGATCCTGCCGCTGTTAAACGACAGCAGGTCCAGGCATCGATTGAAAACTCGCGGCTAACGTTTGCTGTTGTGGCCGATGAGTGGTTCGAGCTCAACAAGGCAAAATGGGCTGTGCGCCACGGCAACGACGTGCTGCGCAGCCTCAAGCGCGATGCGTTTCCGCACATCGGCAGGATACCGATTGGTGAACTGACGCCACCAAAGATCGTCGAGACGCTGCGCCTGGTTGAAAACCGTGAGGCAATCGAGACCGCCAAGCGCCTCAGGCAGCGATGGCATATTCGGTTATGCCATCGCTGCCGGCTATGTCGAAAGAGACCCCTCCGAGAAAGTTGACGCAGCACTCCGGCCATTACCCCGGAGGGGCCACCAGCCCGCTATCACCGATCTGGCGACGCTCACGCAAATGTTGAGCGATGTCGAAGACGAATATGCCAGAGGCATCACGCGCCTCGCAGTGCGCTTCCTCGCGCTGACAGCCGTGCGGCCCGGGGAATTGCGCGGCGCGCGCTGGGAGGAGTTCGAAAACCTCGACGGCGACAAGCCGCTGTGGCGCATTCCAGCGGAGCGCATGAAGGGCGATCTGGATCGGAAAGCCGAGATCGGTGGCGATCACCTTGTGCCGCTTGCGCATCAGAGTGCGGCAATCCTCAAAGTGGCGCAGGACCTCCTTGGCAAGCGCGATCTGGTGTTTCCGAACGACCGCGACATTCATCGTCCAATGAGTGAAAACGCTATTGGATATCTTATCAACAGAGCAGGGTATCGAGGTCGCCATGTACCGCACGGGTTTCGGGCAGCCTTCTCGACAATCATGAACGAGTGGGCGAACCGAGACGGCCAGCCGAACGATCGAGATGTCATCGACCTGATGCTGGCGCACGTTCCGCGCAACAAGGTGGAACTGGCTTATAATCGTGCCGGATACATGCCCAGGAGGCGAGAGCTTGCGACCATTTGGGCTGATATGTTGGTACGGGGGCTCGCCGCACCAGCGTTGATAGCGCAGCGACCGTCGCAGCCACTTTCCACAGGGCGAAGCAGGCGTATTGGCGTTCCTCGGTAAACCCCCTCGCTTGTGTTCAAGGTGACATCGGCTTTCGTACACGCCCAGAGCGTCTGTCGCCGTCACAGGCAGTGCGCCTACGAAACGGGGCGGCTATCCTTGGTCGCCTCTTTTGCGCTTATAGGATGCGCCCTGAGTATATGCGGGTCGTTCTGGTGACCCCAGAAGATGTCGGTCGCTTTAGGTTATCCATGTTATGGCTTTCCTGGTTGAACTCGTTCGGATCCAGTGAACCATCGAGCAACGTCCGCGTCAATCTGCTGGCCGCGCGCCCGCGCGATCAGGCGCTGCACCCGCCGGCGCGCTGCACCACTGTTGGTGCGCCAGTGGCGTTCGGAGGTTATCGCCGGATAAAAATGAATGGCGATGTCCCGCGCATTTGCCCCTGCCGCAATGGCGTCGGCAGTCCGCAGTTCCAGGATCCATCGGTCGGCGCGCCGCTCTCGTGGAAAGGCTGACGCTGAAAATGTCTGGCGCTGCACCAATTCGGTAAGCCGCTGCAATGTTTCGGTGGGCGCTCTCGCCGAGAACAGGCCCTCGATCCGGTAGGCCAGCAGCGTCGGGCTTCCAACCACGCTTCCGGTCGCAATATCGAGCCTGATGCCATGTGTGCCATCGCTGATCAGCACATGTTCTCCATTCTTAGTTCCCACCCGCAACTTTGCCAGTGAAGCCAGTTTTCGCAGATCGAATGCATCGCGGGGACCTGGGTCACGGTCGATGACGTCGGCCGTAAGCACCGTGGCGTCGACCGTACACGACCAGAGCGGTCGTGCGTGCTCTGCATCGAGTACTGGATCCTCGTAATCGATGAGGCCGAAACTCTCGGGCGACCGCCAAGTGGCATCGCCCTTTCGATCGCTGCGCCTTGACCATGCATCGCGATAGCGCGACGAGCGGCGTAACCATTCCCAGGCAAAGGCGGAGCGAGGCATTGCAATCAGGTGCGCATAATCCGGGGGCCGGCTCCAGTCAGGCTGACCCGGCTGGCGCCTGTCCATCGGCTAGACGATGCCAAGCGGCTCGTCCGTATCACCGCAACCCATGACAGACGATCTGGACAACCCGGGCATAGTCACCCCAATTGAAGCGAATTCTCCTCTATATTTGAAATATAGTTTGGTTATTTGTCAATTGCTTGCTTTGCTGTGGACCAGCCGTCGAGTGCGGCGTCCACTTCGTCACGGTGCTGGACCCGGCTTGAGAACCGCGCGGTCCGGTCCAAGGGGACGGCGACGGACTGTGGCTCAGGGACGCAGTGCCGGGCGACCGAAGGATCGATGCGCTCACCCGAACTGGCCCAGTCTTTTATCGACGCTTTTGCCGCCGCACGCAATTTCGGCGAACTCGAGGACATATTGGCCCAGGCGTGCACCGCCGCGGGGTTCCGATATTACGCTTTGACACAGCACGCCGATTTCAAGCCGCGATCGAAGCTCCTGCGCATGCACAATTATCCCGAAGGCTATGCTTTCTGGTTCGATGCGCGTGGTCTCGGCAAGAACGACCCTGTCCACCGCGCCAGCCAGCTTCGGACGTCAGGGTTCAGATGGAGTGACATCGCAGCTCTGATCGACTTTACCGCAGACGACGAATTGGTGTTCGCGCAGGCGCGCGCCTGCGGCATCGGTGACGGCTTCACCGTTCCCGGCAATGTCACCGGTGAGTTGTCGGGGTCGATTTCCTTCGCGGTCGGGGTCGGCGAGGTCATCGATCATGACGCGATCCAGTTCGCCCGCCTCGTCAGCACCTATGCCTTCGACCGTGCGCGGGTTCTCAGCGGCATCAGGCCTTTTCGCCAGCACGCGCCGATCACGTTGCGGCAGCGCGCCTGCCTGCTGTGGTCCAGCAAGGGGAAGACAGACGAACAAACGGCCTCGATCATGGGGATCAGCCGCAACACGGTTCTGGCGCATATGCGTGCCGTCCGCGAAACCTATGATTCACCAAGTCGGCTCTATGTCGTAGTGGTCGCGCTTTTCGAGGGCACGATCTGCTTCAGCGACATTTTGGACGCCTGATAGCTATATATAGCGATACCTCGCATCAAACCGGCATGCTCGATTGGGCGCTCCAACAATGGAGGCAATCATGCTGGTAACTGTCAGTGAAACCAACCACATTCACGAAAGCGACGTGCTGCGCGCCATGTTCGAGGCGCGCAAGAGCGTCTTCATCGATCTGCTCAAATGGCCGCTTCCCGTCGTCGCCGAGCGCTATGAGATCGACGAGTTCGACAATCGCCACGCGGTTTATCTGATCATCACCGATGGGGAGGGTCGTCATATGGGGTCGGCCCGTTTGCTCGACTCGACCCGCCCGGGCATCCTCAACACCTTGTTTCCCGACCTGTGCGATTTCGACATGCCTGTCGGCCCCGATGTCTATGAAATCACGCGCTTCTGCCTGTCGCGCTCGTTAAGCGCGCGCGACCGCCGTTTCGTTCGTGATCGGCTGGTAACTGCGATTGCGCATTATGCGCTGGGCAACGGCATCACCACTTACACCGGTGTCGCCGAATGGAGGTGGATGCAGCAGGTCCTGAGCTTTGGCTGGCAGTGCCGGCCGCTTGGCTTTCCCAAGGACCGCGATGGCGCGACGCTTGGCGCGCTGCGCATCGACATCGAGGCTGATACGATCGACCGGCTCGTCGCCGCTGGCATTTCGGATGGAACCCAAATGCCCATCCGGCAGGCGGCGTGAGATGGGCGCCCCGGCCAGGGCAGCGTGCGGACATGCTGCAGTCGACCCGCATTTGGAAATGCTTGGAAAGGAAGGCTATGTGATCGTGCGCGGCGCCGCCGATCGGAACTTCGTAACCAGCCTTGCCGAAGACCTCGCGCCGACGTTTGCCGCAACTCCTTTTTGCGTCGGCGACTTCTATGGCGGGCGGACCAAGCGGTTCGGGCGCCTTTTGATCCGCAGCGCGAGAGTCCACGACTTGGTGATGAACCGGCGTATCCTCGATCTTGTCGAAGCGAGCCTCGGCCCTTGGTGCGACACGATCCAGCTCAACCTCGCGCAGGCTATCGAAATTCATCAGGGCGCGCTCGCGCAGTTCCCGCACCGGGACCAGTCGATGTGGCGCGGCGACATCGGCGCACTCGAATATCTGGTAAACGTCATGTGGCCGCTGACGCCGTTTACGCGCGACAATGGCGCGACGATCATATGGCCGGGCAGCCACGGCCGGGCCGCACTGTCCCCAGGGCCGCCCGAGCGCGAGGCGATCGATGCTCTGGCAAACCCAGGCGATGCCATCGTGTTTCTCGGATCGACGCTGCATGGCGCGGGTGCCAGCAGCACGCCGGTCCCGCGCCAGGCAATTGTCGTCAGCTACTGTCTTGGGTGGCTCAAGCCTTATGAAAACGCATGGCTTGCTTACCCTCCTGACATCGCACGGCACTTCCCGCCCGACCTTGCCGCTCTCGTTGGCTATCGTCAGCACCGTCCCAACCTCGGCAATGTCGAAGGCCAGTGTCCCTCGGTACTCCTGAAAGGACCGCTCGACTGGCCGGTTGGCGCGGTCGATGCGCTGACGCCCGAACAGGATGCAGAGCTCGCCGCCTTTGTTGCACGTCAGACCCGTGCGGTGGCCGCGCCATGAATTCGGGGGCGACGACGATGCGCGTTTACGGCGCGCTGAAAGGACGGATCCTTTCAGGTGAGTTCGTATCGGGCGACCGTCTCGATCCGGCGCTGCTCGCGCGTGACCTGGTGTCGAGCGTGACACCGGTGCGCGATGCGCTGCATCGCCTCATGGGCGAAAGGATTATCGAGAGCTGGGAGCAGGCGGGCTTTCGCATGCCCCTGGTCACCGAGGCGGGGCTGCGGGAGCTTTACGGATGGAGTGCTGAACTCATGACACTCGTGACACGCATGGCGGTGGCCGCCGCGGGCAGCGATCCACCAAGCGTCCGCAACCCTGAATCGATCGGTTCGGAAGCAGCCGAAATCTTCGACAGGCTTGCTGCGGTGGCGCACAATCACGAGGTGCGAGCAGCCGTGGGTTCGCTGAACGACCGTCTGGCGCTCGCACGCCGACATGAAACCCTTCTGCTGAACGACGCGTCCGTGATCCAGGCGCTTTCTGCCAGCGTTGCGGCACAGCGCTGGGCGGAAGTTCGCGCCGGTTTGCTGGTCTATCACCGCCAGCGCATGCGGATCGTTCCTGCACTGGCTCAAGTGCTCAGGCCGGTCGAGTCGGGCACCCGGTAAGTCAGGAGCGCTCGCCATCGCTCCACGCCGTGTCACCGCATGTCGACGGGGGCGAGGCTTGCCGTCGGGGGTCATCATGCCATATAAATCCGCGATCTACTGTCCGGGCGGCCGACGCCCTGTCCAAGTCGCTTTGCGACTAAAAGCGTCGGCGAACGCCTTGAGCGTTTTCTCAACGCCCGGCTTTAGATCTTTTGAATTCACGTACGCAATCAACATTGTGCAAACATCAGGACTATAAAATTTTTATAGTGTTGGATGGCCAATAGTCTTCCCGGACCGGGCGCGTTTTGCGGTCGGGCTGAAGGAGAAAAGCAATGGACCGTCGTGAAGAAGAAGAGGTCGTTGATCTCGGTATCGCCAGTGTCGAAACGCTGGGTGGTGGTACGGTTGTGCTCGTCGGACGATGCGCAACAACTCACAGGGATGCCATGGATGAGCTGCGCGATCTGAATTGCGGAGCCGAGATCCTTGCCGACGTCCGTGTTGTCGACAACGGCAGGATCATATCTTCCGCTGGAATCAGCGCGGGCATTGATGCAGCGCTCTACGTGGTTGCACGAATGTTCGGAGAGTCTTCAGCTTCGAGAATCGCGCGTTACATGCAATATGACTGGCACGACCGGACCGCATATTGCGCATGGTTATGCGAATAAGTGTAGCTCAGGCTGCGCGACCGGTTTCTTCCGCCAGTGTGACATGGCCGAAGCGCTGCCGGTATTCCCCAGGCGTGACAAAAACCCGCTTATTGAAGGCTCGATGCAAAGCCTCGACGCTGCCAAAGCCCGCTCGGTTAGCCACCCTGGCAAGCGGCCAATCCGAGGTTTCCAAGAGAGCCTTCGCCCGGTTCACGCGTGCAAGCTCCACGAAGGCGGCTGGGCTGACCCCGGTTTCCTTCTGAAACACCCGGGAGAATGTTCGCTCGCTCATCGCGACACGTTCCGCCAGCTGCGGGACGTTCTGCTCTCCCGATGGATCAGCGCTGATATCGGCGATCAGCTGGCGGAGGCGAGGGGTAGCCGCTGCCTGAACGTTCAGCCCTGCGCTATATTGCGTCTGCCCTCCAGGCCTCCGCATGAAAAGCACCAGGTTGCGTGCCACCGATAGCGCCACCTCTGGCCCGCAATCCGCCTCCACGAAGGAGAGGCACAGATCGATCCCTGCAGTGACTCCCGCGGAAGTATAATAAGGCGGGTCCGCCACGAAGATAGCGTCGGGCTCCACCTGAACTGAGGGCCGAAAGCGCTGAAGTTCGGCGCAGACTTCCCAGTGCGTGGTCGCGCTACGGCCGTCGAGAACGCCCGCGGCTGCAAGTACGAATGCACCGGAGCAAACGCTGCCAATTCTGCGGGTGGTTCCGGCGCGGGTGGTGAGCCAATCCACAACGGCGGAATCGCGCATGCTCAGCAGACCAGCTTCGTCGCCTCCGCCGACCAGAATCGTGTCGAGGGCAGGGGGCAGCTCCGCCAGGGAAATCGAGTTGGCGAGCACGACCCCTGAGTTACAGACGACATCTCCGCCCGACGGTGAAGCGAGCAGCACCTGATAGCTTTGTCGATCGCCAAAGCGGTTTGCCATCGCAAACACCTCGAGTGGGCCGATGATGTCGAGCGATTGTACGCCACGATAGCCAACGAGAGCCATCTTGCGGGGGGGAGCCACGGATACATCCATTGGCAGATAATGCCATACAAATGACATTTCCGCCACTGCCATTCGTGCCTAATCCTTCACTGTCCGATCACCGGGCGAAAGGAAAACGTGATGATAAAACAATGTACCAAAAAGCAGTGCGCGTGCCAGCCATGCACCTGTGGACCCAAGTGCAGCTGTAGCGATAGCTGCGCGTGCAATGCTCGCTCGAAGAGCTGAAAGTATCGCTTGATGCAATCAGCCCGTGTCCGGGGCAACCACATTCCCGCCACGGACTCAGCTAGACCGCTCCCGATGCGCGCCTTTTATCCGACAGCATGTGTACTAACTGCGACTGTCTCGGTGCATCAGTGTCACGCCGTCGCGCAGAGCGGCACTACCGTGCGTTTGGGAGGCTCACGCTGTCCGGAGCGCCGAAGGCCTCGATCATCGACTTGCGCAGGGTCACTCCGAAACGGCATCAGAGCTCCGGCGCTCATGCGCCGAGACCCGCACGAGCGAAGCTCAACAGGGCGCGTGGGAGGGAGAAAGAGATTCTTGGGAGGGGATGCTTCTCCCTCGCCGCCAATACCCTGCCCGAGCGGGTTAAAGCCGCCCCAATTATCCGGATCAAACTCAGGCCGTCGCCCAGGTCGCAAGAACCGGCGCGGGCAATCGATCGCGCCAGATCATGTGCCGAGACGCGTATGCTGACATCGGACGCTCGGGCCCGCGTCGCCAGGCTCAGGTTGCCGTCCGGCTTGGTGCGAACTCGCAACGCGACGTCGATCTGCTGCTCGATCATATCGAGCGGTGCATTGGCCGAGGTTACAAGCAGGTTCACATCGGGAACCTCGACAAGGAAGGTGGAAGGACCGGCGCCAGCGCCTGCAGCATCCCTCGCGGACAACTGAGTCGGACCGTCCCACTGGCTTCATCCCTGAACGCTGCCGGGGGTGGGTTAAACGATCACCCGGTAATCCGGTTTCACCACGACAATGGCCCGTTGCGCCTCCTCCGGGATATCGTTGGGGTTTCTTGCCGGTGCGCGCCAGACGACGACGGCTTCGAACGGGTCAAATGCAAACGGCAACTCTTCCTCGCTACATGGCAGCATCGCTGCCGAGACCCTTGAAAATGCAGGATGTCGGTCGAAGACATCGCCGTGAACCGGATTTTCATAAATCACGGAGATCGCCCGGCCCGTTGCCTGCGCAGCGGCAAGATGAACCGAAAGAGTTTCGACGAGCGTGGCGTCAAAAGGATGGTACATAAACACGATGACGTCGCCATCGGGCAGTAGCGGAATACTGGCGTCGCCTATCAGGATCTCGATTGCTGTTCTCTGGGGATAGTCCCGGGCAACGCGGCGGGCATTCCGGCGCGCGAACGTTGCAAGTTCCGGGTTGAGCTCGATGCCAACGATGCGTCTGAACGGTCGCTCCGACGCCACGATCAATGCCCTGCCTTTGCCGCAACCAAGATCCACGAAGCTGGACGTTCCCAGGTCGGGCAGATCGTCGAGAACGTTAGAAACAATGGTTGGCACGCACCCCGCGTAGGGGATTATATGGTTGTCCGCCGACGTACCGGTCTTTGACAGATACAGGGGAACATGGGCCTGCGTGCTGACACCATAACGCCGATCCAGCGGATGGGGCCGTTTGGCAGCCGAAACGTTGCTCTGTATGATATAGCCGATCGTCAGCGCGCGCCGCAGCAAAGGATGGCGAGCGGTGGCCGTTTCAAGGCGACGCCGTAATCCAAATCCCATGCACAATCTCCAATAAATTGCACTGTAGCTAGGAGGCCATTTGCAAGGCGTGACATCAAATGAGGCTCGCCCCGCGAATGTTTGTCGCTGAATTTACACCACGCATTGCTCATTCCAACCATTGTCGGGCGGTCGGAGATGTTAACCGGCAAGCGAGCGACGCTGCAGCCACAGGCCACGCGGTCGAAGACGTGGCTCATGATCGCCTTGGATATCCAGTAGAATAGCCCGGTGAGCGCCCGCGACGACGCCACTGACCCAGCGGTTACGGGTATTTTGCCGCCTGTGCAGAGTGTCGGCTATGGCAAGCCGCCAGTCCAGCACAGGTTCCAGAAAGGCCAGTCAAGAAACCCTGAGGGGCAGACCGCGGGCAGCAAAGTCAGGCAAGCTCCAGAGTTCAATCCGGCCGATCAGCTGACATCGCGCATGATCCTGGCCGAAGCCTATCGCTCCATGAGAACGACAGGATTCTCGAGTTGCCAAGCGATTCAGGCGGTGATGCGCGCCATGAGTGTGTCAGCGATGAAGGGCAATCGGCTGGCGCAGAAGACCCTTGCCGAGACTGTTCGGCGCGTCGAAGCCGAAGAGAGCGCCCGATCGTTGGCGAACTGATAAACAGGGGATTGCTGGCCCATGTGGCCTAGCAGCCGTTACGGTGCCTGGTATGCTGTTTGTCGAAGTGCCTGCCCAGCAACGCGCCGCCGACACCGCCTGCGATCGTGCCGAGCGTGCCGCCACCAAGAGCATTGCCAGCCAACGCTCCGCCCGCACCACCAGCCACGGTACCAACAGCACCATTGCCGCCCCCGCAGCGATAGCGTTGCTCATTATAGGTGTTCTGGCCGCGGTACGTGTGATGGCGGGCCAGCGCCGCACTTGGCAGAATGATCGGCGCAGAAGCCAGAGTTAGCATTGCGACCATAGCTAATTTGTTACGCATCTCAGTCTCCTTTTTCGCCGATCGTAACGCGCAAAGAACAAACAAGTTGCCTTTTTGGGACAGCAAACCCCGCGTCAATGTGAACGCCGCGACGTCATACCCGGAGGGTCGAGGCGGCCCCGGGGCTGCAGCACTGTGGATCATCATTATTGCAGGGACTTCATGCAATAGCTTTAGCAGTGCCCCTGGCGTCCCCAACCCGATCTGCGGCGTCGTTTATCAGAGATACGGTCGACGGGCTGCCAATTCTCCTTCACCTGTGACAGGTCTTCCGACTGCTGGCCGGTGCACCCCGGCTGGGCTTCACGGCACGCGCTGGGCAGGCAGGTCTTCTCCGGCGTGGGGAGCGCTACGCACCACTACGCAAGCTGGGTAGTTCCCTACTGGCGCAACTCGCTCACCAAAGTGGGGCGCATTGGTTCGCATCTCTTCTATGTCCTAAACTGACCGCGCTGGTCACAGCGTTTGCAGCCGCTGTGGCCCAGCTATGTGCAGAGAGTGACCGGTATCGGCACGACAGCCAAGCTTGCTGGGGCCGCCAAGCGAAGGCGCAGTTGACGGGCATCATTTATCATAACGCTATCGGACTGGGCGAACTTAGCCGTTGAAATAGGCGGCGTCGGTTAGAAGAACTGAATCACCGGCAGCTCTGACTCCCGGACGCTCCTACTCGCCCACGGCTCGACCAATGACCCGCCCAAGTCGGCCCGAGAAGGCGCGGGGGTCAACTGGCATTTCTCCGTCTGCAATTCTCGCTTCGTCGAACAGCAGATGGGCCGCATCTGCGCGCAATGACTGATCATCATTGCCCAGGCGGCTCAAGCTACCAATCAGCGCATGGCGTGGATTAATCTCGAGCACCGGCTTGGTCGCCGCGGGCAGCTGCCCGGCACTGGCAAGCAGCTTTTCCAACTGCCGGTCCATACCTTGCTCGGACGCCACCAGACAGACAGCACTTTCTGTCAGTCGCTCGGACGCACGAACGTCTGAAACCACGTCACCGAGCGTGGCTTTGACGAACTCCATAAAGCTTGTGACCTCAGGCGTGGCTCCTGCCTGTTGCCCTTCGCCACCGGGAAGCGGGATCAGGCTCAGGTCGGACAAACCCTGGGTGATCGACTTGAAGGGCTTGCCCTCATAATCGACGCCTGCTGTCACCCAGAAACTGTCGATCTGATCGGCAAGCAGCAGCACTTCAATGCCGCGCGCCCGGAACCCTTCAAGCTGTGGCGACGAGGACAGCCGCTCAAGGTCGTTGCCAACGACATAGTAGATGGCGGTCTGGTTTTCCTTCAGTCCGGCAGCATAGTCCTTCAACGAACGCCATTCGCCGTCAGAATCTGTCGTTTTGAAGCGGGCAAGGCCAAGCAGCGTCGCCCGGCGGGCATAGTCTTCGTAGAGACCTTCCTTGATGACCGCTCCGAAGTTGTCCCAGACCTTGAAATAGGCGGGCGCATCCTCGTTGGACATCTTCTCGAGATCGCCCAGCAAACGGTGAGTGAGCCCCGTCTGGATTGCTGCAAGGATCGGGCTGTCCTGGATCATCTCGCGCGAAAGGTTGAGCGGCAGGTCGGCTGAATCGACCAGACCACGCACAAAGCGCAGGTAGCGGGGCACGATCTGCGCCTCATCCGTGATAAAGATGCGCCGCACGTACAGCTTCATGCGACCGGCGCCCTCAGGGTCGAAGAGATCGAAAGGCTTTGTTTGAGGAATGAACGCCAGCACCGAATATTCGTATCGCCCTTCGGCGCGGTAATGGATGGTCAGCGCAGGTTCGTCGAACTGACCGGCGACGCTTCGATAGAAGTCGGCGTATTCTTCTCTGGTGACGTCCGATTTGGGGCGCATCCACAGCGCCGCCCCATCGGCAATCTCGCGCGGCTCGGCGTCAGGTCCCTCCTGGAGGAAAAGCGGAACCGGGACGTGTCCCGACTGCGCCTTTACAAGGCGCTCGATGGTCGCGCTGTCGGTATAGCTTGCCGCATCTTCCTTGAGGTGCAGGATAACGCGCGTGCCCCGGGCTGGTGCATCTGCTGTGTCGGCGGGTGCAAGCGTGTAGCTGCCAAGACCGTCTGATGACCAAAGTGCAGCACTGTCAGACCCTGCGCGGCGCGAAACGACATCGACGCGGTCTGCCACCATGAACGCCGAATAGAAGCCAACCCCGAACTGGCCGATCAGCTGGCTGCCTTCGACTCCCCGAGTGGCGGCAATCCTGTCCATGAAAGCCTTGGTTCCCGATCGCGCAATGGTGCCGAGCGCCTCGATCATTTCAGCCCCGTCCATGCCGATGCCATTGTCGTCAAGCGTCAGGCGCCGACTGTCCGCATCGGGAATGATGGTGATCCGGGGCTGCGGATCTTCACCGAGCAGGGCTGGTTGAGAAATGGCCTCGTAACGCAGTTTCTCACAGGCATCTGCTGCATTTGAGATCAGTTCGCGAAGAAAGACGTCCTTATCGGAATATACCGAATGCACCATTAGATGCAGGAGTTTGGCAACGTCGGCCTCAAATGAGTGTGTCGTGGCGATGGCTTCTGTAACTTCGGTCATTGTGCTGGGGCTGGCCTCTCTAGCGATGTTTGACGCCGACATGGACGCTCCCTTGAGCGGTTTCAAGAACCGCTGCGACCGGACAGGTACGCGCGATTATAACGTCAGAAAAAGGCAATCGTGCTTGCCTGGGCAGATGGTGCCTGTCGGCGCCCCGCTCTCTCGCCAATGCGGGCAACCCAGCTCTCCCGTAACGGGCCCTTGAACGCAGGCTTCGAGCGGTTCAGACATAGATTATAACAGCAAGGGAGATACGTGATGCGCAAGGCCATTTTCCTTTCACTGCTGCTCGCCACAGCCGCCAGCCAGGCCATGGCAGCTCCGCGTGATTATGCGGCAGCCGTAGCATTCAACGGACGCCCCGCCGAAGCCGTGGCACTTGATGCAGGCCGCAAGCCTGCCGAGATCCTCGACTTCCTGAAGTTGAAGCCGGGCATGAAGGCCATCGATGTGCTGACAGGCACCGGATATTATGCCGAGATCATGGCGCAGGCCGTAGGCCCAAAAGGCAGCGTCGTTGCATACGAGCCGCAGGTGATGTTCGACGCCAAGGCAAAAACAGGACTGGATGCGCTGGCGGCCCGTGAGCCGAACTTCCGGCTTACATCCGATCTTACCAGTGCCTTTGCTCCCAACAGCTACGACTTCGCGATGATACATCTGAATTACCACGACTTTTACTGGCAAAGTGAAAAGTACCATTTCCCCCGCGTTGATCCGAATATTGTCCTGACAGGTCTTTTCCGCGCGATAAAGCCGGGCGGGATCGTTGGCATCGTCGATCATGTCGGCCCGGCCGGCGACACGCGGGCGATCGTCGAGAAACTGCACAGGATCGACCCCGAAACGGTGAAAGCCGATTTCAAGCGCGCGGGTTTTGTCCTCGAAGCGCAAAGCGATCTGCTGAAAACGTCGTCCGACGACCACACGAAGATCGTATTCGACCCTGCAGTGCGCGGAAAGACAGATCGGTTCGTACTCCGGTTTCGCAAGCCTGCCTGACATCCAGCGGCACAACGACCCTGATGGCGTTGAACGATCGCGGAGAGCTAGTTCGTTTTTACTGTCAGGCGCGCTGAGCTGGGCGATGATCAAGCGATTGCCGTCCGCGTCGTTCAGCATCGTGAACCGGTCCCATGAAGCGTGCGCTTACCAAATCCGCCACATGTGAAAAGTCCCGTGCAGCACATGCCAGGACGGCTAAGCTATATGAGGCTCGCCTGCCCGTTCATCGCCTGGTGTTGCCCCTGAGTCCTGTGCATCGCCCCGATGCGTGACCCCTAAATGGGGACGGGGTCGCCGTCCCGCAATCGCAAAATGACGATAACCCGGCACGCGATGCGGTAAGCACGCGACCTCGAACCAGAAAATACGCGCTGTTGGTGTCCCGATCATCGCGATATTGACCCCGTCTTCTGGACACCCCGAAACCGTCTCGGCTCCTTGACGCATGACCTGGAACGGCCGCGGTGCGCCCGAAACCATCGTGGCCGCGCTTATTTCCCCGCCCGGCTTTGCCGGTCTCCTCGCGGACGCTTCGCTCCAAATAAGCGCGGCACTCCGGTCCTCCGCTGAACGCTGCGGCCTTGCAGGTTCGTCTCACCGCTGTGGCCATTCCTGAGGTTGCGCCATCGCCCGGAACGGTTCGGGGCGAGCAAAAGAAGGATAGTACAATGCCAGCAATCGGATACGTCACCAAACAGTCGAACGGCGGCTTCAAAGGTCAGCTCAAGACCCTCTCGATCCGCGCCGACATCGAGATCGTGCCCAACAGGACCTTGGATCCGAGCTGCCGCCAAGCGTCAGCGGGTGATCAGAAATTTGAGGTCGCCGCGAACTATTGGGCTGGCCTCATCCTCCTGCCAACCCCGCGCTTCCAAAATCGCAAGTCGGCGCCCTAAGCGGATGATTTTTGCAGTGGCGCGGGTTTCTACCATCTTGCCACCGCGGAGGAAGTCGATTGATACCGAAATCGGTTTGAAAGCTGCCGCGGGCTCGTCGGCGAGCGCGTCGCTTAGGGTGAACCAGGCCGCGAGTTCGACCATTCCTGTTATTGCCCCGCCATGCAGAAACGAAGGACGTCCGAGCAGATGGTCTCCGAACGGCATGTGGAGAACTTTGCGATCGGCGATGGTGTTGGCGACGTCGCGCACCCATTCGGCGCCAAGCGTCTTGGCATACGGCGATGCATATCGGCTTGACTCGACTTTATTCGACATCGGTGAACATGAATGTGCCTGCGACATGTGCGAGAGGCTTTGCGGAGTCGCCGTCATGGGCCTCCCCGCGAACGAACGCGATATTCTTGGTCAATCGATAGCATTGGCCACGCCCGATCACCGACTTGCCGGGCCTTGCCGGGCGCAGGTAATCGACGCGCATATCGACAGTCGCCATCGGCCGGAAGCACCTCGAAGTCAGCCAGATTGCCATGCTGCACGCGATATCCATCAATGAAAAGATCGGGCCCGACGCAAGTATGCGCGTCGCCGGATCGCCGACCAGACTTTCGCTGTAGGGAAGCTCCAGTTCGACCCAGTCTTCGCCATGCCTGGAGTATTGGATCGCGAGCAATCTGTTGTGTGCCGTTGCAGTGATCAGTGGCGCGAGCCGGGCAAGATCGAATTCGGTTTCCATCGCAGTTTGCGTTATCTGGTAGTAGGGTATTCGGCAATGCGGTAAGCGTAAGTTGGATCGCAGGCGATAATGCTTGCAAAGAAGCCCGGTTGCCTTGCGCCCGCTCATTTGAAGAGTTTTGCCCAGTCCCAATTAATTCAACGAACATAACGTTGTTGATTTGAAAGTCGTTTCACGATGGGTGGCGCGCAGCGGCGGCTCGACGCACTAAATGCGAATGGTAGAAGGCGCAGGCGGAACAAGAGAGATTGCTGCGCCAAAGCGCACCGCGCTGGACGATTTTATCGGAAATACTCAACCGTGGGGGAGGCGGACAGGCGGCATAACGCTGAAATGCGAAGCCTCTTAGACCTCGAGGCAATCCGAAAGGATGGGCCAAACAACTCGAATTTACCTTCTGATGGATCGTCGCGGCTTTCACTGGGAAACGATGTCGCAAATACGCGTTCGACGCCAAGCAGCGCATGCAAGATAGGAGGCAAAGAATGGAGGGTAAAATGCAGCATTTGCGACTGGCAGGTGGATTTATCACGGCTTGCACGATCGCGGTGACACCGGCAGCAGCCAGCAGCCATGGCTGGAGCACGGCCAGCAATATTGGCCGAGATGCTCTGGTCGTCGCGGCACTCGGTGTTCCGGCCGTTCAGGGTGACTGGACGGGAGACCTCCAGGCCGGCGGAAGTATATTGTTGGCCGGTGGAGGGGCCTATGGTTTAAAGCATATCTTCCCTGAAGAACGACCCGACCAGAGTGACCGCCGCAGTTTTCCGTCGGGCCATGCCGCCGTGTCTTTTGCCGCTGCTGCCACACTGGAGAACCGCTATGGCTGGCGCGCAGGAGTTCCGGCTTTCATCGTAGCCAGCTTCGTTGGTATAAGTCGCGTTGAGGCGCGCAAGCATCACTGGTACGACGCTGTAGCGGGCGCAGCCATCGGCACGGGCAGCGGCTTTCTCCTCACTGCAAAGCGGACCGCGGACGTCAGCCTCGTTCCTTTTGCAGACAGTCAGGGTGCCGGAATCTCGCTCGCGACCCGATTCTGAGGTTCTAAACCGTGGCTAAACTTACCGAGCGTCGAGCCCTATGGGGCACCTTGGCTCTTGGGCTGGCGATCTTGCTCGTCCTCTTGGTCGTTGATCGGTATCATCCAAACACCCTCCCGAGGCTGCAGCAAAAAAACCCGAGACCCTTGGCCCCTGCGACGGTGCCGCTTCCGAATAAATTGACTCTGCCGACCTTAACATCGGTGCAAGTTTTGGACATGTCCCCTGAGCGCGCACGAGAGCTTAATCGCACCATTCCTTTTTCTGACAAATTCAACACGCCAGCGGAGAAATTTCGCTACGCTGGCTCTCCGGTTGATCGGGAGATCGCCGCCACCTGTCTAACAAGCGCCGTTTTGTACGAGGCGGGCGATGATCCGATAGGGCAGCAGGCAGTCGCACAGGTCGTGCTGAACCGGTTACGGCATCCGGCATTCCCCAAGACGATCTGCGGTGTCGTCTTTCAGGGATCGGAACGTAAGACGGGATGTCAGTTCACCTTCACCTGCGACGGATCGTTTGCGAGAATTCCTTCGCCTGCGAGCTGGAAACGTGCGCGCCTGGTTGCAGATCGCGCCATAGGGGGGTTCGTGCTGAAGGCAGTCGGCACAGCAACCCATTACCACACGGACTGGGTGGTTCCTTACTGGGCGAACTCACTCGATAAAGTCAGCAAGGTCCACACCCACATATTTTACCGCTGGCGCGGTTGGTGGGGCACACCACCCGCGTTTTCGCGTCAATACCAACCCGGGGAGGTGCTTGACGGCCGATTGATGCCGTTTGTCGGCCCGGCGACGGCGGCTTCCCCCGGACTGCTCTCGTTGCAGAAAGCGGAGGTCAAGTTAACCGGTGCCGACGACTTGAACGCATCGTCTATGGCCCCTCTAGCTGCGCCACAAAACACCAGGGCGCTGCTGTCTGATTCGGCATCTGGAACATTCATAATGCAGCTCGATCCCGAAGCTTATCCCGGCAGCTACGCAATATTCGCCTTGCACCTCTGCAGGAACAGCGATCCTTGCCTCGCCCTCGGATGGTCAAACCTGAAAAACATACCGAGTTCACTTCCCCTGCGTCCCGCGCAAATGATCTCTGCCGCTTTCGTGTATCGAAAAAAGCGAGAGGTTGATTCGGCGCAGTGGAATTGCCAAGTATTTCGGCGCCCAGACCCGGCCCAATGTCGGCCAGGCACGGAATAACTTCCAGTGGCACCATAATGGACTCAGAGCGAGTAGTGCTTGGTAGTTCCGAAAAGAATGGTGGTCGGAGCAACGCGACGAGCTATTTCTAGGCCGCTCGACAATTTTGAGGAGGTTCGGCATTCTTCCCCAATGTGCGGACGATTCCGAGACACGCGCCCTTGGGCAGAGCTTCACGCAGCCCTGCGTGAATTTGTCGGGCCGCTCAATCAAGCCGCGCTCAACCTGGAGTCGCGTGAACAGGTGCGACCTACGGATGCCGCGACAATCGCCCGCATCAGTGAAAACGTGCCCTCGGTCTCACGCGCGCGCTGGGGGCTAGTTCCCTGGTTTCATCGGGGCACCCTAAAAGACTGGAAGTTCAACACCATCAACGCCAAAGCCGAAACGGTAAAGACATCGCGCACATATCGCGACAGCTTTGCCCGACGCCGTTGCCTGGTTGCGGCCGATGGCTGGTACGAATGGAAGGGCGAGCGCGACGACGACCCGAAGAAAAAGCAGCCGTGGCTATTTGAACCAAGCGATGGCGAGCCGATCATGCTGGCCGGGATATGGGACCGCTGCGAGACGCCGGACCAAGGGCCGGTGGAAAGCTTCACCGTCGTGACGCAGCCGGCCGGAGCGCCGCTCAATGGATACCATGATCGCGCGCCTGTGGTTCTGTTCGAGCAGGACTGGTCGCGGTGGCTGGACCTCTCGGCAGACGTTGGTGATCTGCTGGGACCGGAGAGTGTCGATCGGTTTGCCGTCACACAGTGCCGTATCAGATAGCTCACAGGAACCGCAGCCTTACTAATCAGTTGATAAGCATCGAGACAGTAGCGATGCATAAAAGATCTCCAGAGTGATGACAGCACACCGGCCCCGGGAGCATTGCCCGGGGCATTCAACTAACGGGCGACGGCGCCCGAATGATTCGTTGTAGAGATTTTCCCACGCGCAAGGTCATGCCAATATTCCCAGACATCACCGTCGGATTTGTGAAGCTTGCCCCCGGATAGCCGCTCCGCCATGGTCAGCAACCGATGGTCGTGCTTTGTTCGAGCATCATGCAATTGGTGAACTTGTGCTGTCATTTTCCCATAACCATCAAGGTATTCCCAGACGCCAAGTTACAGAGGCTGTTCAATTGAAGCTTGCATAGCATCGCCCAACAACGTGTAGTTTCGGAAGAATCCCAAGGCAACGAAATGGCAAAGCCGGTAAGTCTCGGTTTGGGGCAGTTCCCTGCCTTACAGTTGACTCGTTGGCCCTGACGTTGTGGTATGCTCACCCTTGCTGACCTGAGCCAGTCAGTCAAAAGAGCGCCGGTATTTCCGCGCTATTAACCGTGTAAGTTAATTGACGTGATCTGATGCTTGCGGAACATTGACCAGGGAAGGAACACTATGTCGAGCCTTTCTCTGCAAAGTTATATCGAAGGCTTTGGTATCGAAAATTTCGCGATAGCCGGTAGCCAAGTGCGCGTAGGCTCACGCTTCTGGCAGGCTGAAGAGTGCCACTGCGGACTGAAAGAGTGTGAAGGTTGGGAGATGATACCGGTCCCCGCAGAGGCAAAACCGGACCGAGTGCCGAGCACACCGTTCACGGTCGGGTAGACCACCCCCAGTGCGGAAGTTAGCATTGACCACAATTGAGCTTGCGAGGGCGTTTGAGGCGGCTAGCATGCCTTGTCGCAGATCATGCATCGGGGAGAAGCATCAAGTGGGCACCGTCGAACGAGCTTTAGAGATCGCCCGAGAGGGCAAGCTAAAGAGCGTCTCAGACATCATTCAGGTGCTTGCAAAAGAGGGCTATGAAGACGCTTATCAGCACCTCTCAGGCCACACGATCAATCGGCAGCTACGATCCGCCATGGCCAGCGCGCGCGTCGGAGAGTAGGTCGATTACCGATACGTTGCGGGTTCGAAACGAATTTTATGCCTTGGGTATCCTAGCGCGCCACTTGCTTGCGTCCGCGCCCTCATAAATCATGCTTCCATGGCAGCACCCGCGAGCACATTTTCACGGACGAGCGGGGAACAGTTCGATCGCTGCACTCAGAAAAGGCAGCACGTCTGAGTGCTGGTCGCAATCCTCGGCAGCCTTCGCAACCGCGACAAGATGGGCATCAATAGCGGCGACCGTATCACTGGAAAGCATCCCTGCTTGGTCCATGGCGCTCGCCAGTTGGGCGATGATCGCGAAGCCTCCAATATGGATCTGGTCGAACAGCTTGTCGATCGGTTCGTAGCCGCAGCGCATCCCGTTTGCGCTCCTTATCGCACAACTTGAGGACGAGCGCATGACGGGCTCACACACAGCTAGACTGTTACGGTCCCGATATGTAGCATTCAGGCATCGTCGGCTCACGGGAAGGGCGTCGGCGGCTGGGGGTTAAGAAGTGCTCTCGCCTCAACGAGCAGAGACGCGCATGCCAAAATACTTTTTCCGAGTGCACGATGGACTTCCGATGCTCGACGCGGAAGGCATCGAACTTCCCGACCTTAATGCGGCACGTGAAGAGGCGGTCCTGCTGTCGGGGGGATTATTAAGCGAACACGGCAAACAATTTTGGAAAGACGAGAAATGGAAGATGGACGTTACCGACGAAGCCGGAGTCGTCCTTTTTTCGTTGCAGTTCGTCGCCTTGCCCCCGCATCAGTGTCGCGACTCACCGCGCCAGCACTTGGCGTAAGAGAGGGTTAACGCGCGCGCCACTACAGCGATGCGGTGGAAGCAAGCGGTTGGTACTTGGGTTGTATGGCTTGCCTCCGCCCGCACCCCGGCGTGGCGGCGGCCAACTATCTCGAACCTCCCCAGCACCTTCAAAAACCTTACTTCAGCGATGAGATAAACGGAACCGGGGCTTCATCAGCTAAGGCAAGGGCCCGTTTACCTTGGAGCCCGCCGGCGCAATCGCTTTCGCTCGCTCTCCGTTCCCTTCGCCCACGCCTCCTCATCAACGCCATCAGGACAGGGTGGAGCGTCACAATGCCTGGATGCGGCCAAGGTCCCCATGAGGGCTTGGTTTGGCTGATATACATTCAGGCTTTTGCATCCTTTTCAGTTTGCAACCGTACTTTCAGCTACTCGGGAAACCCTCCTGGAGTCGCTGAGGATTATGTATTGAATAAAAAAGACTCCAGCCGCGAGCTCGCTTTCGAATTGATGGATGAGGCTATACACCTCCTCGACGACAGCGACGACAACTTGGCGGCGGCTCATCTGGAAATGGCAATCGCACTGCTGCCCCCGTTGCCTGAAGGGAAGGAGCGGGTCCGCAGGCCACGGAATAACGTCTCCCTATAAGGCGCTTCACACCGTGGCGGGGGCCAACTACCTGAATGAAGCTCATGTGATTCGCTGCGGTGGAACGAGTCATGGAACGCGCAGCAAGGCCATGCATTAAGCCTCCATCGAACCGCAAGCATTCGAGAATCGGCGGTTTGCAGTTCCGCTGGTCGCCGCAACTATCACCTCGGGGCAATGACCCCGTCCCGAGGATATTTTCTCATGCCTGCGTGGGTTGGCCCGGCTGTATTCACCCGTTCAGCGCCATAGCGAAACGGTCGAGCCATCTGGTCATAAGGTCAACTGCGACCGGGGTAAGTTTCAAATTCACACCTCGCTTGTCGCGAGGGTTTGGGATGCGCTCGATGTACCCCATTACAGTCAAGGATCTGATATAACGCAGAGCAGTGGCTTCGGGAACATTGGCCGAGAAACACGCGCTGCTGACGCTAACCAGCTCATTGCACTCCCAACTGATGATCATGGCGAGTAAGATATCATATGAAGGATCGGCAAACAGATCGGCCCCGAATATCTCCGCACGCTTGCGTCTTGAGCTTAGAATTCGTTGGGCAAGATCGCTTGTGGGAATCGGCCCGTTAAAAGTGTCTGCAGTCCGCAGATCACCCATCTCGCGACGGCGCTTTGTGCGAGCAAGTAGCTGGCGCGCTTCCCCTATTTCCACATGCGATAACGGAGCCTCCGAAAAATCGTCGGATGAGAACCTTGGATGGTCATTGGACTGGCGCACGCCCCGGTCTTCCCCTCAAGCTGTTTCCATCAGGCCTCGCAACTCAGGCCTCGCAACTCAGGCGCGCTTTGTACAGGGGTGTGAGGGTGGAAGCTAGCCAAACTTAGTTCTGAATCTTGAAGTATATTGTTAATCTGGAAGGCTTTAGCCCGCCAAAGGCAGGTAAGGTGGTGAGGCAGAAGCATCCTCTCCTGAGGTCCTCCCTCGCACGCTCCCATCCGAGCTTGGCTCAGCGGTGCT
>JAQGKX010000037.1 GCA_028289885.1 Sphingomonadales bacterium
TTCCACATACGCCTCCGCGCTTTCTGAAATAAAGGCGGGCGCGAAGCGGAGTCACTGGATGTGGTTCATTTTTCCGCAGATCGCCGGTCTTGGGCACAGTTCCATGGCGCAGCGGTTCGCGCTGGCATCGGTCGATGAGGCGCGCGAATATCTCGCCCATCCTGTGCTCGGCAAACGGTTGCGTGAGTGCGTGTCGGCGTTGCAGGACTTGCCGCATAAATCGGCGGAACAGGTGTTCGGCGGAGTCGATGCGATGAAGCTGAGATCGTCGCTGACCCTGTTCATCGAGGCTGATGCCGGACGTCCGTTCGAAGCCGCGCTCGAACGCTGGTTCGGCGGCGAGCGCGACGGCGCGACACTCGAAATCATCAAGCCTCAACTCGCCGCCTGATGGCCGAGACTGCTGACGAATTGCGGCTGCGGATGGAGCAGGCGGCGGCGGACGGCGATTACGAACTGGCCGCCGAACTCCGCGACCGGTTGAGCCTCGTGCGCAGCCTCGACGCCGGGGCGGACGTGCCCGACGACACCAGCGGCCTGAAGCGCCAGCAGCCCGGCAGCATGGGCATCGGCACCAGCCGCCAGCGCGTTACGCCACCGCCCGGCTGGAAACCTCCTCCGAAGCCCGATTTGATGGTGAAGCGACCGCCGCCAAGGAAGTGACTGGCGACGCGACGAGCGTTTCGAGCAGCGCGCGGACCCGTTCCAGCCGTTGACCACTATCCTCGATGCGTTCGGACAGGATCAGGCGTCCCTTGCTCTCCTTCAGTCCCGCCACGTCACCGGCAAAATCGCGCCGGGGCGTCAGGGCAATCGCCGCTGGCCCGGCATCGATCCGCGCGATCCCTGCGTCGCGCGCCAGGCAACGCACCCGCGCCACCGCCATCAGCCTTTGCGCGTCGTCGGGCAGCGCGCCGAACCGGTCCTCCAGTTCTTCTTCGAAGGCGACCAGACCTGCCTCATCCTCGATCCGCGCAAGCCGCACGTAAAGGGCCACGCGAATATCGACGTCGGGGACCCATTCGGGCGAGATCGATCCGGCCAATTCGACGTTCAGTTCGGGGCTCCACCGCTCGACATCCTCGCCCCGCGCCGCCCGCAGCGCGCTGCCGAGCAGATGCTGATACAGGTCGATGCCGATCAGTTTCATATGCCCAGCCTGATCGTCTCCCAACAGGTCACCAGCACCACGCATGTCGAGGTCGCGGGCACTGATCGCGAACCCTGCGCCCAGCCGGTCGAACGCCTGCAACGTCTTCAGCCGCTGCAACGTTCGCTCTGCAACCGGATGGTCGGCATCGGTCAGCAGCAGGATCTGCCCGCGACGGCTCCCACGCCCAACGCGACCGCGCAACTGGTGGAGCTGCGACAGTCCGAACCGGTCGGCGCGCCACACGATCATGGTGTTGGCGCGCGGCACGTCCAGCCCGGCCTCGATGATGTTGGTTGCGAGCAGGACGTCGCCCTTGCCGTCAGCGAAGCCGACCATCGCGTCGTCCAGTTCGTTCGCGGGCATCTTGCCATGCGCCTCTACCACATCGACCTCGGGCACGACACGCGCCAGCTTCTCACGGATGCCTGCCATGTCCTCGATCCTCGGGACCACGACAAAGCTTTGCCCCTTGCGGCCCTTTTCACGCAGCAGCGCGGTCCGGACGCGGGCGTCGTCCCAGCTATCGACCGTGGTGCGGATCGGCTGGCGGCGGCCCGGCGGCGTCGCGATGATCGACAATTCCTGCAACCCCACCAACGCCGTCTGCAGCGTCCGGGGTATCGGCGTCGCGCTCATCGTCAGCATATGGCAGTCGTGCAACGTCCGCAGTTTGGTCTTGTCGGCATTGCCGAATTTCTGCTCTTCGTCGATGATGACGAGGCCCAGCGATCGATAGGCGACGGTCTTGCCCGCGACCGCGCCGGTGCCGATCACGATGTCGACCGATCCATCGGCAAGCCCGGCGATGACCGCTTTCTTCTCTGCAGCGCTCGACAGCCGCGACAGTCCGGCGACGGTGATGCCGGTGCTTTCGAACCGCGCGCGGAACCCTTCCAGATGCTGGCGAGCCAACACCGTCGTCGGCGCGGCGATCACGACCTGTTGCCCAGACAGCGCGACCAGCGCCGCCGCCCGCAACGCGACCTCGGTCTTGCCATAGCCGACGTCGCCGATGACGAGCCGGTCCATCGGGCGTCCGCGCTCCAGATCGCTGCGCACGGCGGCGATTGCGCGTGACTGGTCCATCGTCTCGGTAAAGGGAAATGCGGCCACTATTTTTTCATAGGCCGCGGCATCGACCTCGATCGGCACGGCGGTGCGCGCCTCGCGTTCCTTGGCCAGCGCGGTCAGCCCACGCGCGCTTTCGGCGATGGTGGCCTCGATTGCACCACGACGCTTTTCCCAAGTCGATCCGTCGAGCTTGTCGAGCGTCACCGCATCGGCATCGGCACCATAGCGCCAAATCCTGTCGGCGGCATCGACCGGCACCAGCCGCCTTGCCTCACTGGCATATTCGAGCACGATGGCATCGCCGTCCTGACCCGGGACCGCCTCGATCCCGGTCAGCACACCGATTCCGAAATCCTCATGGACGATGACATCGCCGACCCGAAATTCGGAAATGGAGTCGAAATGGCCGGTAGCGGACGCCGCCGTCTGCCCGATGATGTCGGCACGACTGCCCAGCAAGTCCGCTGCCGAAGCCACGATCAGGTCGCCCACCCTGAAACCCGCATCGGCAGGCATTTCCAGCGTAGCGATCGACCCGGGGGGGAGCGCGCTGGCCGCAGCCCAACTTTCGACCGCTTCGACATCGCGACCCAATATCTTGCCCAGGCGCACTCGCAGGAACCGCAGGTCGCGCCCACTGCCGATCAGGACCAGCCGTCCGCCGTCCGCAAGCGCGGGCTTCACGATGCGCGTGAACGCCGCCAGCGGTAATTTTCGCTCGACAAAGCGGGGCAGGGCTTCCGCATCATCCGAGCTCCAGTCGAGCAATGACCAGCCTTTGAGCGCAGCCCGCCACGCTGCGTCGTCGACCACCGCAACGCGCGTCCGGCCATGTTTGGCGGCATCCTTGGCGAGCGCGACGAATTGCGTACGCCGTTTCTCCGCGCCATCCTCGACCACGACCGCGCCCGCCGCCAGATGATCGAGCAGGTTCAGGCCATCGCCGATCGTCGGCTCGGTCGCGCGCCCGATCTCTATCTCGTCCAGATCGGCGACCGACCGCTGGGACATCGGATCATAGGACCGGATCGCGGTTATCGTCTCGCCATCGAACTCGATCCGCGCTGGCAAGCTGGCGTCGGCGGGGAAGACGTCGATCACCTCGCCGCGCACCGCGACCTCGCCCGGTTCATCGACGCGGTCATCGGCGACATAGCCGATTTCAGCGAACGTCTCGGAGAGGGCCGTGGCATTCGCCTTGTCGCCGACGCGCAGGATCGGGGGAGCGACGCCGAACGTATCGCGCCCGGGATACAGCCGCGCGGTGGCTTCGGCGCTGACGATACAGGCGACGCGCTTGCCGTCTTTGGTTGCCCGGTACAGCCGCCGGAAAGCTGCCACCCGAATGCCCGCATTGGCAGGCGATGCGGGTGCGTCCTCACCCGGCAGGGCGTCGCTCGACGGGATGAAGACAATCTCGACCTCTGGCTCCGCGATGGCGACGGCGGCGGCCAGCGCTTCGGCTCTCTGTTCGTCGGTCGTCACGTATAAAAGGTTCGCCTCGGCCAGATGTTCGGCCATTTTGATGGCGGTCCGTGCGATATTAATCAACGAACCAGTCCGGAAAATCGTGTCATGAAAACCCTCTCAAGGGGCTTAAACCCATCGCGGCAATCGTCGATCCGTCGCCACCGGAATATTTGAAATCCGGAACGATGTATCGGCTCAAGCGCTTTGCCCTGCCCGGGATCAGGAGATTAAATGGATGGCGAGCAGTGCGCGGAAGAAATCGACGGACGTGAAATCGACCCCTATCGATTCACCCTTCGATTACACCGATGCCGAACGCCAGATATTGCTCGACCGCGCCCGCGAACTCAAAATGGCGCGTTCGACCCATGCCTATGTCCGGGGCAATACGAAAAAGTTCTACGAATGGCTGGCGGTGTCGCCCGTTGCGAAAAAACTGCCTGAGGGGCCGCCGGTATGGATTTGTGGCGACTGCCATGTCGGCAACCTCGGCCCCATTGCGAGCGCGGACGGGTCGATCGACATCCAGATCCGTGATCTCGACCAGACGACGGTCGGCAACCCCGCGCACGACCTGATCCGGCTCGGGCTCTCGCTTGCAACGGCTGCGCGTGGTTCCGATTTGCCCGGTGTCACGACCGCTCACATGATCGAGGCGATGGTCGACGGCTATGAGCTTGCCATGACCGAACCCGATAACGAGGATGCCACGCGCGAACCCAATGTCGTGCGCGCGATCCGCCGTCGGGCGGTCAGCCGTCGCTGGCGGCAGTTGGCGCGCGAACGTATCGAGGACGTCGAGCCGGTCATCCCGCTCAGCAAGAAATTCTGGGCGCTGTCGACCGATGAGCGCACTGCGCTGAAAGACCTGTTCCTCAAGCCCGCCGTGCAGCAGACCATCCTGAAACTGAACGCGCGCGATGATGGGGATGAGGTTC
Organism: Sphingomonadales bacterium; assembly: GCA_028289885.1. Lineage (GTDB taxonomy): Bacteria > Pseudomonadota > Alphaproteobacteria > Sphingomonadales > Sphingomonadaceae > Sphingomonas_O. Next base: position 4,633 of record JAQGKX010000037.1, read on the forward strand.
GTCTGGTCGATGCTGCCTATTGGATGAAGGGGTGCAGTTCGCTCGGTACGTTGCGCTATGCGGCGCTCGTGTCGATCGGCGGGTCGCGCAAATCGCCCGCAAAACATGCCCTGATCGACCTGAAGGAGGCCGTGCCCTCCGTCGCGCCGTCGTCGCACGAAGCTGATGTGCCGACCGATCATGGCGAGCGTGTCGTCGGCGGCGCAAGGGCGCTGTCTCCCAACCTCGGCGAACGGATGCTGGCGTGCCATGTGCTGGGCAAGCCGATGGTTATGCGCGAGCTTATGCCGCAGGATCTGAAGCTGGAGTTCGAACAATTCTCCAGCACCGAGGCGACGGTGTCCGCGCGCTATCTGGCGCACGTCGTCGGCAGGGCGCACGCGCGCCAGATGAACGCCGCCCAGCGCCACCAATGGACCGACATTCTACGCGCACGCCGGGGAGGATCAATCGACGCACCGCCGTGGCTGTGGCTTGGTGTCGTCGACCTGCTGGCCAGTCATGAGGGTGGTTATCTGGAACATTGCCGCCGCTATGCGCTGAGGGCAGCCTGAACTTTCGATAACGCTCCTATCGAAACGCTTGCCCGACCGGGAACAGGATCTGCGTGACCTGCCGCTTGCCGTCGGTCCGCCCGAGTTGAACGATCACGTCGATGACCGACCGGATATAGGCGATCAGTTCAGCGCGTCGGAGGTCGGTGCCCGCCTGCGCCGCGATCATCGCGAGCTGTTCGATTGCGCCCTCCGTCGAACTGGCGTGGATGGTCGAGATCGATCCGGCATGACCTGTGTTGACGGCGCGCAGGAAGCTCAGCGCTTCGGCTCCGCGGATTTCGCCCATGATGATCCGGTCGGGTCGCAGGCGAAGCGCGGCTTCCAGAAGGTCGGCGGCGCTGACCGCCGCTTCGCCCAGTCGCCCGCGCACGGCCACGAGACCGACGCCGTTGGCATGGGTTAGCTGCACCTCCGGTGTGTCCTCGATCAACACCAGACGTTCGTTCGCGGGCGCTTCCTTGAGCAGCGCGTTCAGCAAGGTCGTCTTGCCGGTCGAAGTTCCGCCTGAAACGAGGATCGACTTGCGCGCTCGCACTGCTGAACCGAGGAAACCCAATATGTCGCCCTGCGCCAGTTGAGCCTGAAGATCGTCATCGATCGCCCGCTGGGCTTGCACCTCGCGTCCGACATTCGCGAAGGCCCCCTCGCGGTGATAATCGGCCAGCGTGAGGTCGGGGACGGTGTGCTTGCGAATTGCCACCGCGATATGGCCGCGCGTTGCCGGGGGCGCGCATATCTGGATGCGCGAACCATCCTGCAATGATGCCGCGAGCAGCGGATGTTCGCGACTAATCCCCTGATCGCTCGCTGCTGCAACCTGTCGGGCGAGACGCCAGAGCGCGGCATCGTTCAATGCGGGCGCATCGTGCCGCTCCATGCCGTGATGCGTCTCTAGCCAGATTTCGCCGGGCGTGTTGATGTACAGGTCGGTAACATCGGTCCGCGACAAAGGCGCGAGGAGCGGGGCCAGAAAGGCATCCAGAAAAACAAACGTCGGCGCAGTCACGGGCGAATCACCGAACGGGGCCAACGCTGGTAAAGTCGAGATCGCGGGCCACAAAAATGCGGACGTTGACGCCCTGCGGAGTCTTGATCGTCGGCGGAATGTCGCTGCTCTTGTCGGCTTGGGTCGCCAATGTCGTCGCCTCGCTCGTGCTGCCGACGATCACCGTTGGACCGTTGCGATTGATCGATGCGGACGCTGCGCTGATCCCGCCGCTCAGGACCGATAGCAGGATTGCACTCCCGAACCGCTGCAGGAAATGGCGATTGACCTTGCCGGCGACACCACCGCGACCGAGATCGTCGATCGCCGGTGATCCGAGGGCAACCGAAACGCCGTCCGGTCGAATGAGCCGCGTCCAGATGATGAAGATGCGGCTCGCGCCCTGTGCGACGCCCGAATTATACTGGCCGATGACGTGGCTGCCCGCCGGAATAAGCACTGCCGAGCCGTCGAACGACAGGACATCGCGGCTGACGATCGCGCGCGCAAAGCCGGGCAAGTCGGAATTGATGGCGGTTTCGAGCACCGCACCGATGATCGCGCCTTGTGGAACGAGGCGGTCGAGATGGTTGAGCCGCCGCGCCTCGACGACCTGAACCTCGTCGCCCGATACGCGGGTGGCAAAGCGTTCGTTGTCGGCGCGGCGGGCATTGAGCGGGCCGTCGCCTCCTGCGGACTGTGACAGAGGTCCTCCCGAGCCGGGGGCCGGAACAGGCGAAGGATCGCCGTTGCCCGACCCCGGCCCCATGACACCCGGCCCGCCGACGCTCTGGCCTGCGTTTTGCGAGAGGCCGCTGGTATCGCCACGTCCCGGCCCGAGATCGACGATAAGGGCCGGTGCGCGCAGCCGTTCCTGTGCGCGCGCCGCACGAGCCTGATCCGAACCGAGCGGTTGCCGTCGGTCAAGGGTAGGTGTTGCAACGAACTGCGGCATTCCGGTTCCGGGGATCGGGGCCGGGGTTACTGCGGGCGTCGCAGGGGCGAGCAGGGCGGCTGGCGCAGTTGCCGCCGCGATATTGAGGCCGGGGAGGGTGGCACCGCCTGCCTCGCGGGCTTCACGTCCCTGCACCATCGTCGTGAATACCGCGCCACCGAGTACGGCAAGCGTCAGCACGACCGGAGCGACACTGCGGCGCGCCTTGACGCGCGCGATCGCGGGACGGTTTACGGGAGGATCGATGCTCATTTCCGGGCTTCCGTGGGCAAATAGGTGATGGTGGCAAAGCGTTTGCCCGCGCGCAGGGTGAAGCGACCGCTGGTCTGCTGGACGACCGCAACGCGGCCCTGATTGACGACGTTGACCAGTGCCTCGTCCTTTCCGGGGCCACCCGCAAAAATCGCGGGGAGGGACACGCCTTCGGCAAATTCGAAATAGGTTTGGCGCCCATCGTCCCAGACGCGGGCCGGGAGCAGCAGGGGATCGCCCGCCTTGGCATAGGCAAAGTTCAGGCGCGGCTGGGGTGGGGCAGGCGGTTCGGGGATGATTTCGACGACGGGCCGCGGATAGTCGAAGCGGACGATCCACGGCGTCGAGGGACCGCGCGGGGCGGTGGCCAGCGCAAAGGCATATTGCCGCTGGCTGGTTATGACGGTCATGTTCGTGCTGGCCTTGGCAGTCAGCGGTTTCAGGAACAGCATCTTGGCGCGCTTGTTCGGTGTGACCTGCCACGCCAGCGAGTCACCGATCGAGACGTTTTCGATGCGTTCGTCGGGCGCGAATTCAAGCGTGATCTGCCAACCGATGGCACCCGTCAGTCGCACCACATCGTCCGGATTGTAGAAGATGTGCTGGATATGCCGATCGACGCCACGCGACTGCGGGGCACTGTTCGCCGACAGCAAGATCAGCGCAGGCAGCAGGAAGCGCCTCACGGTGTCAGCCCCTCGGCATCGCGGCGATAACGCGTGACCTGAAAACCGAGCGGATTGTCGAACCTGTCCTCAAGCCGGAGCGGGCGACCCGAGAACCCGAACGACACGGCGGCGGCATAGGCCTGGTTTGAAACCGCCCCGCCGTTCGCCGTCGATCTGGCCGCATCGAAACGGACGAGCGCGGTGTTCGGGCCGAGCAGCGACACCGACTTGATCTTGATCGCAACCATGTCGCCACGGGTCAGCGTGCGCAGCGGGCTGACCGGGTTGGCCGCCGCCATCGTCGCGACATAGGTGGCGCGGACGTCGGGAGCGGAAAGCATCTGGACGCGGCGATAGTTTAACGCGAGATCGGTCGCATCGAACGTCTCGCGAAGGCGAACATAATTGGCCAGTTCGGCCTCTATGACCGCCTCGTTCTGCGTCAGGTGCCCGCCGCTCAGCTTCGTCGCCACCTCGACCGCGCCGGTCTGGCGATCGACCGTCACGACATACGGTTCGACCGTCTTCAAAGGCAGCAGCAGGACGACCGTCAGCGCGAGCAGGAGCGCGATGGCGGTGGCAATACCGGCCACGGTCCAGGCGATCTTTCGTGCGCGGCGGTCCGAAGCGACACGGTCATCGGCCCAGCTCGTGGCGGCGGCATAATAGGTTTCGTGATGGGTCATGCGTCTCTTCGTGCAGCGGAGCGGGATGCGCGGGGGAGTATCGTTTTCGACCGCGATGCAGCCGCAGGTGATCGGGCCGGGGCGGTGGCTGTGCTGGAACCGCTGCTATCGCGAACGGCGGATTGTCGGCTGGCGAAGGGGCCAACGACACTGTTGCTGCTGACGATTGCGGCATCGCGACGCGACGCGCTTTCCAGCGCCCGCGCGATCGATGGCAAGACGATCGGCGCGTTCGGCATGGGAACCAGACGGACGCCGGTCGGTGACAGGGGCAGGGCGCGCGCTCCCTCATGATGTGCTTCGCCACCCATGGCGCGAGGCAGTCGCAGGCCGCGCGCCATGACTCCCAAGGCGCGTGCGGCGGCGATGATCGCCGCAGTGAAGACGATCACCACCAGACCAATCGGCGTCACGGAGTTCTGGTCGAACACAGCCGCAGCCTGTTGCGCGACCATGCGCGCGATCATTGGCGCGAGGACCGAAAGCTCGACCGACAGCAAAATCAAGACGGCAATCGGCATGAGCGCCGCCGCGATCATCGCGCGCAACCAGCCTTCGACAAGCCCGCGCGTCGCATCGAACAGGAAGAACCCGGCCACGGCGGGCGTGATCGCCAGCAAGAGCGCCAGCACAAGCCGCGCCACGACGAGCAAACCGATAGACGACACCAGCAGCAGGAAGCCCGCCACGTTGAGCGTCATCGCCGCAGCGGGCGGTCCACCCACGAACGGAGACGCGATGCCCGCGCGCGTTCGCCAACCGACACCAGCGGCTTCAAGTTGGCTGAGCGCCGATTGCAGCGCCGACAATGGTTCCGGCGCGCCGATCGCCGTCATCAGATCACCCGCAATCCGCGTAGGTGCGCGGGCGAGCGTGTCATAGCCGATGGTCTGCCAGCTTTCCCACGATCCGGCGAGCAGCAGCACGACGCCGATGCGAATGACCAGTCCGACCGTGCTGCCGACCGACAGTCCGCGCCCGAGAAGCAGACGATAGCCGAAGAACGCGACCGCAATCACCATCAGCCCCGTCAGCGCGTTCGCGACCGCTCCGCCACTGGCAGAGAGCGCGGCATATCCGCGTTCCACCAGCCCGAACGCCTGACAATCGACGTCGGCGAGCAACGATGCTCCGAGGCCGGGCGTGGCGGGGGCGGCGCAAAGTTCGACCATCAGGCGGCATCCAGCAGGATTGGGAGCCAGGCGTCGGGATCGTCGCCAACCTCGCCGCGGATACGATCCAGCAGCCTTACGGTGCGTTCGCGCCCCGACAATATCGTGAGCAGATCGGGTTCGGATGCCAGGTTCAGTCGGACGACGACGCTATCGGTGCCGTGCTTGATCAGGAAGGCGCGGGCGGTTTCCGGCATCGATCTCACGATGTCATATTCATGCTGGGTCAGGCCGAAGCCGCCCATATAGTCGCTGGCCTGCGCACTTGCATTGGCCATGAATATCTGGGTGCCCGCCTGCTCGATGATGGCGCTGGCGATCTGGCTTTGCAGCGCGTCCGACGCCGACTGGGTCGCGAAGCCCACGATGCCGCCACGCTTGCGGATCGTTTTTTCCCAGTCGCGGATGCGGGCAACGAAAACCTCATCGTCGAGCGCCTTCCAGCCTTCATCAACGACGATGATCGTCGGGCGGCCGTCCAGCCGTTCCTCGACCCGGTGGAACAGGTAAAGCATCGTCGGTGCCCGCGCCATCGGCTGGTCGAGGATCGCGGTCATGTCGAAGCCGAGCGTTGCCGACCCCATGTCCAACCGATCCTCGGCATTGTCGAACAGCCATGCAAACTCGCCCTCGGAGTGCCAGGGGCCAAGCCGTGCGGCAAGATCGCTCGGCGATGCGCGCCCACGCCCGCGAAACAGGTCGACGACATGGCGCAGGCGACGCAGTTCGGGCGGCCCCGTCATCGCGGCATCGACAGCCTCGACGATCCAGCTCGTTTCCTCGACGGTCAGTTCGGGACCGTTGCCGCTCACCAGCTTGCCCAGCCATTCGGACAGGAACCGTCGATTGCCCGGCGTGTCGGGAAGCATCAGCGGGTTCATCCGCGTCGGTTCGCCCGGTCGCAGCGCGTCATACGAGCCGCCGATCGCCCGCAGGAAGATCTCCGCCCCTCGATCCTTGTCGAAAAAGACGATGCGCGGATCGAAGCGCCGCGCCTGTGCGAGCAGGAACCCGAGCACCACGGTCTTACCGGTGCCCGATGGTCCGATCACCGTGAAATTACCCAAGTCGCCGCGGTGGAAATTGAAGAAATACGGTCCCGCCGCCGTCGTCTCGAACAGGGTCACCGCATCGCCCCAGTGATTGCCCGCCGCGCTGCCGACCGGGAAATTATGGGCGCTCGCAAAGCCCGCGAAATTGGCGGACGAAATCAGCGCGCGGCGTGCGATATAATCGAAATTTCCCGGAAACTGCGCCCAGAACGCGGCTTCGAGGCCCAGTTCCTCGCGGACGACGGCAAAGCCCGATTCGGCCAGCGCGGCCTGAACCTCGCCTGTTGCCACGTCGAGCGCGGAGGGGGTGTCGGCGCGGATCATGATCGTGAGATGATGTTCCCCGAAAACCGAACGACCGGCGGCGACGTCATCCTGAGCCGCAGCCAGTTCGGTCCGAAGCGAAACTGCGGCGTCGTCGGCGGACCGCATACGCCGCAGGGCAAGGTTCATGCGATCTAGCGCCGGACCCCGATCGACCATCGCGAAACTCTGCGTGACCTGCATGGCGAAGGGCAGGCGATAAACGTCGTCGAGCATCCCCGCCGACGTCGACGCGGGATAATCCTTTGCCGACAGGATTGCGGCAAACTCGGCGGGCTCGCCATCGACCGCACCGAATTCGATCGTGTCGGCACCAAAGCCGATCCGGCGACGCGGCACCGCATCGGCAAGCGGGCCGAGGGGAAGCAACATCGGCGTTACCGTGCCGTTGAACAATGTGGACAGGAACTCCAGCGATTCGGATGCCAGCCCCTTCGCGGCGTCATAGGCGTTCAACAGGCGCGGGCCGTAAGGCTCGAGCGCAGCCATCAGCCCTTCGCGCGCCTGCGCCAGTTCGCGAAGGTCGGCGACATGGCCATCCCTCTGATCGCGATCTCCGCCCGCAAGTCCGAAAAGGCGATCGGCCCAACCGGCCCGCCCGCGCAAAGGACGAATGACGATCGTCAGGTACAGATCGTTTACATAAAGCCGTCGCGCATCGAGGCGATTGGCCCATGAGCGGTCGAGCGCCTCCGAAAACGGATCGCCGAATTTCCCATCAAGCCGTGGCGCAACGGGGCGGCGGACAACGTGATGGACGAAGGCGAAACGCGAGGACGCGACCGACTGGAACATGGCGTCGCGCATCGCCAGCCGCGCGTCGAGGTCGGCCCGCGCGATGGTCTCGAACGGCAGCCCATCAAGGCGGATCGTCTGCAGGATATGTCCCTGCCGCGTCAGGATACTATGGTCGTCGATCTGCGCCAGATACGGCAGGTGCGTACCCGCCGAAACCTCGCGCAACGCGGCCTTGTTACGGACGGTAAACATTCGCGCCCCAAAGTCGGAAATTTGCCACGCGTGGTGTGCGTCGTAGCCGTGTCATCCAGAGCGCCATGGTGTGCGGATCGCGCAGATGGGCCGCATATCCAATGGCGTGGATGATCAGGGCGGGCAGGATCGCCAGCAAGCTCTTGAACACAAGAAACATCTCGACTGCTAATATCCCGTTCAGGACGAAGAACGGATAAGTCACGCCCGCAACCATCTGTGGTCGGGCCAGCGCGCGAAAAAGCGGGTCGGCCATATCAGCCCCCGCCTGCTGCGGACCGAATGCCACCGACGATCGACGCCGCGCCGAACAGGATGAACAGGCCGAGCACGACCGTTGCCCCATAGCGCCAGTTGATCCGCCCGGTCAGCATCATGAAGCCGACCGCCGCGACCGCTATGACGGCAACTGCGGTGGCTACATTGCCGAGAAGCGTTCCCTGCAGCCAGTCGACCGCCGCCACGATCGGTCCCGACCCCGCCGGGTCGGGAGCCGCATATTGAGCCAGCGCAGGCGATGCGATCATGAGCGCCGAAAAGAAAAGCAGGCCTTTGCGCATCATTGGTCGGGTACCTCGATCAGGAATGTGTTGAGCTTCGGAGCGCGCGTTGCGACCGGTGTGAAAGAGGCCGAAACATTGCCGAGCCAGCGCCGCGTAACCGAAGCCACATAGGCCTGCGTCTCGCGGTAAGGGGGTATGCCGCCCCAGCGCCTCACGGCTCCGGGGCCTGCGTTATAGGCGGCAAGTCCAAGCGGGATGCTTTGAAAGCGCCCGATCTGCTGGGCCAAATATGCTGCTCCGCCAGCGATGTTCGCATCCGGGTCTGACGGATCAACGCCGAGCGCGGCCGCAGTTCCCGGCATTAGCTGCATGATGCCACGCGCGCCTTTCGGGCTGATGGCATCGGCACGTCCGCGTGACTCCGTCCACGCAACCGCGCGTAACAGCCGTGGGTCCAGACCATTGCGGGTAGCCGACCGCTCATATGCGTCCGGCGATGCGTCGAGTGGGGTCGCCGCCGCCGTAGCCAGGCTGCGCGTTGGGCCATCGAAAGTCCTGGCCGTGCCATCGTCACCGATTTCGATTACCTTTGCCCCAACCGAATGGGGCATAACCGACAGTGCCAGCGCGGCGGTCACTATCATTTTGCATCGATCGCCGTGTCTTCCCTGATACCTGATGACTGCCATACTCACTCCATGTGATCAGGCACATAGCCCGGCCTCGACGTCAGTGGAAGCATTGCACCAAGCACGGCGACTGCCATGATTCAAGTCGCACGATTTTCGACCTGTTTCTCCATTCTTAGACGATGTCTGTGAAATGGTGTATCCGTTGACCAAACGTAGTTCGGTGTGGCACTTGCGCCCTTCAAGGCCAGTTACGCACCGTGCGGGTGTAGCTCAATGGCAGAGCAGAAGCTTCCCATGCTTACGACGAGGGTTCGATTCCCTTCACCCGCTCCACGTTTTCCGCCGTTTTCCTCAAATCAGAAAACCGGTGAAAGCCTTAGAAGTCGTCCCGCCGGCTGATCTTCCAATACCCAAAGCCCCCCATCCGGCCCCTGTGTGACGGATCGAATGCGCGCGCCGAGATCGATGCGCTGCACTTCCTTCGCCGTCGTCCCACTGAAACGAACGCGCACCAAGCCCTTTGATTGCAGGCCCGATATAATCGCGTCGCCCTTCCAGTCGCCGAATTCCGTGCCTGAATAAAAGATCATGTTCGATGGCGCTATTACGGGTGTCCACCAGAATGCAGCCGGAGCATAGCCGTCACCTGCTGCTGGTTTGGTAATTGGCGCACCGCCATAATTGTCGCCGTAGGATACATTCGGCCAACCGTAGTTCTTGGTCTTCTCAATCAAATTCAGCTCATCGCCGCCCATCGGCCCCATCTCGTTCTCCCACAACTCACCGGCAGCATTGAACGCCAGCCCATATTGGTTGCGATGACCAATGGTCCATATTTCTCCGAGAGCGCCCGCGGTGCCGACGAAAGGATTGTCGGACGGTATCGATCCATCAGGAAATATCCGCAAAACCTTGCCTAATGTGCTGCCCAGTCCTTGAATCCGCGATGGCTCAAATTCCTGTCGGTCCCCGGACGTGAAAAACAGGTATTTGCCGTCTGGAGAAAAAGTCATCCTGCCACCAGGTTCTCCCGACCCCGGATTGCTGACGATCTTTGGCTGCTGCCGCCAGATTACGGCTGCGCCAGCGATCGATGCCGTCCCAGTCGGATCGATGGAAAGCGTACCGCGCATGATCGCCAGGCCAGCCGGATCGACCGCAGGGTCTGCGGCATCGCGACCAACGCGTGGAGCCGTGGGATCGCGCTCCATGAAACTGATGTAGACGAGGTGATTGCTGGAGTATTTGGGGTCGAGCTTAACATCGAGCAGGCCGACATTGGCCGACAGTCCTGCGATCGGGGCCGAAACGACGCCCGCCTGCGTGACCAGCCTCAGTCGGCCCGGATCGATCGGATTGAGCAGTGCGGCAGGAGTGGGCGGACGTTCCGTGATGAGCATGTTGCCATCCGGCAAGAACACCATCGACCATGGAGAGTCCATTGTTGCGACCGCAGTCGAGGTTACCGATGTGATTGCGGGCGGCGGCGCAGGCGGTAGCGGTGGCCCGGCAGGTGCGGTCGTTGTGGGGCTGCTGTCTCCGCCACATGCTGCAAGCATACACGTTGCCGTTATTATCGCCAGTGCAGATAAGCGCGCGCGCAAACCGATCGTTAAATACATTTTGTTCCCCCCGAAAGTGGCCTCCGTCTTTAGGAGAACATCAGGAGCGTCAAGTTATATGTCAGGTATTTCCGTTAGGCAGCGCACTTTGGCACGGCGGCAAATGCAGGTGACAGGATAGCTTGGCATGTGCGGCGCGCATTCTCCGTAGACTGTATGACCATGCAGCTTCCGGTCTTGTCCACACTGCTCCCAATTGACGACATATACGAAAACGGCCCCCGCTCGTATGAAGCAGAAGGCCGGTTCGTAGCCTGAAAACGTAAGACTTAACGCTTCGAGAACTGGAAGCTCTTGCGCGCCTTGGCCTTACCGTATTTCTTACGCTCGACGGTGCGGCTATCGCGGGTCAGGAACCCGGCTGCCTTCACTGGCGCACGAAGGATTGGTTCGTACTTGGTCAGCGCCTGCGAGATACCGTGCTTCACAGCGCCGGCCTGTCCCGAAAGTCCGCCGCCCTTGACCGTTGCAATCACGTCATAGCTGCCGACGCGATCCGAAACTTCGAATGCCTGGCTGATGACGAGACGCAGCGTTGGACGTGCGAAATACACTTCCTGGTCGCGACCGTTGACGGTGATCTTGCCGCTGCCGGGCTTGATCCAGACGCGTGCAACGGCGTCCTTGCGACGACCGGTTGCATAGGCACGACCCTGTGCATCGATGATCTGTTCACGGAGCGGCATTGGCTCGCGGACAGGTTCGTTGCTGATCGGTGCCATGTAGTCGGTGGTTTCGGAAGCCGGGGCATTCGCCGCAACTTCAGGAGAAACGGGAACAGGAGCACCGGTCAGTGCAGCCAGATCGGCCAGAGATTGACGGTTATCGTACATTATGCGCCCACCTTGTTCTTGCGGTTCATCGAACCGATGTCGAGGATCTGTGGATCCTGCGCCGTGTGTGGATGTTCCGAACCCTTGAAGATACGCAGTGCGCGCATCTGGTCGCGGCCGAGTGGGCCACGTGGGATCATGCGCTCGACGGCCTTTTCCAGAACGCGCTCGGGGAACTTGCCCTCGAGGATCTTGGCTGGCGTCGTCTCTTTGATACCGCCGGGGTGACCCGTGTGGCGATAATAAATCTTGTCGGTCATCTTCTTGCAGGTGAAGCGAACCTTCTCGGCATTGATGATGATGACATTGTCACCGCAGTCGACGTGCGGTGTGTAGGTCGGCTTGTGCTTGCCGCGCAGGATGTTCGCAACGATCGTTGCGACCCGGCCAACGACCAGACCTTCGGCATCGATGAGATGCCATTTCTTCTCCACGTCGAACGGCTTGACCGCTTTCGTGGTCCTCATCAGTGCCTTCATGGCCCCGGACCTCTTGAATATAAAAGCGCCGCCCCGGATGCGGAGCGGCGTCGATGGCGGTCAAATGCCGTTGGAGTGGTGATAAGTCAAGCAAAACCGCGTATTTGGCAACAGGTATAATAATACCCGTCGCCAAATGCGGCCATGTTAGTTGCTGCTGATCTGCGTCGGGACAGGCGCTGTGCGGACGACCGAGCTTAGCGGGAACGAAACATTATGGCCATCGGAGAAGCCCTTGACGCGACCGTTGGCAACGCGAAGCGAAAAGGAACGACCGCCCTGTTCACGACCCTTGATCAACGTTGCTGTTGGCGTTTCCTCGACTGTGTAAACATAAATGACGCCATCGCGGGTCATCGTCTGGGTTTCTGCTGCGAGAGCAGGAGCAGCGATCGAAACAAGCGTGAAGGCGGCGAGTGTGGCGTAAAATTTAGTCATGGCAGAGTCCTTTGGTTAGGGTCTGCCGATCAGGCCTCATTTATGTTCTGCAATGCAGCATAAATTACGAACCACTTGCTGCAACCGCGCATTCTGCAATGGTGAATGCAGTTTGTGCAACGCAGCAACGACCTGTTAACTAAGCTGCCAGATGGCGGGGCGCATGGCTCACGCGGTTGCGGCCACCGTTCTTCGATCGGTAAAGTGCCTGATCGGCGGCATAGTAAAGCAGGCGCCATGCGCTGTCACCATCGACGCTGGCTTCTGCCACGCCCGCACTGATCGTGACCGAAACTCCGGTAGGCGTGACCGCAGCTGCTACGCCCTTGCACAGCCGGTCGGCGCAGGCATCCACCGGTTCGGCATCGATCACGACCGCAAATTCTTCGCCACCCAGCCGGCCGATCAAGGCGTCGGCGGGGGAGACCGCCCGCAGGACATCGGCCACCATCATCAGTACATCGTCTCCAACAAGGTGACCGTGGCGGTCGTTGATCAGTTTGAACTGATCGATATCGATCAGGATCAGCTTGATCGATTTCTTGCCAAAGCAGCGGTCCTCGACCTGCCGCATGAAAGCTCGCCGGGTCAGCAAGTTGGTCAGCCCGTCCTTCTCGGCGATCAGGCGTAACTGTTCCTGCATCGCCCAGGCCTCGTCGCGCTCGTTGCGAACGGTGCCGATGCGCCAGCCGACGGCAATCGCCGACATCATCGCCTCGAGCGCCATGACGAGGAGCGGACTGATCTCGGCCAGCAATGATCCTCTTTCGATAACACCCAGTGCCCAGAATGACCGCAGCATCGCCAGAATAAACGGGATGGACCAGGCAATGAGGTAGTTCCGCGCGAATTTGCTGCCGCGCGCCCAACCGGTCGCGGCGGTGCATGTGATCCCCATGAGGACCGCGACCAGCGAGCCATAGGTAATCCGGTCCATCAACTCCCAAGCGAAGTGGAGGTCGATAATGCGGCAGAGCGACGATGCCAGTCCCAACAAGCCGGCAAGCAACGTCAGCATCGCTAGTGGACGCGAAATCGCTTCGCGCCCGATGAAACCCAGCATGAAACAGGTGACAGACAACATCATCAGCGACGCGCACAGCAAAGTCAGCGAGATCTGTAGCGTCGGGCCGAGTGCCGGCAGCACGGCGAAGATCGCGCCTGACCATGATGCCCCGATGATCAGCATCATCATCGCCGTGAGGCAGTAAAACAGGATAAAACGAACGCGCAGCACCATGAACAAAGCCATGTTGAAGATCAGCAAGGAAAATACGGCACCGGCCATGATTCCGTAGAGAGCGAGGTATTTCATGTCGTTGGCCAATGCCGAACGGCCGGTCACGACTTCGGGACGGGGTGCGATCCCGCGCTGGTTCTGCAGGCCGTCGGCACGGATCATGATCGCATCGATCACGCCCGCCTGTGTCGGCAGTACGAACGAAAACTGGTTGGGGGCAAAGGTCCGCCGGGCGGCCATGCGATCGTCGGTGGCGCGGACCGTGCGACCATCGGTATAATGGACAAAGATCGTCTCACGGTTGGATTGCGACATCGTATGGCGCAATTCCCACGGATCGGTGGGGTCAGTTAGCAGGGACAGGTTGCGGAATATGCCCCAAATTACGGGGCCGGTAACGCCAATCTGGGCGACCTTGCAGTTAAAGGCACGCGGGTCGCTGAACATTTTCGCGGGGTCGATCGGGCCGTTTGTCACCGCGATACAGGGTTCAGCCAGCACGATCCGGCCGTGTCGAGAATCGCCGTCTCTCAATCGCCCGGCATGTGCAGGTGCCACGACGATCACGAGTGCGAACAGCGCACAGATTGCACCGCGCAACCAGGCTGTCACAAACATCGAACCGGGAGAAAGGCCTCGCTCATAGGCGAGGTCTTAAGCAAACATGCTTACGATAAGGTTTCGTTCACGCACTCAATCAGCTAGCGGCCTTACCGCGACCAATGACGTGAGCGCCCCAGACTGTCGCCGCAACGACGATCGCCCCGACCGCCTGATGCAAAGCGGCGAGGGGCAGGGCGACGCCGCTCATCACCGTGGCGATTCCGAGCAAAATCTGCGTTCCAAAACTGGCATGGATGGCGATTGATGCAGGCCGGACGCCTGCGCGTTTGACCCCCCGTGCAAGCATCACCAGCACGGCAACCACGACCCAGGCCCACCAGCGATGGGTGAAGTGGATCAGATAGGGGTCGTATGCGAAAGTCTCCCACACCGGGCGCAACCATGTCACGCCCTCTGGGAAGAAATGGTCGTTCATCAGCGGCCAACTGCTCGCAACGGCTCCCGCGCGAAGCCCCGACGTGAATGCGCCGAACATGATCTGGATCGTCACGATAACGATTGCTGCGATCGCCAGGCCGACAAGCCGCGCAGGACGCGCGTTCGGATCACGGTACAATGCTTTCAGGTCGAGCGCCGTCCAGATCAGCCCGCCCATAATCGTCAGCGCCGCGATCAGGTGGACGGCCAGCCGAAAATGGCTGACCTCGGTGCGTGCGATCAGACCCGATGCGACCATCCACCAGCCGATTGCGCCCTGAAACCCGCCGAGGGCAAGCAGCGCCACCAGCCGCCAGCCATAGCCTTTTGGTATCGCGCGTTTTGCCGCGAACCAGATCAGCGGTACGGCAAAGGCAAAGCCGAGCAGCCGTCCGAGCAAGCGGTGCGAATATTCCCAGAAGAAAATCGTCTTGAACCCGCCCAGCGTCATGTCGGCGTTATGCGCGGCGAATTGCGGGATTTGTTTGTAGGCATCGAAGGCAGCCACCCACTCCACCGCGCTCAACGGGGGCAGGGTGCCTGAAATCGGCTTCCATTCGGTGATCGAAAGTCCCGACTCGGTCAGCCGGGTGATGCCCCCAACCACCACCATCAGGAACACGAGCGCCGCGACCGTGAGCAGCCAGTTCGCTATTGCATTCGGTCGAAGGGAATTTGAATCGAAACGGGCCATCGGCAGGCGCTTACGCCCGTCGATGGCCCGTGGAAACGTCAAACTGCGTGGTGTTACGCGAGCTTGAAGCCTTCCTTGTTCATCGCCTTGGTCAATGCCTTGTTGGCTTCGTCCGAAAGCTTGCCCTTCAGCGAAGGGAAGAGCGTGTTCTCCTCCTCGCTCATGTGCTTTTCAATATCGACGCGGAACTTGCGCACGATGTCGAGGAACCGTTCGCTGTCGCGAGGGCAGTTGGTCAGCTCGTAAAGATACTGCTTCACATAGCCGTGGTCCTTGTTCAGGCCATCGGCAGCTTCTGCTTCTCCCGCATCGCGCAACGCTGGATAGACCGTGTTTTCTTCCTGCAGGGCATGTTTGGACAGGGCATGCTTCAACTGCGCCAGCAGGATAGCACGTCGGGTCGTGTTTTCGCGCGTCGTCGCCTCGATGGCATCGAACAATTTCAGCGTTGCCGCATGTTCCGCCGCCAAAGCTTCGTCCCAGTCGCCCGCGAGGGCGGTTGGTGCCTGCACGGCCACCTTGCGCCCGATCATCGCCGCTACGCCGAGCGCAACCCCGGCCGCTGCCGCTCCGAGCAGCGCGCCGGTCGATCCGCCATCGGATTTGGCGCTATCGGGGCGAGTCCGCGTCGTCTTGGGACCGGGCTTGGCCCGTTCTGTCGTCTGTGTAGCCATGTCAAATCTCCTTGATACTCAAATTACATCTCCGATTACATCGAAGTCAGCATATCCAGATGCGACTTGACCTTGGGCGCGGTGTCGCTCGCAAAGGCCTTCAACGCCGGCTGATCGCCGCTCGTCGCATAGCCCTGCATCAACGCCAGCGCCTTGTTATGGGCGTCGGTCTGCTGCGACTTGTACAGCGTGTCGAACTCGGCACCCTTGGTCGCCTTCAACGCATCGATCAGGGCCTGATGCTCGGCATCAAGCATTTTTGGCGGCATGTCCTTCACACCATCCTTGGCGATTGCCGCCTTTAGTCCAGCAGTCGTTGCCGTGTGCGCAGCGATCATCTGGGCGGCGAACTTCTTCAGGTCCGCCGACGTTGCGTTCGTCGCCGCCAGCTTGCTCGACGTGATTTCATACATGTCGCTCAATGCCGCGTTCTTCACGAAATCGGCGGACGAGACATTGGCCGCCCCCGCCGATTGCATCGCTGCATTGTCGGTACTTTCGTTTTCGGCAACGGTCATGTTGTCGGACATCGTCAGGTTACTATCGGTAGCAGCATTATTGTCGGCTTTATGACCGCAGGCAGTCAGGGCCAGCGCGGCAGCAGTCAGCAAAAGGGCAGTACGCATCGATCGTCTCCATGGAACATGGGGAGTGAACGAGGCGCGCGCGCCCCAGTTCCCACATCTGCGAATTCCACCTTGTGTCACGGCGAAAATACATGCCAGATGTTGTTCTTTGCAGGAGATGGCACATGGCAAACGAAAATTTCACCAACAAGGCGACCGAGGCCGTGACGCAGGCCAGCAAGTCGCTACAGGACGCTGCAAGCAAGGCGGGCGAGAACGCTTCTGCGCTGAATGCAAAAGTAATCGAGCATGTCGAAACGAACACCCGCGCCGCATTCGATGCCCTGCGCACCGCCGCCGACGTCAAATCGGTTCAGGAACTGGCGCAGGTGCAGAGCGAATTCGTGAAAGCAGCCGCCGAACGCTCACAGGCGCAGATCAAGGAAGTGGGTGAGATGATCGTAAAGTTCGGCAAAGACGCGATGGCGATGTTCCAGCCGAAGCAAGGCTAGGCCTGTTTAATGCACGTGCCCCGGTCGATAGAATAGCGCGCGCAGGCCAGTGCGACCGAACGGTTTCCACTGGCCCAGCGGTTGCGACAGTCGATCGGCAACCGCGTACATTGCGACCGGATTGACGCAGAGCCCGCAATGGCTCCCCGGAATCTCGATGTTTTCGGTCGTCGGCGTCTCGGGTTCGAGGCAGCTCTGCCATGCGACGATGCCATCCGCCTTCGAATAGATAGCAGTCGACGGCACCGGCGGCGCATCGTGGCTTTCGATCAGTTGCGCCCTGATATGCGGGGCCGATACGCGTTCGCCGCACAGATATTCATACAGCTTCCACACGTTGGTCGATCGCGGGTCGCCGGCGAACGGTGACCCCAGAGTGACGATCTGACGCACCATATCGGGGCGGCGGCGTGACAATTGCCGCGCGATGATGCCGCCAAGACTGTGCCCGACCAATGTCACTTTCTGCCCGGTGTTCGCGTAGATCTGCTCGAGGCGGGCGATCAGCTTCTCGCCATGCTCCCCGATTGCCCTCGGTCCGAGGTTCCGCCCGAGTTCCCAGGCATGGACATCATATCCGAGCGCAGAAAGATAGCGACGCAGAAGGCCTGTCGATCGGTCCGTGGTGGACAGGCCCGGTATCACCAGCACCGGATGACCGTCACCACGATCCGCCGTCATCAACAGCGGCGCTGCCAGCGGGAGCGAACCCAGTTCGGCAAGAGCGCGCGGCAATTCGGTGAGCACCAGGAAGGCGGACGGTGGGGCGACATAAGCCAGCTCAGGTCCGATCGATGTACGCTGCGTCAATTCTTTCTCCGGCATGGGCGACCTGTCGTGGATGCATAATCAACGCACCGACCGCCCGAACGGAACCCCTTTAAGGTAAACTATCCGCTATCCCTAATTCTGCTCGGAATTCTCAGCCGCTGCCGCCGCGCGCGCGAGGTCGTCGAGTGCCTTCATCCGGGCGAAGCTCACGACCTGTTGTGACAGCACCTTCAACTGCGCCTTCAGCGTAGCGTCCGATACCGTGCCATCCTCGGCAAATACCGGCAACACCGAATTCACCGTGACCGCCATCGGCGTCGGCCATCCGCGCAGCGCGTGGACGATACTGCGCAACGTCGCCAATGTGGTCCCCGTTGCCTGCCAACCGGCGGCAACAGAGATCAACCCGACCGCACGCCCTTCGAAATAGGGCCGCTCATCCTTGGCCATGTCTTCGGTATAATCGAGCGCATTCTTGATCAGGCCGGACACCGTGCCGTGATAACCCGGCGACGCGATTACCACGCCTTCCGCCCGGCGCAGCGCCGCAATCAGGGCCTGCGCATTCTCGGTGCGCGGCGTGCCATAACCATACATCGGCAGGTCGAGCATGTGACCGTCGAACATGATCGTTTCTGCACCCGCCGCCTCGCACTCCTGCAGGACGTGGCGTAATACCCGTTCCGAAGAGCTGTTTGCGGTCATCGTGCCGCCGAGGCCGACGATAAGGGGAGGGGGCTTGTTCATCGAAGGTCCTTTAAGCGAGACGCGCGGCATGCCACTGAAGGTGGTCTGCCATGAATGTCGAAACGAAATAATAGCTATGATCGTAATCGGGCTCCATCCGGAGCGTCAGCGCGATACCTGCATCGTCACACGCCCGCGCCAGAAGATGCGGCTTTAACTGGTCGACCAGGAAATTGTCCCCGCCGCCCTGATCGACCAAAATTTCGGGAAACTGTGCTCCGTCCTCGATCAGCGCGCAGGCATCATATTCGCGCCAGCTACCGCGATCCAGCCCGAGATAGCCACCGAGCGCCTTTTCACCCCAAGGGCAATGCGACGGCGCAACGATCGGCGCGAAAGCCGAAACCGACCTGAAGCGGTCCGGGTTGCGCAACGCGATGGTCAGCGCACCGTGGCCACCCATCGAATGACCCATGATCGCCTGCCGGGTCATGTCGGCTGGAAACTCTGCCCCGATGAGCGCGGGCAATTCCTTTTCGATATAGCTGCGCATGCGAAAGTTCGCGGCCCAGGGCTCCTGCGTGGCATCGACGTAAAAGCCCGCTCCCTGTCCGAAGTCATAGCCATCGTCGTCGGGAACATTGTCGCCGCGCGGGCTGGTGTCTGGTGCAACGAAGATCAATCCGAGCTTGGCACAGGCAGCGCGAAATTCGCCCTTTTCGATGACATTGGCGTGATTGCAGGTCAGCCCCGACAGATACCAGACCACCGGCAACCGCGCATCGGGAAGATGATCGGGCACAAAGACCGAGAATATCATGTCCGTGGCGGTCTCCGACGAATCATGACGATAGACGCCCTGCGTTCCGCCATGACTTCGCCAACTGGAGACCGTTTCGAGCGTCACGCGGTCCTCACCGCGCGCGCTGCATCATTTAGCGGAAGAACAGCCAAAGCAGCAGGATCACCGGAATTGGAATACCGATCAGCCAAAGAAGGATACCTTTTCCCATGTTTATCTCCTTGCGCCGACCGCATGATCGCGGTCGTTACGCTGGGATAACCAAGCATTGTCGTTGCGGTTCCGAACATCGGGGCTGCTTAGGGAAGCGGCCCGGCTGTGTCACCCCTTCCGTCATTTGGGCGAAGGCAGAAATGACGGGTTAAAATGTTTTGCGGATGCCCCAGAAGAATCCGCGTCGCGCCCCGAACTGTGGTGCCCCAACGCCTACGCCCGACCCGTCGCGGATCAGATAGCTTTTGTCGAAAATGTTAGTGACGTCGAACCGGATCGAAACACCCTTCAGCACGCCCGGTCCGTCGAAGTTCTGGGCGATCCCGAAATTCGCGGTGAAGTAGGATTTCAGCTTGCCGCCGTTGGGGATCAGCCCGGTCGGGTCCGCTGCTCGCAATCCGTCACCATATAGAAAGTCGGCGGTCGGGACGATCGCGCCGAGGCCGTTCTTGATGGTCACGCTGCCGCCACCCGACGCCGTCCACTGCTGCGAATGGTCGGTGTAGATATAGTGATCGGCGATATAGGCGAGTTCGGCTGGATCAAAAAAGAACTGGCTCGATACGATGTCCTTGCCCTTCTCCTTGCCGCGCGCCAGGTTGGCGTAGAGCGACACCGGTCCCTGTGTGTAATTGGTCCGAAGCTCGACGCCCCACGCATAGCCCTTTGCATAGTTAAACGGCGACAGGACGAGCGACGATCCGAACTGACCCTCGTCGAGCAGGTTGCGCTTGACCTTGTAATAGGCGTCCACCCCGACCGTCAGGCCTTTGGCGATCGTCTGCTGAACACCCGCATCGAAATAATGCTCGCGTTCCGCCTTCACCGGGTCGCCGAACTTTATCGTCGACTGCTTGGTTGTGTCGTTGAACTGGGCGACGGTCGTCGTGCCGACCAATTCCTGCGGCGGAGGGGTGAAGTTGCGCGCATAGCCCATGTGGAAGGTCGTATAGGCCGACGGCTGAAAAACCAGATTGACGCGCGGGCTGACCTGTTGCTCGCGCGTATAGGCGTGGACGACATCGAAGCGCGCGCCATAGTTGAGCGTCAGCGTCGGGGATAGCGACCATTCGTCCTGCAGGTAAACGCCGTAAAGCTGGCCGGTTTTGCTCTCGCGGTCGGTGATGCTCCTTGGCTGGTCGGAGGTGGTCTTTATAATCGGCGTATGGCTGGGGTCCGCTGGATCGAACGTCGTCACGGTTGGAAACACCAGCGACGTCACGTTGGCCTTGGTCCGCTCGTTCTGAAAAAACACTCCGAAGCGCAGCGTATGCGCTTCCGACAGCTTGTAGCTGGCATCGGCTTGCAACCCGTAGGCGAGGCTCGACAGTCGCGCGGCGTCGTTGAAGCCGTTGAAGATGATGTCGCCGCCCTGGGGGTCGGGGGTGAAGCGCGTCGCCGAATAGCGGATGAACGGCGCGATCTGAAAGTTCACCGCATCGCCCGAATATTGATAGGCTGCGACCCCGTAATGCGTCGTTTCCTTTTGGTTTTGATCCAGCTGGGCCGAATCGAACGTGGAGCGGCCATTGAACGTGAACGCCGGTTCCTGTCCGGGGACGTCGGGGATCTGGAACTTGCCGATCGCCGTCCCGCCGAACAGCGTGATCCGGCTGGTGTCCGAAACCTGGTCCGACAGATATCCGAACGCGCGATACTGGCGGGTGCGGTCGTGGATGGCATGGCGCGTGTCGGTCGGGTTCTCCACGCCAAGATCGTTCTGCAGATAGCTGCCAGAGAAGAAATAATTCAGGTTGCCGGTGGATCCATGCAGTGTCGCGCTCGGCTGGATCGTGCCCTGGCTGCCGCCGTAATAGCCGACGTCTCCGCCGTTTGCGAAAGCACCCGACTTGGTTGCGAGGTTGATGACGCCCGACGTCCGGTATCCATATTGGGCGGGCAGGGTGCCGGTGATGAGCGCGATCGAATCGGCGATGCGCGGGTCGAAGGTCTGGCCGAAACCCGATATGCTTTCGGGCACGACAACGCCGTTCAACCGATACTGAAGGTTGCCGTGTTCGTTGCGCACGTGGATCGCGCCGTAACTGTCCTGTGTCACGCCGGGTGCCTGCAACAACACTTGCGTCAGGTTGCGATCGGCACCGCCCACCTGATTGTTGAGGACCGTGCGGTCGAAGTTGAACTCGCTCGCCCCAAGCGCAGGCAGGATGTCGTTACGTGCCTCATCCAGTCGCCGCGCAGTGACGACGATGTCCGTGCCCGTGGCGGGGGTATCGGCAGGTTGGGCTAGCGCAGGGGCAGAAAAAACAACGCTGGCAAGCAAAGCGAAACGACGCATAAATTCTCCGGGGAAAACGACACTCCCGACGCGTCCTTTAAAGCAATGATATAATGTATCAAGCCAGTTTAATCATCCGCGAGGTGGTTCTTGCCTCGTCATACCCTTCTGCAAGCTGAACGACGTGCCGTGATATTCTGGCCGCTTCCGGAGGATCGGCGCGCCCCCCGCAAGGAGAAGCGCGCCAATATTCGTCAGATTTTTACCCGCACACCAACATGGGCGTTGCGACCGAACGTGCCGTAACCCGATACAATTTCATATTTAGCATCGAACAGATTCTCGATCCGCCCGAACAGCTCGAACCGGTCGCCGATCGGCACCGAAGCGCGGATGCTGGTGATCGTATAACCCTCCAGCGTGGTTGGGCTGAAGGTCTTGAAGTCGCTGTCGCTGCTGGCACTGACAGTCTGGATCGTTGCACCCAGATTAACCCGGTTCCAGGCGTTCCAGTCGATCGATGCGTTGATGTTATGCTTCGGACGGCGGAGCAGTTGCGCTCCGGTGTCGCGGTTCTTTGCATCGATCAGGCTGTAATTCGCCGTCATCGTCAGATTTGTCGTTGGCCGGGCTTCAATCGAAACCTCTACACCCTTGGCCCGCGTACGCGCCGTGTTATCGTAAAAACCGAATGGTCGTTGCGCGCACAAACTGGTGCTCGAACAAAAGACGAAGTCGATCTGGTTGCGGGTGTCGCGACGGAAGAGCGTGGCCCCGACTTTCAACGTCCCTGCCACCACCGTCTGCTCAATGCCGAAGTCATAGCTTCTGGCAGTTTCAGGCTGCAGCGGATCAAGCGGAACAGTGCCATCGAACGCCGGTTTGCCGTAGGGGCCGTAAACTTGATACAATGTTGGGGCCTTGAACCCCTCGCCATAGCTTGCGCGAACGACGGTCCCGCTGCCGACCCGCCATGCCGCGTTGCCGCTGAACGTGACCTTCGTGCCATACGTCTTGTGGTCGTCGACGCGAACGCCGCCGGTGACGGTCAGGCTGGCGACGGGTTTGACGATGGCCTGCAGGTAACCACTCTCGAGATTGGTGCGCTTCGTTGAAAAGCCGTCGAAGAACCGCGAGTCTTCATGCTCCAGCCCGAACACGGCGCGAACACCATCGGTGATCGTCGCGTCGCCCTGATATTCATACCGCTCGATCCGCGCGCGCGCTACGAACGAGGGCGCGGTTCCAAAGTCCGGCGAAAAATTGTCGCGGTGCGTATCGTTGATCGTGAGTGCCAGTCGGTTCTTCAATGCGCCATCGAACATCGCAATGTTCAGGCCGGCATAGCCGAAAATCTGCTGCGTCTTTGAGTAATCCGGCGTGTCTCCAAAACTAAAATCTGGCAGATAGCCATCGAATTCCACCTTGCTGTCGGCATAATATCCGCGCAGGTCGAGACTGACATTGTCGCTAAACGCCACACCGACACGACCATTGGCTGCATAT
>JAQGKX010000084.1 GCA_028289885.1 Sphingomonadales bacterium
AGCCTCGAACGCTATGTGCAGGCGGGTGCGGACCATGTTCTCGTCCAGGCCGAGCCGGGTTCGACCGTCCACCTGCACCGCGTCCTCAGTCAGATCCGGTCGCTGGGTGCGCGACCCGGCGTCGTCATCGACCCTGCAACGCCGATCGTCTGGATCGAGCACGTTCTTCACCTCATCGATATCGTGCTGGTGATGACCGTTAATCCGGGATTCGGTGGGCAACATTTCCTGCCCGAAATGCTGCCCAAGATTGCTGCATTGCGGGCGCTATGCGACGTGCGCGGCCTCAACCCGCATATAGAGGTCGATGGCGGGCAGGATGCCGGGGTCGTGCGCAGCGCGGTCGAGGCGGGAGCCGATGTCATCGTCGCGGGAACGGCCATCTTCGGCGCCCCCGACTATGCCGCCGCTATCGAAGGGCTGCGGACCGCTACTGCTATTTCTGACAGGCTATGATGGTGGCGATAACCGACAGCGTTTCCTCGGGATCGCGCACGCGCACGGTGTCGAGGCCGAGTTGTTTGGCCGGATAGTCGTTGCCGCCGGGAAAGATCGCGTCTCCGATGAACATCATGGAGTCTAGCGCGATGCCGCTATGGTCGCGCAGTTTCTTCAGTGCATAGGCCTTGTCGACGCCTTCGCGGGTGATGTCGATCGAGGTTGCGCCACCGAGGTTGATCGACAGGCCGGGCAGCCGCTTGCCGAGGTCGGCCTGGATGATCTTGCGCTTGGCGAAATCGGGGTCCCACACCGACTTGGCCTCGAGCGGAGCCTGCTGGCCCAGCGCGGAAAAGGTAATCTGGCTACCGCGATCCTCGATGCGTTCGCCCCATGTCTGCGCGGGAATGAAGCCCGTTGCGGCGAGCGACGCGTCGAAGGCGGCAAATATCGCCTGCTTTTGCCCATCGTCGAAAAGCTCGGCGTAAATCTGTTTCCACCCAGCCTCGAAGCGGTACAGCTTGGTTCCGGTGGTCGGCATCAGCCAGAGTTTGGAAAGGTCGGTCCGCGCGGGCAGCCTGCTGACGATCTGCTGGTTGAACTGCGGCCAGTCACCACCGGAGATCACCGCGACATGGGCGACGGCCAGCAGGTCGGCGATCGCGTTGCCCATCATGTCGGGCAGCGGCTGCTTGCTCTCGGCCAGCGTGCCGTCGAGGTCGAACGCGATCAGTTTTTTCATGGAAACTCCCTTGATCGGCCTATGACGGATCAGACCATCGCTGCAAGCAAGTCGTCAAGCGCCACGCTGGCAAATGTCGCGAAACTGTCCGCGACGCCATAGGGCAGCAGCAGGATGCGTTCGTGGACGATGCCACCACAGCTATAGACGACGTTCGGGACATAGCCGTCGCGCTCCTTCGGGCTGGGGTGGACGAGCGGTAGCGACATGCGTTTGAGGATCTTGGACGGATCGTCGCGGTCGAGCAGGCAGGCCCCGATGCAATAGTTGCGGACCGAACCGACGCCGTGGGTCAGGACGAGCCAGCCCTCCTCGATCTCGATGGGGGAGCCGCAGTTGCCGATCTGGTAGAACTCCCAGAAATATTTCGGCGTGATGATCTTTTCGCCACCATTCCAGGTGTAGAGATCGTCGGAGAACAGCAGCCAGATATTCTCATTGTCATGGCGGCTGAGCATCGCATAGCGACCGTCGATCCTGCGCGGGAACAGCGCCATGCCCTTGCCGGTGGACGCCGACCCCTTCAGCGGTCGCATGTCGAAGGTGCGGAAGTTGCTGGCCGTCAGCATTTCCGACCGCGCCGCCGCGCCCGAATAGGCCGTGTAGGTGCCGAGGTAATGGACGGCGGCGTCATCGTCGACGAAGCGGACCATGCGAAGATCCTCGATGCCCTGTCGCTGGCTTTCGGTGACGGGGAACAGGACACTTTCGGACGCGTCGGCTGCACCTGCGCATGTGACGCGGGTGATCGTGTCGAGGCCGTCACCTTCCGCGGACTCGATGCGTGGCGAGACCACCGTGCCGCTGGGCGCATCGACAATCACGTCGCCGCCCGGTTTCCATGTGCCGATGCGAAATGTAACCGATGATACATGGCCTTCGCCGATGCCGCGCAACGACATGGCAAAGCGAATTGCACCGGGTTCGAGGTTGGTCTGGTCCGCATGAAGGATCATGCACGGATTGAAAAGCGCGGCTGCCTCGAACGAATATTCCTCGCTGAAATAGGCACCGAGAAGCAGGGCGCATTTGTGGCTGACGTCGTCGCGACCGACCGAAATGCCCTTCACTTCGCTGAACTGGCGCAACAGCACTTCCTCGACGTCGCGATGCCGCGAAGACAGCGAAGTCATCACGCGGTCGAGTTCGTTTGCCAGGTCGGCTTCGTCAAGGGTCAGGACGCGATCGACGATGCGTTGCGCACGCGTATGGCCTTCGACGACGAAGGGAGGCTGATCGGAGGCGAAGAATGGTCGGATGACGGTTCGGGATGGGTCTGGCCGGAGGACGAGCGGGATGTGCGTCATGATATCGGTACCGGGCACAGGCGCACTCCAGAAATTCGGAAGACAGGGTAATGTTATAGGCACCCTCTGTTCCGATTAAAACCGACTGGCCTCGTAAGCTATCGGGCTGCTTCTGTGACGGCCCCGCGTTTTGAAAACTTTATTCGGTCATGGAGCGAAATTCCAAGTTGAGCCGTTGGGCGTAAACTGACTGCGAACTAACATATTTTATCTTCTTAGCCCGCGCGCAGGCGCATCCGGGAGCGCCTGGTCATGCGCTTCGTTTGCGCGTTTTTTCCGGGCAATTTTCTTGATGGGACATCTCAAATGGTAAGCAAGAGCAGCAAGGGCGACGTGAACAAGACCAAGGGCGAAACTCCCGCCAAGGTCCAGAAACAGCCTGCGAGTGCCGATCTTCCGACCAGCTATGCCGAAGTGCAGGGCAATGGCGGTGAGACCCACCAGAGCACTTCGGACGCCGCCTATACGCTGACCAGTGAGCAGGGCATCCCGGTCGGTGACAACCAGAACAGCCTGAAGGTCGGCGCGCGCGGGCCGACGTTGCTCGAAGACTTTCAGCTGCGGGAAAAGATCTTCCGTTTCGACCATGAACGCATCCCCGAACGCGTCGTCCACGCGCGTGGTTATGGCGCGCATGGTGTGTTCGAACTGACCGACTCGCTGTTGGATATCACGCGTGCCGATGTGCTTGGCACGGTTGGCCAGCAGACCGAGGTCTTCGTGCGGTTCTCAACGGTGGCCGGCAACAAGGGGTCGCCGGACCTTGCCCGCGACGTTCGCGGATTTGCGGTGAAATTCTACACCAATCAGGGCAATTGGGACCTTGTCGGCAATAACATTCCGGTGTTCTTCATTCAGGACGCCATCAAGTTCCCCGACCTGATCCACGCGGCCAAACAGGAACCCGACCGCGCCGTCCCGCAGGCGCAGACCGCGCATGACAATTTCTGGGACTTCATCAGCCTCAGCCCCGAAGCCTGGCACATGGTTATGTGGATCATGTCTGACCGCACCATCCCGCGCTCGTTCCGGACGATCGAAGGCTTTGGCGTCCACAGTTTCCGCCTGCTCGATGAGGACGGCAATTCGACGTTCGTCAAATTCCACTGGAAGCCGAAACAGGGATTGCAGTCTTTGCTGTGGAACGAGGCCGTCAAGCTCAACGGTGCCGATCCCGATTTCCACCGCCGCGACCTGTGGGAAGCGATCGACAGCGGCGCTTTTCCCGAATGGGAGTTGGGCGTGCAGTTGTTCGACCAGAAAACTGCCGACAAGCTCGACTTCGACCATCTCGATTCGACCAAGTTCATTCGGGAAGAAGACGTGCCCATCCGCATCATCGGCAAGATGACGCTGAACCGGAACGTCGATAATTTCTTCCAGAGCACTGAACAGGTTGCGTTCTGCACGTCGAACGTGCCGCCGGGCATCGACTTCAGTGATGATCCGCTGCTGCATGGGCGGAACTTTTCGTATCTCGACACGCAGTTGAAGCGTCTGGGTGGGCCGAACTTCACGCATATCCCGGTCAATGCGCCGCGCGTTCCGGTGATGAACTTCAACCAGGACGGTCATATGTCGATGGCCAATCCCAAGGGCCGCGTGAATTACGAGCCGAACAGCTGGGGCGAGGATGCGGGTCCGCGCGAGAATCCCGAACTCGGCATGAAAAGTTTCGCGGCGACGTTCGACGGACCCAAGGCGCGCATCCGGTCGGAGACGTTTGCCGACCATTACAGCCAGGCGCGCATGTTCTATCGCAGCCAGTTGCCGATCGAGCAGAAGCATATCGGCGATGCGCTGGTCTTCGAACTGAGCAAGGTGATCCGTGTCGATATTCGGGCGCGCGCGGTGTCGCATCTGCTGAACATCGACGAGGACCTTGCCGCTACGGTTGCAGACGGTTTGGGCATGGCGCTTCCGCCTGCCGCAAAGGCTGCAAAGCCGACGCTCGACGTGCCGACCTCGGACAAGCTCAGCATCATCGCCAACGGTCCCGACAGCTTCAAGGAGCGCAAGATGGGCATCTTCCTGACCGACGGGTCGGAGGCCGCGCTGTTCAACGCGCTGACCAATGCGCTCGAAGCCGAGGAGGCCGTGTGGGAAGTGATCGCGCCGAAGATCGGTGGGGTCACGCTCGACGATGGAACGGCGGTTGCGGCGCGGCACAAGATCGATGGTGGCCCCTCGGTGCTGTTCGATGCTGTGGCGATACTGCCGTCGGCTGCTGGTGCCGCGATACTGGCGAACGATGCGGCGTCGAAGGACTTTGTGTCGGACGCTTTCGGGCACTGCAAGTTTATCGGTTACAGCGCCGATGCGACGACGCTGTTCGCTGAATCGCGGGTGCCGCCGGAACTTGACGAGGGCTTTGTCGCTTTGGCCAAGGCGAAGGATGCCAAGGCGTTCGTGACGACCTGCGGCACGTTGCGGTACTGGGCGCGCGAGATGACGGTCGATCTGGATGCGGCTTCGGTCAAGCGGTAACAACCCGCTCCCGCAGTGGCTGGTCAGTCGCTGCGGGGGCGCGGGCGCGAAATGACATAGGCAGCGCATCCGCCCATGATTGCTGCGACCGCCAAGCCCAATGGCCAGCCCGGTCGTGCACCGAGCAGGAATAGTGCAAACCCGATTGCCATTCCGCTGCACGCCGCAATCTTGGCGCGGGGCGGGATGGCCTTTTCGGCGCGCCATGCCCGGAGGGTCGGGCCGAAGCGGGCGTGGTTCAGCAGCCATGCTTCCAGCCGTGGTGAGCTCCGTGCAAAGCAACCGGCGGCGAGGATCAGGAAGATCGTTGTCGGCATGAGCGGCAGGATCGCACCGATGATACCTAGGCCGTGTTGACATAGTGTTTCAGCCAGAGCTTGGCGGCGGCGAGTGACAGGAAGCTTGTGAAGGACAGAGCGGTCTTGTCGTAGCGCGTGGCGATGCGTCGCGATTGCTTGAGGCGATTGA
>JAQGKX010000206.1 GCA_028289885.1 Sphingomonadales bacterium
GATGAAGGCTCACTTTGCATCGGAGCAGGTGCACCACGGCGGCTTCGGTTCGCCAACGCCAGCCAGACTCGCGCCTGCAGTTGCCAGCGAGACTTACGAGCCAGCCGTCTATGGCGCTTCGAAGCGCATGAACCCGGTTGCTGCGGCGGCGTCTGCGCTGGTCGCCCTGGGAGCCGTTGGCATGCTTCTCCATATCGGCAACGGCCATCACCGGCATCACCACGGCGAGCATCGCCTGACTGTCATCGAGCTTGCCAATTTGCAGCCCCCGCCCCCACCTCCTCCTCAGGCAGCGCCAAAGGTTCAGCCGCCGCAGGAAAGCCCTTCAGAGGTGGTGACACCGCCGCCGATCATTGTCACTCCGACGGCACCCGCCCCCGTCATCGCGTCGCCCGCGCCGGTCCCAGTATCGGTCGGGCATAGCGCGTTGGAGGTGAAAGGGCCGAGCGCCCCTGCCCCGATAGCGCAGGATGTAGCCAATGCAGGCGATCTTTCGGCGAAGATGATCTCGGCGACGCCGCCGACCTATCCGCTCGATGCACGGCGGGCGAAAGAGCAAGGCGTGGTTGTGCTATCGGTGCTGCTGTCTGCGGACGGGCGGGTCAGTGACATCTCCGTGTCCAGCGGCAGCGGCCACGAAAGCCTAGACCGTGCGGCCCTGCGCGCGGTGCGGCACTGGCGCTGGTCGCCGACAGTTCGCAACGGCAGCGCAATGCTGGTTCGGGGGCTGGTCACGATCCCCTTTGTTTTGCGCAGCCAGGACTAACGTGACTTTGAGAGTCATTCTCATTAATTGACAAATGAGAACGAATCGCAATAGGAGGCCTCACAGTTTAACCCTGGGGGGCACGATGACGTTACCAACTACGCGCAACATGCAGGCTTTTCTCGCGATTTCCTGCGTAGGTTCGCTGCTATCGTCCGCTGCGATTGCGCAGCAGGCGACAACCCCTGCCGAACCACAAGCCCTTGGCGGCATGACTGTCAGCGACACCGCGATCACCGAAAACGAAGGCCGCCATCAGGAAACGCCCAAGGCGACCCGTACGATCCGCGACACGCCGCAGACGATCACGGTGGTTACCAGCAAAGTCATCGAACAGCAGAATCTGCTGACCCTGCGCGACGTTCTGTCGACAGTTCCGGGCATCACCTTCGGAGCGGGCGAAGGCGGCGGAGGTTATGGCGACAGCATCAATTTGCGCGGCTATTCGGCCAATAACGACATCACGACCGACGGCGTCCGGGACAGCGCGCAATACACACGCACCGACCCGTTCAACATCGAACAGATCGAAGTCACCAACGGTGCCAATTCGGTTTACGGCGGATCTGGTTCGGTCGGCGGATCGATCAACCTGGTATCAAAACGCCCGACGGCGCGTAGCCAGACGACCGTCACTGCAGGCATCGGCACCGACAATTATTTCCGTGGCACGATCGACGCCAACCAGCGTGTCAGCGACCTGATCGCGGTTCGCCTGAACGCGATGGTGCACAAGAACGACGTTCCCGGTCGCGACGTCGAGGATTACAAGCGTTGGGGAATCGCGCCTTCAGTTACCTTCGGCATCGAAACCCCGACCCGGCTGACACTGCAATATCTGCATCAAAAAGATAATAACATCCCGCAGTACGGCGTACCTTATTACAAGACAGCCAACGCCGTCGGCGTCATCACCAACAATGGACCGGTCGCGGGCGTCGATAACAGCGATTATTTCGGCTATCGCAACCTCGACACCCAGAAAAGCACTGTCGACCAGGCGACCGCTATCTTCGAACATGATTTCACCGACAAAATCTCGGTTCGCAACCTGACCCGCTGGCAGCACGTAACCCAGTATAGCGTGGCCAGTGCGCCGCAGGGCGTTTATTGCGTCGCCGCGACCAACCTGACCCCTTCCGGAGGCAGTTGCATCACCGCCGCCACCGCTACGGTGCCAACCTTTACGACGCCTCCCGGCTATTATTCGCCGTCCGGACCGCGCGGCTCGGTGCGCGATACCAGCAACCAGTTGGGCTTCAACCAGACCGATCTCAAAGCGGTTTTCAACACCGGCGGCATCGAGCACACTGCCGTTCTCGGTTTTGCAGCGACATGGGAAAAGTTCGACCTGACCAGCGGTGCCTTGCCGCGCAATGTCGATGGCACGACACCTGTCCTGCCGCTCATTTCGATTGGCAACCCGAACAATATCGTGCCCGGCCCAGCAGGATTTGCTTACGGCAGCAACATCTACGCCGGACCGGTCAACTTTATCCCAAGCGGCACCCAGACCGGCGAAACGACCAACTATGCCGCCTATCTGTTCGACACGCTGAAATTCTCCGACCATTTCGAATTGAACGGCGGCATCCGCTACGAGCGCAACAGTGGTTCGTTCCTGTCGCACACGATCGTCGGGGCTGCGCGTACATCGACCGCTGCGGAAACATACGCCTATCCCTTGGGAACCGCGCTCGCGCAGGGTACTATAATCCCTTCCACCCGGCTGTATAACAAGGACAATCTGTTCTCGTACCGCGTTGGCGCGGTCTACAAGCCCATCACCGAAGTCAGCCTCTACGTCGCGTATGGCAATTCCAAGACCCCGTCGAAATCCGCCGTCAACGGATCATGCACCACGTCTGGGGTCAATGGCGCGATCATTTCGACCTGCAACGTCAAGCCAGAGAGCGCCAAGAATTACGAGATCGGCGCAAAGGCCGAAGTCGCCAGCGGCGTCCTGCTGACCATCGCCGCGTTCCGCAACGAGCGCGATCAGTACCGGGTAACCTCTCTCGACGTTAACGTCCCCGACGCACAGCTAGACGGGAAGTCGCGCGTCGATGGTATCGCTGTCGGAGCCTCGGGCAACATCCTGAGGAACTGGTCGATCAACGCCAATTACACCTATTTGAAAAGCAAGGTGTTGAGCAACGTGGCCGCCAACCTGCCGGGCGGTGGCATTGCTTTCGACGGCACCAAGGGCAACCCGCTGACCAACACGCCGAAACACTCGGGCAGCCTGTTCACCACTTACGTCTTTCCATTCCGACTGTCGGTCGGTTACGGCATGACATATCAGGGTAGCTTCCTGCTCAACAACACCACTGCAACTCCGGTTGCTGCGCCGGGCGTCACACCGGCAACGGTGTTCTTCAAGAGCGATGCCTATGTCATCCACAACGCCTTCCTCTCGTACGAGATTACGAGGGCGTTTTCGGCGCAGCTCAACGTGAAGAACTTCTCGAACAAGCAGTATTTTACCCGCATCCGCAACAATGGCTGGGCGACGCCGGGCGAGGATCGCTCTGCAATCCTGACGCTTACCTACAAGCTCTAACGCTCTCTCCCATGTGAGGGCGCAGCAGATCGTTTTTGCCGCGCCCCCTTTTTTGTGCTTGTGCAGGGGCGGACGCGCCGCCCGTCAACACAGGATAATTGTGATGCTGCTGCAGATACCCGACCTGCTTTCTCCCGAGGAGGTTGCCGAGGCGAGGCATCTGCTGGCGGAAGCTCCTTGGGAGGACGGTAGCCGGACCGCCGGGCATCTGGCCGCGTCGGTCAAGAATAATCATCAACTGCCGCTCGACCATCCGACTGCAAAACGGCTCGGCGACCTGATCGTCGATCGACTAGGCCAGACGCCGCTGTTCATCGCCAGCGCATTGCCGCTCCACGTGTTGCAGCCGCGATTCAACCGGTATGAGAACAACGGTGCCTATGGCAGCCATGTCGACAGCGCCATTTTTCCCGTTCCCGGCACCGCACTGCGCGTCCGCAGCGACATATCGGCGACATTGTTCCTCAGTGACCCGGATGAATATGAGGGCGGCGAACTTGTCATCGACGAACCGTTCGGCGAGCGGCAGGTAAAATTGCCAGCGGGTCATTTGATCGTCTATCCGGGCAACAGCCTGCATCGCGTCACGCCGGTGACATCGGGCGTTCGCTACGCCGCGTTTTTCTGGACGCAAAGTCTGGTTCGTGACGAACAGCAACGGCGGACATTGTTCGATCTTGACGTCGCGATACAGGCGCTGAGCACCGATCACCCCGGCCACGCCTCGATCGACGGGCTGACCAACGTCTACCACAATTTACTGCGCCAATGGTCCAATACGTGAACCCGCTGGCGCCACTGACTGTCATCCCGCCCGATCTCCGGACACTGGCCGACTATGAGCGTCACGCGGTCGCGCATTTGCCCGCCGCATCATGGCAGCATATTCAAGCCGGGATCGACCGCGACCTGACGCTGTCCTCCAATCGCGGCGCGTTCGACGCCGTGCGTTTCCTGCCGCGTGCGCTCTCCGATTTGCGCGGCGGCGGGACTGGCCTCGATCTGTTCGACAGGCATCAAGAGTCACCAATACTGCTCGCACCGCTCGCCTATCAGCGGATTGCCCACCCCGACGGCGAACTCGCCACGGTGCGCGCCGCGATGGCGCTCGGCACCGGCATGATCGTCAGTACGCTGTCGAGTATCCCGCTGGAGGACATTGCAAAAGCGGCGCAACAGGCGGCAACGGCGCTCGGCACTGAAGCGGCACCCCTGTGGTTCCAGCTTTATCTGCGGGAAGACCGCGAATGGAGTGCCGAACTCGTCCGCCGCGCCGAAGCCGCCGGTTATGGCGCAATCGTCCTGACCATCGACGCCGCAATCAAGCAGTCGAGCTTCATCCTGCCACCGGACGTCGATGCGGCGAATCTTCGCGGCATGCCCAAGCGGCATCAGACCGCTCTACCTGGCGGCAAAGTCCTGTTCGGTACGCCCCTGCTCGATACAGCGCCGCGTTGGGAGGATCTTGCATGGCTGCGCGGGATCACCGCGCTGCCGCTGCTGGTCAAGGGGATCATCTCCCCCGACGATGCACGGATGGCGGTCGATCACGGCGCGGACGGCATCATTGTCTCCAACCACGGCGGGCGCGTGCTTGATGGCCTGCCTTCGCCGCTGGAGATGATGCCCGCAATCGTCGCAGCCGTCGGCGGAAAAGTGCCTTTACTCCTCGACAGCGGCATTCGGTCGGGCAGCGACATTGCCAAGGCGATCGGCCTCGGCGCGAACGCGGTCCTGATCGGTCGCCCGCAATTCCACGCTCTTGCGGTGGCGGGAACGGCGGGCGTCGCGCACGTCCTTCATATCCTGCGCGCCGAGCTGGAACATGTGATGGCCCAACTCGGCTGCCGAACGCTGTCCGACATCGCCGACCGGATCATGACTCCCTAGG
Source organism: Sphingomonadales bacterium (assembly GCA_028289885.1). Classification (GTDB taxonomy): domain Bacteria; phylum Pseudomonadota; class Alphaproteobacteria; order Sphingomonadales; family Sphingomonadaceae; genus Sphingomonas_O. The sequence goes on from JAQGKX010000206.1 coordinate 5,221, forward strand.
CAGCATCGCTGGCGTGCACCGACATGCGGTCCTCGACCAGCGCCGCCGCACTGAGTTTTCGGTAGGTGGTCAACGCCTGCGCGACGACCTGGTCCATATTGTAATAGCGATAGGTGGCCAGTCGCCCAACGAACGTCACGTTCGGCTCGGCGTCGGCCAGCGCCTGATAGCGTTTGAACAGCCGCTGATTTTCCGGGCGCGGGATCGGGTAATAGGGGTCGCCCTTCGCACTCGGATATTCATAGGTCAGGCTGGTGCGCGGTCCCGTATCGCCGGTCAGATATTTATATTCGGTGATGCGGGTATAGGGCACGTCCTCCGACGGATAATTGACCGTCGCGACCGGCTGGAACCACTCTTGGTTCAGCGTTTCATGCACGAAATTGAGCGAGCGATACGGTAGCGCCCCATAGCAGAAACCGAAATATTCATCGATCGGGCCGGTGAAGATCAACGACCCATAATCATAGGCGTCGCGGATTTCGCGATAATCGGTGCCGATCAGAACATCGATATTAGGGTGATCGAGCATCCGCGTGAACATCGCGGTATAGCCCTTGGCCGGCATCGCCTGGAACGTGTCGGTGAAATAGCGGTCGTCGGTATTCGCGCGCGTCGGCACCCGCGCCGTCACCGACTTGTCGAGCGCCGACGGGTCGAGCCCCCATTGCTTGCGCGTATAGCCCTGGAAAAATTTCCGGTACAGTTCGCGACCCACCGCCGAGACGACGACGTCCTCCGAAGTTTCGACCGTTTCGACCGGCTCGGCCCGAGCGGCGAGCCACGCCTGCGCTTCGTCGTCGGTCTTCAGGTCGAGGCCGTACAACGTGTTGATCGTCGTCCGATTGATAGGGATCGGCACCAGATGTCCGTCCACGGAACCAAGCACACGATGCTCATAGGGACGCCATGAGGTAAACTGCGACAAATAGTTTTTCACTTCCACCGAATTCGTATGGAAGATGTGAGGCCCATATTGATGGATCAGGAGCCCAGCCTCATCCCGCCGGTCGAAGGCGTTGCCGCCGATATGGGGACGGCGATCGACGACGAGCACGCGCTTGCCGCCATCGGCAGCAAGCCGTTCGGCCATGACGGCACCCGCAAAACCAGCGCCGACGATCAGATAATCATAATAATCGCGCTTGTCCTCGCCCCACGTCGATGCAGACGAGATCGGGTGAACCGCTTTTCGATCGGGCTTAACGGCGACGATGCGCGCGTTCATTTGCTGGAACGTCGTTCTCCAGCTCAGGCCTTCGATGGCTTCGTCGGCCTCATCGAGGCTCTCGCCGGTCTCGGCCTGTGCAATGGCTGTTTCGCACGCTGCGATAAAGTCTTCGGCAGTGCGGGCGATATGGACCCGCGCCAGATCACCATATCCGGCGACGACGTCGGTCACGGGCGTCGAAACGACGGGCACTCCGCCAGCAAGATATTCGGGAGTCTTTGTCGGACTGATGAAACGCGTCGATTCGTTGATGGCGAACGGCATCAGCGCAACGTCCCATCCACTCAGATAGGATGGAAGCTGGTCGTAGGATTTCCCCCCGACATAATGGATGTTCGGGCTGCGGGGCAGGTCGGCCATGTCGATCTTGACGACCGGCCCGACCATGACGAATTGCCACTGGGGCCGCGAACGAGCGACTTCGGCGATCAGCGAGAGGTCGATCCGTTCATCGATGACGCCGTAATATCCGAGCACTGGCCCATCGGAGACGATTTGATCCGTCGGCGTTTCCAGTGGAGCGCGGGCCCTGGCGAAATGCGCCTTGTCGACGCTCGAAGGAAAACAATGGACCGATGAGTGGCGACTGCGCTTCGCTTCGTAAAGGCTTTGCCCGCCCGTGAAGACGAGGTCGGCCCGGTCGAGCAACTCGCGCTCCAACACCAGCAGATTTTCTGGCGCAAACCGGAATGCCGACAGTTCGTCCATGCAATCATAGACGACAACCGCCGCGTCGATGTGGCGCGAAAACGGCAGCATCATTGGCGTGTAATACCAGCAAACCGGCGGTTGCGCTTCGTTGGCGAGGATAGAATCGAGCAGCGCGCCGAGAGCGACGACCTGTTGCTGCTCGCTTAGCCCTTCGGGCAGATGCGGCGTCATGATCGTCACCCCGCTGACCGGGCAATTCGACACATCGAGAAGCGGCGCATTTCCTTCGGGCGCGGAGACCGGCTCTTCCCAGAATATCACGCGCCGGGTTTCGGCGAAATGTGTCATCAGATGCTGCGGGCGCTGGTGAACGAAATTCCACCGAAGATGACTGAAACAGACCAGCGTTTGTGTCGATGCCTGAGTGGCACCAGAGCGGGAATTGAGCAGAGTGCGCACCTGAGTCATCAACGTCTCCAGCTAATTTAACCTAAATTTTACAGACCTTTGAACCTTTCATTAACGAGAGTGTTCCGATTGATAGAAATAATTGCCCGGCTGTCGTTTGCTGGCCAAAAACGTGAAAGTCTTATTGGGATTGGCGGACAAGTTTCCGTCGATCGCTTTTGAAAAGCTGCGCAATTGTGAGGAATATGAGTATTCCATCGTCATCCAACAATCGTCTCCAGTCATGGGCTGGGCTGGAATGCACGGTTAATCGTGTGAATGACGAGTATCGCGATCAATTTACGCACGCGTTGGCACCGAGCTATGCCGATTTCATCAAACAAGCCGCCGGTATTGGCCTGACGGCGCTCCGTTACTCGGTTTCCTGGGAGCGCCTGACGCGCGACCCGGGTGGGTGGCGGCAGGTGAAGCAGGATCTGACGGAGCTGCGCACCCAGAGTATCCGGCCGATCATCGGCCTGATCCATCACGGCAGTGGACCGCCCGAAACCAACCTTCTGTCACCGAGTTTCGCCCCCGGTCTCGCCGCTCATGCGCGCGAAACGGTGCGCCGGTTTCCGTGGGTGCATGAATGGACCCCCGTCAACGAGCCGCTCACCACCGCGCGATTTTCGGCGCTCTACGGCCACTGGTATCCGCATCATCGCGACGAACGGTCGTTCTGGCTGGCACTGCTCAACCAGATCGATGCGACCCGGCTTGCCATGCGAGAGGTCAGGGCGGTCAACCCGGCGGCGATCCTCGTCCAGACCGAGGACCTTGGGCGGACCTATGCAACGGCGTCACTGAAGGACCAGAGCGGCTTCGATAACACGCGGCGCTGGATGACGTGGGATCTGCTCAACGGGATGGTCGATCATGGCCATGTTTTCTGGAAGCGTCTGGCAGCAATGGGCTTTGGCGATCGCCTGCGCGCAATAGCCGACGACCCCTGTCCTGCCGACATCATCGGCGTGAACCACTACCTGACGAGCGACCGTTTCCTCGATCACCGTACCCAGCACTATCCCGCCGATAAATGCGGTGCCTACTATGCCGATGTCGAGGCGATCCGCGTGCTGCACCCTGCCCCGGGGGGTGTGCGCGGGGCGTTGCAAGAGGCTTGGGAGCGTTACGGGACGCCGGTCGCCATCACCGAATGTCATAATGCCTGCACCCGAGAGGAACAGATGCGCTGGACTGCGGAAGGCTGGGCGGTCGCGCGCAGCTTGCGTGCCGATGGTGTGGATGTTGTTGCAGTCACCAGTTGGGCCGCAGGTGGGAGCCGTAACTGGGCAAGCCTGTTGACTCAGGATAACGGCCCCTATGAATGTGGTGCCTTCGACAGCCGCGGGGGGGCGCTCAGGCCCACCGCCATGGTCGGACTGTTGCGCGAACTCGGCAGCGACGACACCCCCTCGCATCCAGCGGCCAACGGCGCGGGCTGGTGGAAACGCGACATACGGTTCGTCCACCCACCCGTCGCCATAGCGGGGCCCGTTCCCCGCTTCGACGAGGCAACCGGCAGCGCACCGCTGTTGATCGCAGGGGGAAGTGGCACACTTGGCCGCGCGATCGCAGATGCCTGCCGTCACCGCGGACTGGCTTTTGTCCTGACCAAACGCGCCGACATGGATGTCACCGATGGCGCATCAATCGATCGAGCACTGGCCCGATACCGTCCATGGGCAGTCATCAATGCGACCGGCTGGGTTCGCGTCGATGATGCCGAAGATCACCCAAGGGAATGCACCGAAATCAATACGCTGGGAGCCGCCCTGCTCGCGCGGGCCTGTCAGTCTAACGGAGTCCATTACACCGGAATCTCGAGCGATCTCGTGTTCGACGGGATGAAAGGCGCCCCTTATGTCGAGGATGATCCCACCGCCCCATTGGGGGTGTACGGTCAAAGCAAAGCGGAGGCCGAAGCGGCGGTCGATCAGGGATTGACGGTCAGGACAGCGGCATTCTTTTCAGCACACGATGCGCATAATTTTGCCGTTGCTGTCCGGAATACATTGCGAGCGGGGGATGTTTTCAAGGCAGCAGACGATTATTTCGTGACACCGACTTTCGTACCCGATCTCGTCGCGCATCTGCTCGACCTCGTCATCGACGGTGAGCGCGGGGTCTGGCACCTGTCCAATGACGAAGAAATATCATGGGCAGAATTTGCGCGCCGGATCGCGATCGCTTGCGGCCTGTCGGAACATCTCGTCGCGGCGGTTCCGGGTTCGTCGCTCGGCTGGGTCGCCCCCCGCCCCCGGCGGTCGGGGCTGGGAACGAAGCGCGGGGTGCGGATGCCGACGCTCGACAATGCTATCGCCCGATTTGCGGCTGAGGTTCGCTGAATTCGGCATAGCTGATGGTCAGTTCCTCGCCCGCCGCAATGTCACGCACGGCGATCATATCAAGCTGCTCGGTGGCTATAAGGTTGGCGGTCTCGCCGGGCGCGGGCTGGTTCACGTACCACCCAACGCTCAGGAGGTTGAAATTCTCCGGACACCCGATCAGCGCCCCCTTCCGAACGCCAAAATCAAGGTATAACTGCCGTTCTTCGTTAGTCAGTCCCCCTTGATCCAGCACTTCAGCATCCATCCAGTTGATCGCGCGCCGGTCATTTCCGAATATACTCGTGCCGACAGGAATGTCGCGGATTGCGAACACCCCGACGCCGTGGATTGGCGATGCTTTCAGCCGCGCATGAACGTCCGAATGGGGCAGGTCGGCAGTCATTGCGGTCTCCAATAGCGCACCCTTAACCCGCTACAAAACATCCACAATATGCTTTTGCAGCGAAATGCGACGTTATGCGTTTGAGCGCAATGACTGCCAATCCGGCAGTGGAGGGATTCATCGCGATGATGTTGGTCGGTACCGAACTTCGCCCGAGTGCAATCCACGGAATCGGTGTTTTCCTGACCGAGGCGGTGGCAGCAGGTACGATAATCTGGCAGTTCGATTCGCGCATTGACCGCGTCTATTCTGAAGCTGAAATCGCGAGCCTGCCCGAACGCGTGCAGGAATTCCTGCGCACCTATTCGACCTGGCATGAAGGCGTCGAGCTGTGGG
>JAQGKX010000113.1 GCA_028289885.1 Sphingomonadales bacterium
ATACGTCCAAAATCTCTGTCGTTCGGGCGGCATGTGCGGAACCTGCGGAAGGAATTTCTGATACGCGCGCTCGGACGGATTCTGGGATTCCCCGACCGAGATCGGACCCCATAATTTATCGACGAACGGCGCGGCCTCGACGCCATAGCCATTGCCCATCAGTCGTTTCAGACCGGGGTGGGCAACGACAATGTGGAGGCCGTCGGAATAATTATCGCCGATATTCTTCCAGTTCACCAGCCGCTCGCGCAACGTCACCCGGCCCAATGCGCGCAAATCCTCGAAGCGGTACGGCAGTAAGTCATTGAGATAAGGTGCCATCATCTGCGCGACCGACGGCCCGCCATCGTCGTCGAGCCGGACGAAAAGGAATCCCTTGAAGATCTCCAGATCGACCGGCACCAGCCCATGTTTGCTCTGGTCCAGCCCCGGATACGTGCTTTTCAGGGGCACGCCGGTCAGCCCGCCATCCAGATCATAAGTCCATGCATGATAAGGGCAGACCAGCTTACGCAGGCACCCCGACGCATCGTCCACCAGCCGCGATCCGCGATGGCGACACACGTTGGTGAAGGCGCGGACGACGCGGTCATCGCCGCGAACGACGATCACGCTTTCGCCTGCGTATTCAAGGGTGTGATAATCGCCCGGATCGGCAACATCGCTCAGGTGACAGACGATCTGCCACGACGGGCGGATGACTTTTTGCATTTCGGCATAGAAAAAATCGGCGTCGGAATAGGTCCAGCCGGGCAAGCTGAAACCCTCGTCGGCGTCAGTCTCGATCAATGATGCGACATGGCTAGCCATTAATTTCCCCGCTTGTTAGTCGGGTGTATCGCGGTACGACGCGACAGAGAAGTGCTCGAATATGTCCACAAAGTAGAATGAAGTCATGTATTCCGTCCCTAAAACGCGCGTGTACGACGAGTTCACCGCGTTGCGGGCCGCAGAGAGCAAGGCCATGGCGTTGCTGGATGCCATCGAGAACGCCGGATTGATCGCAGCGGGTCGGACCGAACTCGAAATCGAGCGCGACATCTACACCATCGCCGCGCGTGATTTCGGCGTCACCGATCACTGGCACGACCGCGTCATCCGCGCCGGGATCAACACGCTTTGCGTCGCGGGCGAGGACGCACCCGATCGCAGGATCGCCGAGGACGATATTGTGTTTCTCGATCTCGGCCCGGTTTTCGGCACGTGGGAGGCCGATGTCGGCAGAAGCTATGCTGTCGGCAGCGATCCCGAAAAGCACCGGCTCTGCGCCGACCTGCCGATTGTGTTCGACGCCGTGAAGGCGCGCTTCGAGGCCGATCCCGACATCACCGGTGCGGCGCTATATGAAGCTGCCCATGCCGAAGCCGAACGACGCGGCTGGCTGTTCGGCGGCAAGATCGCGGGGCATGTGGTGGGGTTTTTTCCCTATGCCCGATCGCCGGGGGACAAGCATCTCAGGTGGATTTTTCCTGGCAACACGACGCCGATGCGCGACCGGGATGCGGCGGGCAAAGTGCGGCACTGGATACTCGAAATCCACCTGCTGGCACCTGACCGCAGCTATGGCGGCTTCTACGAGCGGCTGTTGCTCGGATAGGGCTTCAGCTTATGCCGGTGCCACCATTCGCACCCAACACGCTGCCGTCGGTATAGCTCAATTCGCCCGACGCTAGCATGACATAGAGCGGCGCGAGTTCGGCGGGTTGTCCGGCACGACCCAGCGGCGTGTCCTGTCCGAACTTGGCCATCTCGCCCGGCAACTGACCACCGGCGACCTGCAATGGCGTCCAGATCGGCCCCGGTGCGACCGCATTGACGCGGATGCCCTTTTTCGAAAGCTGCTTTGCCAACGCCTTGGTAAAGATCGCGATTCCGCCTTTTGTGGTGGCGTAATCGAGGATCTCCTTTTCGGGACTGAACGAATTCACCGAAGCAGTGTTGATGATCGCCGCGCCGGGCTTCATCAACGGGATCGCGGTCTTGGTAATCCAGAACATCGCATAGAGATTGGTTTTCAGCGTGCGGTCGAATTGCTCGAAACTAATCTCGTCGATCGACGCCTTGGACTGCTGATACGCAGCATTATTGACCAATATGTCGAGCCCGCCGAGTTCCTGATTGGCGCGGGCGACCAGCTTCAGGCAGAAATCCTGTTTGGTCAGGTCGCCGGGGATGAGGACGATCTTGTGCCCTTCCGCGCGGAGCAGCCTGGCGACATCCTGCGCATCGGGTTCCTCGGTCGGGAAATAGTTGATGGCAACGTCGGCGCCTTCACGCGCAAAGGCGATCACTGCGGCGCGGCCTATCCCGGAGTCACCACCGGTAACGAGCGCCTTTCGCCCCAACAGCTTTCCCGACCCCCGATACGTCCTTTCGCCACAATCGGGGACTGGCTGCATCTCACGCTGTAGTGCAGGCCATTTCTGGCGCTGTTCGGCGAATGGCTGGCTCGGGTATTTGGTTTGCGGATCGACACCCGGACGCGACGTATTTGTCTGTGCAAAGGCTGGTGTGGCAGCAGCGGCGGCCCCCGTCGCGGCGGCGGCAATCAACAAATCACGTCGGCTGGCGTTGTCGGTCATGCAAAAGCTCCAATAGATCAAAGCTAGACGCGCATGCCGGGCAAAGGTTCAGTGAATGTGCCCCCTTTTCAGAGATTTGCTGAAAGAAGCGCGCTGCAACGAGGGCAATCGACTAAAAAGTCTCTGTCAGCCCTTGCGAGACGCAACCGCCAAGCCGAAAGGCCATGCCCATGAATCGCGAACGCCTCCAGTCCGTCGCCGGTATTGCCGGTATTTCCTTCGGCACGGCACTGGTCATCCTCGATGGCGGCATCGCCAACGTCGCGTTGCCGACCATCGCGCACGATCTGAACGTCGACGCGTCGGCGGCGGTGCTGATCATCACCGTGTATCAGCTCGTGCTGGTGATGACGCTGTTGCCGCTGTCCGCGATCGGCGACCGCATTGGACTGCGGCGGCTTTATCAATACGGCCAGATGCTGTTTGCGGCGGCCAGCCTGCTCGCGTTCTTTGCCAATACTTTGCCCTTCCTGCTCGTCGTTCGCGCCTTGCAGGCGCTCGGCGCTGCGTCGGTGCTGAGCGTCACGTCGGCCATGTTGCGCACGCTCTATTCACCCGAAAAGCTGGGACGCGGACTTGGCTTTAACTCGGTGGTGGTGTCGAGCGCAGCCGCGCTGGCCCCGACTGCCGGCGGTTTCCTGCTCGCCTTCGCAAGCTGGCCGTGGCTGTTTGCAGCGGCGGTGCCGTTCGCGCTGGCGTCGCTTGCGCTGGGCGCGTTCCTGCCCAATCCGCCGCCCCGTAACGAGCCTTACGACTTTGCCGGGGCGTTGCTGTGTGCGGCAACATTCGGGCTGCTCATCGGCGGACTGGAGAGCGCGGTTCATGGCAGTTCTCCGATGGTTTCGGCGGCAATCACGGCGATCGGCGTCGGCTTTGCAGTCGTCCTCGTCCGAAACCAGAAGAAGGAGCCGCGACCGGTCCTGCCCGTCGACCTGCTCGCCAGACCCGTCCTCGCGCTCTCGGCGATCGGCGGTTTCACCGTGTTCATCGCGTCTATGACATTGCTTGTCTCAATGCCTTTCCGGCTTGAACACACTTACGGGTTCACGCCGCAACAAGTGGGCGCGATGATGGCACCCTGGCCCCTGACGACCTTGTTCGTGGCTCCCCTTGCTGGCACGCTTTCCGACAAATATCCGGCGGGCATGCTCGGCGGCATCGGCATGGCCATCGGCGTCGTGGCGCTGGTCCTGATTGCGTTCATGCCCGGCCACCCAACCTATATCGACGTGGCGTGGCGCATGTCGCTGTGCGGGGCGGGGTTCGGCCTGTTCATGTCGCCGAACGCGCGGCTGATCATCGGATCGGCACCCAAGGAGCGCGCGGCATCCGCCGGGGGCCTGATCTCGACGATCCGCCTGTGCGGGCAGACGATCGGGGCAACGCTGGTGGCAGCCTTGCTTGCGCTCGGTCTTGGCGGCGGGTCGGTCCCCGCGTTCGTCGCTTGCGGGCTTGCCGTCATCGCCGGACTGTGCAGCATCGCACGCCTGAACCCGGCCATTCGCAAGCCCGATACGCGCGAGGTGGAGACGATGCGTCCCGTGTCGCCGCTGAATTAAAGACAGGGCGCGCGCAAGATTAAACCTCGCGCTGGCATTTTTGTGGCGAATCTGTTAAAGCTTAACGCAAGCAGCGCGGAAAACACCTGCGCCAGCCTTCGGAGTGTCACAATCGGAACAGCCCATAATTGATGAACTGTCGCGCGATCCAGCGCGGCACACTCATCGATTCATCGCGCTGTAACCGCTAGAAAGGTCGCAATACATGGCTGCCAATGCCACCGCCACTGTCCTGATTTTCGATGTGGGCGATTATGTCGTTTACCCAAAGCACGGCGTCGGTCGTGTGATCGAACTGCAGAAATCCGAAATCGCCGGGATGGCGCTCGAACTCTATGTACTGCGTTTTGAAAAAGAGCGCATGACCCTGCGCGTGCCGACCAACAACGCCGAAAGCGTTGGGATGCGCAAGCTTTCGTCGAACAAGCAGATGGAAGAAGCGCTTGAGACGCTGAAGGGCAAGCCACGCGTCAAGCGGACGATGTGGTCGCGTCGTGCACAGGAATATGAAGCGAAGATCAATTCGGGCGACCTTGTGTCGATTGCCGAAGTGGTCCGCGATCTTTTTCGTGCCGAAGACCAGCCCGAGCAGAGCTATTCCGAGCGTCAGATTTTCGAAGCGGCGGCCAGCCGCCTCGCCCGCGAACTGGCTGCGATGGAGCAGCTCGACGAACCGAAGGCGCTCGAGAAACTGCTCGAAATCCTGCGCGCTTCGGCGGCAATTTATAACAAGACTGCCCCTGCTGCCTGAACATAGCATCGGCTGAAACAAGAAGGCGGGTCGGAAGGCCCGCCTTTTTTGTTGCAGCGATGCCAAACCGACTGTATTACACGAGCAATACAGTCGGAGACTTGATATGCGCTACCCCGTTTTGCTCGCTCCTCTCGTCCTGCTCGCAGCGTATGGCAGCCATGCCGAAGCCGCCAACGAAGGCCCACGCAATTTTCCCGTGCCGGGTTTCAGCGCGGTAGAACTCGCGGGTTCGGACAACGTCCATGTCGCGCGCGGAAATCAGGTGCGGGTCACGGCGACCGGACCTTCCGAAGTGCTCGACCGGCTCGATATTCACGTCGAAGGCGACCGCCTGAAGATCAGCCGCAAACGCAGTGGCTGGCACATGGGCTGGAGCAGTTCACGCGGCGCGGTCATCACGGTGATAACACCAGGGATCAGCGCCGCGACGCTGGCAGGTTCGGGCAATATGCTGGTCGATTACGTCGGCGGGACCGCCTTCAGGGGGAACGTTGCGGGTTCCGGGAAACTGCTGCTTGCCAATGTGCGCGTGCCGACCCTTACACTTGACCTGGCGGGGTCTGGTGACCTTTCGGCGGCGGGCGTCACGCGCGATGTCAGCCTGTCTATCGGTGGTTCGGGGAACATTCGGGCCGCCAATCTCACCGGTCAGGTCGCCAGGATCTCGCTCAGTGGCTCTGGCAATGCGCAGGTCGGTGCGCGCGTTCGCGCAGCCATCTCGATCGCGGGATCGGGCAACGTTACCGTGAAGGGCACCACGAACTGCCAGATATCGAAGGTCGGATCGGGCGATGCGCGCTGCGTACCATGAGCTTGCGAGAGCAGCAGACGGCGTGCAAGGTGAGCGCCATGAAATACATCGCCCTGCTGCTCGCGCTGGTCACTGCGCCCGCCCTCGCCAACGAAAAATCACTGACCATCACCCAGTTCGATCGCGTTCGCATTGAGGGCAATTTTCTCGTCGAGATCGTGACGGGTCGCGGACCGTCGGCGCGCATTTCCGGGTCTGAAAAGGCAATCGACCGCACGACCGTCCTTTCGCAAGGCCAGACTCTGTTCGTCCGTGCCAATCACAATGTCTGGGGCAGCGAAAAAGACAATGACAATGTCGGCCCGGTGACGATCCGTCTTACGACAGCCGAACTTCGCAGCGCGAGTTCGAGCGGCGCGTCGGTGGTCAGGATCGATCGGATGCGCGGTGCATCGGTCAATGTCGCGCAGGAAGGATCGGGTTCGCTGACGATCGGATCGATGGAGGCCGACACGCTGGATATCGGCGTGGTCGGTGCCGGGAATTTGACGGTTTCGGGCAAGGCCGCGCAGTTTCAGGCCGGGGTCAGGGGTGCGGCAACTCTGGACGCCAGCCTGCTCGCCGTGAGCGACCTGAAGCTTGTCACTGACGGCGCGGCTGTCGTCAGGACGACCGCCCGGCGTTCGGCAAATATCAACGCGAGTGGCAGCGGGTCGATCACCGTATCGGGCAAACCCGCCTGCACCGTGGTCAACAAAGGCAGCGGGTCAGTCGTCTGCGGTCACTGATCCGGCGGCGACGCGCAACCACGTCGCCTGTTCTGGCACCGCTTCGAAAAGCACCGCCTCGGTGCCGGTGAGCCACGCCTGATATCCTGCAGCCGCAATCCGTTCGAACAGCGCCGCACGGCGCGCCGGGTCAAGATGCGCGGCCACCTCATCGAGCAACAGGATCGGCGCGCGACCGACTGCTTCGGCCACCAGGTCGGCATGGGCAAGCACGATGCCGATCAGCAATGCTTTCTGTTCTCCCGTCGAGCAGCGTGCCGCCGCCTGTGCTTTGTCGAGATGCGTGACGAGCAGGTCTTGGCGGTGAGGACCGGTGAGCGTCCGCCCTGCCGCAGCGTCGCGCGTTCGCCCGTCTCGCAGATCGCGCTTAAAATCTTCCTCTGAGGCCCAGCCTTCAAGCTTCAACCCCGCCCGCGCGAATGGCCCCGCCGCCTCCCCGGCAATCCGCGCGCCCAGGGCGTCCACCAGCGCCCGGCGCGCCGTTGCCAGCGCAACGCCATGTTCGACCATCGCGCCTTCCAATGCGGTCAGCCAGTCGCCGTCGGATGCCTCATCGGCCAGCAGCCTGTTCCGCTGGCGCATTGCCGCGTCGTAACGGGTGGCGTGATGCGCATGTGTCGGGTTCCGCGCCAGTACCAGCCGATCGAGAAACCGCCGCCGCTCGCCCGCAGTGTCGGCGAACAACCGGTCCATCGCGGGGGTCAGCCAAACCAGCGACAGCCATTCGCTTAAAGCCGTGGAGGGGGACGTCGCGCCATTGATCCGGACGACCCGCCGGTCGGGTGCTGCGCCCTCGCTGCCCGTGCCGAGATCGACGGGCGCTTCACCGATCGCGGGTATCAGGCGCGCGGCAACCGAGAAACCGCCGCCGCCGTCGCTGCGCGCCATGTCACGAAATGGATTACCGCGCAGGCCGCGCCCCGGTGCGAATAGCGACACCGCCTCGAGGATGTTGGTCTTGCCCGCGCCATTGTCACCGGTCAGCACGACGATACCCTGTCCGACATCGATCAGGGCATCGGGATAGGAACGGAAATCTGAAAGCGAAAGGCGGACAATGGCCATGGTTCAGGGCGTCAGAGCCTGAACCGGCCACGCCGCTCTCGCCTGTCGAGTTCGAGCAGATGTTCGCGGACGCGGATTCCGCTGACCGCGACGCGCGTTTCGATGAGGAACAGGACCAGCCCTGCGGCAAGGAGGACCATGGCCAGCATGAACAGCAACGATACGCTTGTCCCGTATTTCAGATGCGCCATTTCGGCGACGAACAACAAAGTGACGACCACGCAAACCGCAAGCGCACTGGCGACACATAGGAATATGGCGTTGGACGCCAGCTTGATCCGACGGTCGAGGAGTCGCAGTTCCCAGACATGGCGCTCATGTTCGGTCCCGCTCGACCCGGAATGCAGCGTCTCCAGCAAACGCGACCGATCGACGACCCGGTTCAGCCGCCCCGCGATCACGTTGATGAACCCACCAATACCCGCCAGCAAGAACACCGGCGCGACCGAAAGCTGGATGGTATGGGCGATATCAGAGACTGCGGGTGCCATTACGGTCATCATGCGCGGGTAAATCTTTCTTCGAATACCGCGATTGTGAACCGCTCCACGCGTTCGTTCAACCATCGCAAAAAGCCAAAGCCATCGTCCCCGCGCGGAGACGACGGCTTCGGACCGCATCACCCCATGTTCGCGCCAGCGTTGACGCCCATGCTCGCCAGATATTTCTTCACATTGCGCGCCGCCTGCCGGATGCGCTGCTCGTTCTCAACCATTGCGATCCGCACGAACCCCTCGCCGTCCTCGCCATAGCCGACGCCCGGCGCGACCGCGACCCCGGCATGGGTCAGCAACTGCTTGGTGAACTCCAGCGACCCGAGATGCGCGAGCGCAGGTGGCAGGGGTGCCCAGCAGAACATCGATGCGCTCGGGGCCGGGATGTCCCACCCGGCACGACCAAAGCTGTCCACGAGGACGTCGCGGCGCTTGTGATACAGCGCGCGGTTGGTCGCGACGATATCCTGCGGACCATTCAGCGCGGCACAGGCGGCGGCCTGGATCGGCGTGAACGCACCATAGTCGAGATACGACTTCACCCGCGTCATTGCCGCAATCAGCTTTTGATTGCCGACCGCAAAACCGATCCGCCAGCCTGCCATCGAATAGGTTTTCGACAGCGACGTGAACTCGATCGCGACGTCCTTGGCACCCTTGACCTGAAGGATCGAGACCGTCGGATTGCCGTCGTAATAAAGTTCGGAATAGGCAAGGTCGCTGATGATCCAGACCCCAGCATCCTTCGCCCACGCCACGAGCCGTTCGTAGAAGGCGAGGTCGACCGTCTCTGCCGTCGGGTTCGACGGATAGTTGACGACCAGCACGCTCGGGCGCGGCACGGTGTATTGCATGGCCCGTTCGAGACTGTCGAAATAACGCTCGTCCGGAGTCGTCGGCACGCTGCGGATCGTCGCACCCGCAATGATGAAACCGAAGGTGTGGATCGGATAGCTCGGGTTCGGTGCCAGCACGACATCGCCGGGCGCGGTAATCGCGGTGGCGAGGCTGGCCAGCCCCTCCTTTGACCCCATCGTCACCACGACTTCGGTATCGGGATCGACATCCACCCCGAAACGCCGCTTGTAATAATTGGCCTGAGCCTTGCGCAGTCCGGGAATTCCCTTCGATGCCGAATAGCCGTGGGCATCGGGCTTGCGCGCGACCTCGCATAATTTGTCGATGACGTGCTGCGGAGGCGGCAGGTCGGGATTGCCCATGCCGAGATCGATAATGTCCTCTCCGCCCGCGCGCGCCGCTGCCCGCATCGCATTCACTTCGGCGATGACATAGGGCGGCAGCCGCTTCATGCGGTAGAATTCGTCGGACATTTCGATCTTTCTACAATTTGGTTGAAGTTGAGTTGGGGCTTGTAACAGACTTGGTGCCTGATGGTATATGGACTGCAGG
>JAQGKX010000173.1 GCA_028289885.1 Sphingomonadales bacterium
AGCCTCAGGGATCATATAGCCCGCGCTGGTCATGCCGCCAACCTTTGCCATGCGTTCGACCACGACGACGCTCTTCCCCGCGCGCGACAGATATCCCGCCGCCGCCAAGCCGTTATGACCGGCACCGATGATTACAACGTCGACCGGATCGGTCATTTCATTCTCCCTGTTCGGCGGAGGCGAGGAAGCGGTAGGGCATTGACCCAAGTCCGCTCCAGCTTGACACGGATGCATCCTGCCGTTCGGTCCCTATGCTCCTGAAGCGAAAGCTATGAGCCGTAAAACCCCGCGCACCCTGTCGGGCGGTGGGTATCCATTCAGTTGGCGGACAGCTTGCCGCCGTCGATCACCAGCGTGTCTCCGGTGTGATAGCGCGACATATCGCTCGCCAGATAAACAACGGCTCCTTCCAGATCCTCAGGCCAGCCGGCGCGACCCAGTGGCGTCTTTTCCTCTACCATTTTCGTAATGGCAGCGCCGATGTCGGGGTCGGCCAGCGTCATTTCAGTCTGGATAAATCCCGGTGCGATGACGTTGCTGCGGATTCCGTGCGGGCCGAGTTCGGCTGCCAGCGCCTTCGACAGCGAATTGAGCGCACCCTTGGCAAGGCCATAGTGCGCCATCGTCGGTACGCCCTGAAAGATCGACCCGCTGCCGCACAGGATCAGCGAACCGCCGCGATCGCCCGCCTCCGCGCGGGCGATCATGTGCCGCGCAGCCTCTCGTAACACGAAGACCGCGCCATGAAGATTGACGTCGAGCAGGCCGTGATAGGTCGCCGAATCCATCGCTGCAAAAGGCGCCTGTGTGGCGATGCCAGCGTTGGCAACGACCGTGTCGAGGCGACCGAATGCGGCAATAGCGCGCGCTACCCCGGCAACGATTGCGCTCTCATCGGTCACGTCGACTGCATCGGCGAAAACGCGCCCGCCATAGGCTCGCAGCTTTTCGGCCGCTTCCTCGTTCCGGTCGGCGCGCCGCCCCCAGATCACGACATCTGCGCCCGCCCGCGCAAGTCCGCGTGCAAAACCGAAGCCGATGCCCGAGTTGCCGCCGGTTATCAGGGCAGTTTTGCCAGTCAGGTCGAACAGGTTTTCCGCCATCAGTTCCGCTCCAGTTTATGATTGTCGGCACGGCGACCAAATTGTTGGCGTCCGCAACCGCTTTATTTCTCGCACTAACGGCTGCGCGGGCACAAACTCCTACCCAGAGATAAGTGCGGACCACCTGATAAGTCGCAATCCAGGCGTAAGTGCCTGATCGAGGCGCAGGAGAGATTATATGGTCATCGACATCACCGATCTGCGCGATCCGGTCATCACGCCTGCCCAACAGGCGGCGCTCGATGCGACTGCCTCCGTGTCGCTCAGCTTTACGCAGGGCGCCATATTGGAGGCAGCGATGGCCGAGACCGGACTATCGGATTTCGGTGCAGATGACTTTCGCGAACGGCTCGATGTCTGGTGTCAGGCAGTCGAGGAGGACGCCAATGCTTCGTCGGTCACGCGGGTAAACCTGTTCCAGATGATGGTGCGTTATGCGAATACGCGGCTGCGGATCGGGGATATCGTTAAACAACATCCTGAGATTCTGGACATCCAGATCGAACGGCCGATCATCGTTGCGGGCCTCCCCCGGTCGGGAACGACCCACCTGCTGGGCCTGCTGAGCGCCGATACGCGGTTGCGGTCGCTGCCATGGTGGGAAGCCATCGCGCCGGTTCCGACGGCGGAAGACGCGCCGACCCCCGAAGACGCAAATCCGCGCTGGACGCGGGCCGATCAGGGATGGGCCGGATATGAAACGCTGTTGCCGCACATGGCGATCATGCACGAATTTTCGGCGGATCATATCAGCGAGGACATCGAGCTTCAGGCTGTCGATTTCTCGTCTTATCTGCTTGAATGGCTGGCCTATGTGCCGCGCTGGCGCGATTATTATCTCAGCCACGATCAGGCTGGCACCTATGCCTATCTGAAAAAGGGATTGCAGGTGCTGACGTTCCTGCGCGGTCCCAATCGCTGGGTAATCAAATGCCCGCAGCATATGGAACAATTGCCGGCGCTCTACCGCGTTTTCCCCGACGCCACGTTCGTGATTACGCATCGCGATCCGGTAGGTTCGATCCGGTCGGCAATGACGATGGCGCTTTATGCTGCGCGCGTGCTGCGAAAGCGCGTCGATCCGGAGGAGCCGAAGAACTACTGGATCGACCGTTACGAACGGCTGCTCCGCGCCTGCGTGCGCGACCGGGACATCCTGCCGCCGGACCAGACGATCGACGTCTATTTCCATCAGTGGACGAAAGATGCGGACACGGTGCTGCGCGAGATTTACCGGGTTGCCGACCTGCCGCTGACCGACGCAACACTGGCCGAACTCCACGCCTATCTCGCTGCAAGTGACGGTGGTCACAAGGGCAAGATCGCTTACAATCTCGAACGTGATTTCGGCATCACCGCCGACGAGATACGCAGCCGGTTCGGATTTTACTTCGACCGCTTTCCGGTCCAGCCCGAAGTGCGCTGAGCCTTTCTTTTGGAAGGTGCCGGACCGCCGGTCGTACTCGAGCGGGGGTTTCTGATACCAAATTATCCAGGGAATGAAGATGGCCGAACTGATCGTCATGACGCGCGAAGGCAACGAACACACAGTGCAGGCCAGCGATGGAGCGTCCATCATGGAAGCCATTCGCGACGGCGGCATCGACGAACTGCTTGCGCTCTGTGGCGGTTGCCTGTCGTGCGCGACCTGCCACGTCTATGTCGATCCTGATTTTGCCGACCTGCTGCCTGCGGTATCGGCGGACGAGGACGACCTGCTCGACGGCTCCACGCACCGCACCGAACGTTCGCGTCTGTCTTGCCAGTTGCAGATGACCGACGCGCTTTCCGGCATGCGCGTCGTCATCGCTCCCGAGGATTGATGGGAACGGCGAAACCGGTCTGGGCACAGGTTACGCCGATGGCGCAGGCTCCGTTGGTGGCGCTTGTCAAAAGCTACGAAGCTGCGGGTGTCGAGGGCATCTGGGCACCGCAGATTTTCGGTGCGCCCTTCGGTACGCTCGCTGCTGCCGCAACCGTCACTGAGCGCCTGAAACTCGGCAGCGGGATCGCGCTCGCCTTCGTCCGCAGCCCGCTCGAAACCGCGTGCAGCGCGATCGACCTGGATCGCATAAGCGACGGCCGCATGGTGCTCGGGCTCGGATCGAGCGCAGAGAGCCAGATCGAAGGATCGTTCGGCAGCACTTACGGCAAGCCGCTTGCCCATATGCGCGAGATTGTCGGCATGATCCGCGCGGTCGTTGCCAGGGGACACACCGGCGAACTGGCGGAGTTGAAGGGTGAGTATCATCATCTCGACCTGTCGCATTTCCGGTTGCTCGGGCCTGCGCTCCGTTCCGCTATTCCGATCTACCTGCCAGCCGTGTTCGAGAAAGCCTGTGCGCAGGCAGGCGAGATTGCCGACGGACTGCTGGGTCATCCACTTTGGAACGATAGCTGGATCGCCAATCAGGTTCAGTCCAACATCAAGGCGGGTCTGGTGAAGGCCGGACGGTCACGCGGCGAACTGACACTGAACCTGTCAATCTTCGTGGCGATATCGAACGACCGGCGCGAAGCGATCGAAGACAGCCGCGCCAATGTCGCTTATTACAGCCAGAATCCCCAATATCTGCGCTATTTTCAGGAAATCGGCTTCGGTCGTGAAGCCGCCGCGATCCAGGATGCATTCGCGCGCGACGACTTTGTAGCGATGGCCGCAGCGTGCAGCGATGCGATGGTGGAAAGCATTGCCGTCGTCGGAACGGCCGATGAAGTCCGCGCACGCGTTGCGGCCCGGTCGGCCAATGCCGACGCCATCACGCCGGTCATTCCCCATTACGGGCTGAGCGAGGAAAAGAGCATCGCCTATACCCAGGGGATTGCAGAGCTGTTCTACGGCTGAACGGGGAGCAGTCCTGCCAGAAGGAAATCGGCCATCAATGCGGCCTGTTTTTCGGCGTTGACCGGTGCGACTTCGGAACCGGCTCCGAGGCGATTCTGCAGAGGGGTGGAGCCGAAGAAAAAGCCAACCCCCTGCACCAGCATCGCCATCAGCGCGGGCGTCGAAAGTGCCGACACAGGCCGGGTCGCGGCAACGTCGGCAATCAGGGCGTCGAGGCGCTCCTTGAACGGCAGGATGAAGTGCTGGACGATATAGTCCAGCCGCCAGCTGCTGCGATATCCCTCGACATGGGTGAGCGCAACGATGTCGGTGTGTTCGGTCGCCCAAACGCAAAACAAATGGACGAGCGAGCGTAGTCGCGCCTCGGCGCCAGCATCGGCGTCGAACGCAACCGTCACGAAAGAGGACGCCCGACCGAGCCGCCAGTCGACCGCACATTTCCAAAGGTCGGCCTTTTTACCGAAACGCACGTTTATCAGATTGTGACTGACACCAAGTTGCTTGGCCAGTTCGCGCAGGGTCGTGCCTTCATAGCCGCGCTCGGCAAACGTCTGGAAAGCGAGCGACAGCAGAACGCCCTCGTCAACCGCGTGCGAGGCGTTCTGGGCCGGGCGCCCCCGCCGACGGGCAGGTGCCTGAGCAACCGAAATGTCATCTTGCATGGTGCGTGGATTGACAGTTAAATTGTCGTGTGTCAATTTAATGCCCGAGAGGATGCATCGTGAACGACACGACTCAGGATAATGTCTGGTGGGCGGTCGCCCTGTCGGACGAGGTGACCGGCAAGAAGCCGCTGTCGGTGGATATCGGCGACCAGCCGGTCGTGTTGTGGCGCGACACGCAGGGTATTGTCCGCGCGCTCGAGGATCGCTGCCCGCACCGCCGCGCACCACTGTCGCTGGGCTGCATCCGCGACAATGGCTGGATACAATGCGGCTACCACGGATGGAGTTACGACGGGGAAACCGGTCGCCTGAAGGAAATCCCGAACATGAAGGGGCAGGAGAAATTCCCGCCAACCTACAAGGCGCGCGCGTTCGGCGTGGTTGAGCAGGGCGGATTCGTCCGCGTTGCCCTGAATGGCAATGCCCCTGCCCCGACCTCGAACGATCAGCCTTACAGTTTTGAGGGCACGGCTCATGTCAGCCTGAGCCATCAGGCCTATCTCGACGCGCTTTACGACGATCCGGGATTGGTCATCGCGATCCGCGGAGTATCGTTCACGCCATATCTCATGTCGGAATTGCGCGATCAGGACGGCGTGCTGGCGATGGAGCGATCCTGCCAGTGGAAGGGCCTGCACTGGCCTTCGTCATTCAGCAGCGACTTCCCGCTAACCCTGCTCACGCAAACGCATCCGGACACCGGTGAAACGAAACTGACGTTGCGCGACGCGGACATGAAGATCCTTCTTCACGCCGTGATGGCCCCTGTTCCTGCGGCGCGCGGCGTGACGGCAATCCGCTGGAAGGCGGCGCTAGGCGATCGATCCTCCAGCCTGCGTGGCGCGGTTTTGCGCGGCTCCAACCCGTTCAGCGTACTCCATTCGGTGGACGGCACGCGCTTGCGGAACACCAAGCCGTCGGTTTCGCTGCACGGTGAAGACCTGCGCAAGGAAATGCATTCCGAAATCACATCCCACAATGTTGCCGCATAAGGATACGACCATGCTTGAAGTCCAGGACCGGCCCATCGACACGCAGGACACGACGCCAACGACCGGCGGCAGCGGCCCGGTGTCGATGAACGCGATCAACCATTGGGTGCCGCACAATCTGGTCATGCGCGACGCATGGTTTCCGCTGGCCCATTCGACCGGCGTCGGCAAAACCCCGGTGCGCCGCGCGATTTACTCGGAACCGTTCTTCCTGTGGCGTGAGAATGGCGTGGCCGTCGCATCCGAATTTCACCCGAACGAGCGCATCACCCGCGACCACGGCCCGCACACCGACGCGCGCGGTCGCTATCCGGTGATGGAGCATTACGGCTATGTCTGGGGCTGGTTCGGTCGTCCCGAAGCCGCCGATCCCCGGCACTTGCCGAGCCTGCCTTTCCTGCCCCCGAAAGGCGGCCTGCCCGGTCATATGATCGGAACGGTGCGGTTCGACTGTTCGGCACCGATCAGCCTCGAGAACCTCATCGACCTGACCCATGCCGATTTCCTGCACGCCAACATCACCGGCGACGAAAAATCGGAAAGCGAGACGATCGAGACGTTCTACGACAGCGAAACCATAACGATGGTCCGCACCTGCACGGGCAAATCGGTCGCACCGGTGATGAAGTTCTTCAGCGGCATCAAACAGCCGACACAGAACATCCGGCAGGTCATCCGCATCTATTTGCGAAGCCATTGCGCGATTGCTTATGGTCGCTTCACGCCGGGCGATGATGTGCCGCTGTTCCACCCATGCGTTCCCGAAACGCGCGACCGTACGCGGCTCGACTATGCGATGAACACCTCGAACGCGGGCAAGCTGTTCGGTCATGTCATGCCAAAGGCGAGCTACATGGTTTCGCGGCAGGACAGCAGCATGACCTCGCCGCAGAGCCCGCGCTATATGCGCGATACCAAGCGCAAGGACATTCATTCCAAATTCGATGTGCCGGGCCAGCGTTACCGTTTGCTGATGATGGACATCGCCAATCGGCAGGACGCGGGTGACTTCGCTTATCGCGACGACGTGAGTGCGGATTGCAGCGACATCATCGGCTTGCGGAAAGAGCTTTTCCAGTTTTGACGAACGGCAGACTGACCAATGCCGTCGGCGGTGATCGCCGCTGGTGGGCGATTATGCCGACGCTGAATGCCCCGATCATGGCTGGCATTGGTCAGCAGATGGAGCAGACCGGGTTCGAGGGCTGTTTCTCCCTGCAAATATACGGCCCACCCTTCGTGCCAATGGCGGCGACGGCGGCGGTCACGACGACGCTGAAGGTTAGTACCGGCATCGCCATTGCCGGTACGCGCAGTCCGCTGGAAACCGCCTATGCGGCGATGGATGTGGACCGGATCAGCGATGGGCGTTTCATTCTTGGGCTAGGCAGCAGCATCCACAGCTGTGTTACCGAAATGTATGGCGAACCGCAGCGCAAATTGCTCAGCCATTTGCGCGAGACGGTGAAGGTCGTGCGGTATGTGATCGCCAACGCGCACAAGGGACTGGACCCGATCAAGGGCGAGTATTTCAGCGCCGATTTCGGCGAAATGATGATTACGGCACCGCCAGTGCGTGAACATATCCCAATCTGGATCGCGGCGCTGCAGGACAAGATGACCGAACTGGCGCTCGAAGTCGGCGACGGTTTGATGGTCCACGCCTTGTGGTCGGCCGATTATGCCAAGACGAAACTGCCCTTTATCGAAGCAGCGCTTTCCAGACACGGTCGTGCGCGGGCGGACGTGGAGATAAATGCCTGGCCGTGGATTGCGATCAACGACGACAAGCAACAGGCGATCGACGACAGCCGCGCTACCGTGGCCGCCTATTCGGGCTATAAGGAATATGAACCCTTCTTCGAGGCCATCGGCTTTGGCGACGAGGCTCGCGCCTGTCAGTTGGCGCTGGGCGAACATGGCGACGTGTCGTCGGTTATCGGCAATGTATCCGACGCGATGGTCGAGGCGCTGGTCGCGTGCGGGTCGGTCAGCGATGTGCTGGAGCGGATCGAACCCTATTGGGACGTGGTGGATTCACTTTGTCCGATGACCCCATATCGTGACCTGACGATGGAGCAGATGACCACGTATAATGCGGCCCTCTACACATTGGTCGCGACGGCCAGGGCGCGGGCGGCGGAGCGCGAACCAGCCTGAGTTTCAGCTGCCGTCGATCAGGCCTGCGCGCCGCTCAGGCTCAACTGGAATGCCTGCACCGCCGCCGTGTCGAAATATTCACGGCCGTGGACGATCAGGCCGTCGCGGACCACGAAAATATCGTGATAGTCGTTGCGATAAACATGCTCTCCGAACTTCATTTCAGATTTGATTTCCAGTGCGACACTGTCGCCTTCTGCAATCGTACCAATGATACGTACGGCGCGGGTCTCGGCGGTCAGCAGCATCGACTTCACATCTGCGATGTAATCGGCGCGGCTGATGATGCCTCGCCCCAAAATCCACCATGTGCAATCGGGCGCCTGCAACGAGTCGATGGTTGCTTCGTCACCGGATTCCACAGCTTTAAGGAAAGCGGTGGCGATTTCGGTCGGACTATCTCCCACGATCTTCTCCACGATGTCAGTCATTTTGCGGAGCGGCCCACCGGTTCATGTCGGCGTAGATCGCCGAATGTGCGGTGAA